>DATBLZ010000144.1:0-9237 GCA_036555065.1 Gammaproteobacteria bacterium
GCGATGCTCGGGATCATGCGCGAGTATGCGGCCGGCCGCCTCGCCGATACCGGCGAAAGCGCGCGCACGCGCCGCGCCCACGCAGCCTACTATCTCGTTCTCGCGGGCGAGACTACGCATCTATCGACGGAAAGCCAGTTCGAGACGCTCTACGATCGCTTCGATCAAGAGCTCGGCAACCTGCGCGCCGCGCTCGACTGGTTGGCCGACACGCGCAACACCGAATGGGGCATGAAGCTCTGCAACTCGCTCGGCCACTACTGGCTCCGACGCGGCTACGCTGCGGAGGGTTTCGAGCGGACCGTGCGGTTCCTCGGGATGAGCCATGAGCAGACGGAGCTGCGGGTCTGGTCGCTGTGTTGGGCCGGGGATTTAGCCGTGAACATGAACCGACCCGGAGACGTGGACCTGTATCACCGCCAAGGTCTCGCGCTCGCGAGGAAGCTCGGCGTCGTCCCGGCGGTGCTGCGCGGTCTCAACTCGCTGGCGGTGCAAACTCAGCAGGCCGGCGACTTCGAAGCGTCGCGCGGATTTCACGAAGAAGCGATCAAAGTCGCGCGTGACGCCGGGGGGTCGCCGGCAATCGTCGGCGGAATGCTCAGTAACTACGCCGATTTCGCGATGCGGCGCGGCGATTACGACTTGGCTCAGCGGCTGCATGAAGAAACGGCCGAGTTGTTCCGCGCCGCCGGTGACCAAGCGGCGCTCGCTTGGTCGTTGAACCATCAGGGCGACGTCGCGCGCAGGCGCGGGGATACTGGTACCGCAGAACGCCTGTACGACGAGTCGCTATCGATGTTCCGCGGGCTCGGCGAGCGCGTCGGCGCCGCGGCGTGCTTGTACGATCTTGCAGGAATTGCGATCGATGCCGGCGACTACGCGACGGCTGAGAAGCTCAACCGCGAGGCGCTCACGCTCTATCGCGAGCTCGGCCACAGAATCGATGCCCCGCGCGTGCTCGAGGCATTGAGCCGGTGCGCCTTGAAAACCGGCGCGCTCGAGCGTGCGTTGACGCTGGCCGGAAGCGCCGCCGCGATACGCAAGGCGCTGAGCTCAAGAGGTCAGGACGCGACACAAGCCGAGCTCGACCGCAGCCTCGACGTCGCGCGCCAAGAGATGTCGAGCGCACAGGCCGCGGTCAGCTGGATGTCGGGTTGGGAGATGTCGCCCGACGACGCGATCACGTTCGCGCTGGGCGAGCCGGGAGCGAATCCGACCGCGTGACGGTCACTCCGTCGTTTGCGGTCCCATCAATCGCTTCACGGCCGAGATCCGGTTCGCGGGCACGCCGAGCGTTTGGGCGTGCTCGCGGATGACTTCCTCGCCGGGGGCCCAATAGATGCAGTACACCTTGTCGTCGGTGACGTAGCTGTGCATCCATTGCACGCCGAGGTGCTGTAGAACCTCGAGAGAGCGCCGCGAGATCTCCTGGACCTCTTTATCGCTCCAGCGGCTCGCGCCGGGGATCTCTCGCTCTATGACGTAGTTCGGCATAGGCGCATGATGCCATAGCCCGGCGCCGCCGCGCCACGCCTTCCTTCAAGGGGCCACATTCTTGTTGCGCCTGAAGAAGTTGTCGGGGTCCCAGCGCCGCTTGAGCTCCGCGAGCCGGCCGTAGTTGCCGCCGTACGCCGAGCGCACGCGGTCGTCGGTCTCATCGTCGGTCAGAAAATTCACGTACGTGCCGCCCGTCGAGAACGGCCGAATGTCGCGCCAGGCCGTACGCGCCCAATCGATGTTGGCGGCATCGTCCTTCGGAGCTTCCCATGACGCCGTTATGTTGATGACCGAGCGCGCGCCGCGATTGCCGACCGCCGAATGCGCCTCGGGCAAGCCGTTGAGCGGCCCATCGAGCGGGAAGAGCACGACTGCCGAGTGTGGCGACACGACGCGCGCGGCGTGCGCGCTGGCCTTTTCGAGCAAAGCGGGATCGTGCCCCGGCAAGTACTCGGACTTCCAATAGTAGCGACGGCCCTTGGGTTGAGTGGCATCGAGCATACTCTGCAGGCTCGCGTACGGCCGGCGCTGCACGACGTCGCCGACCGGTGTGCCGAGCGCCTTCAACCGCGCGACCCAGCGCTCGGCTTCCGCAATCGGACCCGTGTGGCAGACCAGCACGATGACGATCGATTGGCCGTGCGCCGTTTTGTCGATCCATGGCGCCGGCGGCGCTTTGCGCAAGGACACGACGCAAGTGACCTCGGGCGGCGCGTCGTCCATGAGCGTCCGGAACGTCTCGAGCACCTCGGGCGCCCGTTCGGCGCGCCACGCCATCGCGCCGCCGACGATCTCGGGCCCGATGTCGTAGAGAGCGTACTCGATGTCGGTCACGACACCGAAATTCCCGCCGCCGCCGCGCAAGCCCCAGAACAAATCCGCGTGCTCGTCCTCGCTCGCTTTGAGCAGCCGTCCGTCGGCGGTCACGATCGTCATCGACCGCACGTTGTCGGAAGTCCAGCCGTACCGGCGCGTGAGATAACCGAAGCCGCCGCCGAGCGTGAGCCCGGCAGTCCCCGTGGCGGAGACGAAGCCGAGCACGGCGGCGAGCCCATGGAGCTGCGTCTCGCGGTCGATGTCGCCGAGGAGACACCCGGCTTGCGCGTGCGCGCTGCGCTTCTCGCGGTCGACCCACGTGGCGCGCATGAGGCTCGTGTCGAGCATGACCCCGCCGTCGCATACGGCGAGCCCCGCGATGTTGTGCCCGCCGCCTTTTATCGTCAACGCGAGATCGTGCTTGCGCGCGAACTGCACCGAGGCGACGACGTCCGCGGTGCCGAGGCACTGCACGATCACGGCCGGCCGGCGATCGATCATAGCGTTCCAGATCGATCTCGATTCATCGTAGCCGTTGTCTCCGGCGAGCAGCACGCGGCCGCGGATGCGGGCGCGGAGCTCCTCGACCGCGGTCCGCGCGAGCTCGAAGGCCGCGCCGCTCGCGGAAATCGCACCTATCGTTGTCATGGGCTCTCCCGACTGGAATCGCACCCTATCTTATTCGTTCGAAGCGGCCGTGGCGAAGAAAGTGCGCGGTCTCGGCGGCGACCCTGCGCGAGAAGATCAGCGCCGTGTGCGAGAGCGGCAGCACGAGATGATCCGCCGCGCCCTCGAGGCGAGTCTCCTCGACCGTAACCACGCCATCGTTCGGTTTTGGCAGCGCGCCGAGCAAGAGCCCGAGGCCGAGCGGGAGATCGCCCGCGATCACGCCGAGATCGGCTGTCCCCGACCACGGCCTAAGGCCGCCGCGCGCGAGCAAATCGCCAATGCTTCGGCCCGTGAGCCACGCGCCCCAACGAAACCGCGCAAGCCTTTGTCCCGAACGCGTGCCTCGGAGCGGCGAGCCGAGACAGACGACGCGCCCCGCGCGCGCCGGCCGCCGCGTTTGCACCGTGTAGGCGGCGACGGCGCCGCCCAAGCTGTGGCCGACGAAGTGCACCCTGTCGCCGGGCACGCGCTCGACAAAGCGCGCCAAGCGCTCGGCATTTGCATCGAGCCCGTCACTGACCGTGCGAAAACGAAACAAACTCGGCCGGAAACCCGCGCGCGCGAGACGGCGCCGCAACAGAGCCGTCTCGTGGCCCGGCATCCACAGAGCGTGCACGACGACGACGGCCTCGCCAAATTCTTCACTATGCGCCGGCGCGGAGCGCCGCAAACGTTCGAGCGCCTCGCGGTTCGTCCACGACGACACGCGCGCGATCGCTTGCTCGAGCGGCAACCACTCATGAGCGCTGTGCTCGGCCGGATTCAGCGTCACCGCGACGCGGTCGGGGATCTCGAGATACCAAACGTGCTCGAGGTTCTCTTGGACGTCGGGTGCAAAACGATGCCGCCAAGCCGGCAAGATGGGGAACGTATGGCTCTGCCCGGAGTCGCAGAGACCCGTCGGGTCGAGCCCCGTCTCCTCGCGGACCTCGCGCGCGGCGGCAGCAGCAGCCGTTTCGTTCCAACCGAGCGTGCCCGTCACGGATTGCCAGAAGCCCGCGGGCTCGACGCGCTCGAGCACGAGGCACTCGAGCGAGCGCGTGTGCACGACGACGAGCACCGACTCGGGTCGGCGAAACTCTGCGGGTTTTTGCTCGCCCATCCGGTGACGCGCCGCGATAAGCTGCCGTCCCTACTTCGGCGGCGCCTGCACGCGAATCCCGAGCTCCTTGAGCTGCGCGGCATCCGCCGGGCTCGGTGCACCCGTCAACAAGCAGCTTGCGTTCTGCGTTTTCGGAAACGCGATGACCTCGCGGAGGCTGTGTGCGCCCGCCATGAGCATCACCAGCCGGTCGAGGCCGAACGCGATGCCGCCGTGCGGCGGGCAGCCGTACTCGAGCGCCGTCAGCAGGAATCCGAACTTCGCCTCGGCCTCCGTCGCCGAGATCCCGAGGAGCTCGAACACGACGGATTGCATCTCCGGCGAGTGGATGCGGATCGAGCCGCCGCCGATCTCGTTGCCGTTGAGCGTGACGTCGTAGCCGCACGAGATCGCAGCTCCCGGTGCGGCCTTGAGCTGCGCTGCCGTGACCCCGCGCGGCGCCGTGAACGGGTGGTGCACGGCCTCCCAGCCGCCTTTGCCGTCATCCGCAAACATCGGAAAGTCGACGATCCAAAGCGGCTCCCAACCGGGCTTCGTGAGGCCGCGGTCGCGGCCCAGGGCATCGCGGAGCATGCTCATCGATTCGTTGACCACGTGGCGCTTTGCGGCGCCGAAGAAAATGAGATCGCCGGCTTTTGCCCGCGTGCGCTCGAGCACGCCCGCGATCGCCGCGTCGGGCAAGAACTTCAGGATCGGCGATTGCAAGCCGTCGCGCCCTTTCGCGAGCTCGTTGACTTTGATGTACGCGAGCCCCTTCGCGCCGTGGCGGCCGACGAGCGCGGTGTAATCGTCGATCTCCTTGCGCGTGAGCTCGCCGCCCTGTGGCACGTTGAGCGCTGCGATGCGGCTCGCGGGATCCGCAGCGGGAGAGGCGAAGACTTTGAACTCGACGTCGCGAAAAAGATCCGCGACCTCGACGAGCTCGAGTGGGTTGCGCATATCCGGTTTATCGCTGCCGAACCGGCGCATCGCGTCCACATAGCTCATGCGCGGAAACGGCTTCGGCAGCTCGACGCCTATACCTTCGCGGAAGCAGTGGCGCAGGAGATCCTCCATGAGCAGCATGATCTCGTTCTCGCTCATGAACGATGTCTCGATATCGAGCTGTGTGAACTCCGGCTGACGGTCGTGGCGCAGGTCCTCGTCGCGGAAGCATTTGACGATCTGGTAATAGCGATCCATGCCCGACATCATGAGCAGCTGCTTCATGAGCTGTGGCGATTGCGGCAACGCGAAGAAGTTGCCGATTTGCGTGCGGCTCGGCACGAGATAATCGCGCGCGCCTTCGGGCGTCGTTTTCGTCAAGATCGGCGTCTCGATGTCGATGAAACCCGCGGCGTCGAGAAACCCGCGCATCGCGCGCGTGAGCTGATGGCGGAGCTTCAGGTTGCGCTGCATCTCTTCGCGGCGCAAATCCAAATAGCGATAGCGCAGGCGCAACTCTTCGCTGGCCGCTTCGTCATGATGAAACGGCGGTGTCTTCGCCTTGTTTAGGACGTTGAGCTCGAGCGCAACGATCTCGACTTCGCCCGTCGGCATCGCGGGGTTGATTGTTCCTTCGGGGCGCTCGCGTACGCGGCCTTTGACGGTCAGCACGTATTCGCCGCGCAGGCGCTCGGCCTCCGTGAACGTATGTCGATCGCCGGGATCGAAGACGACTTGCACGAGGCCCTCGCGATCGCGCAGGTCGATGAAGATCACGCCGCCGTGGTCGCGGCGGCGGTGCACCCAGCCGGCGACGACGACTTCCTGCCCGATCAACGCCCGGCTCACGTGCCCGCAGTAATGGCTACGCACGGTCTACACCTCAAAAGAAGGGCGCGGATGTTACCACGCCTCTATGAGCGACCCGTAGAAGCGACTGTGGGAACGACTGTAGGAGCGACTTTAGTCGCGACTCTTGGGATTCGCGGCTGAAGCCGCTCCCACGGTTACGCCCGCTCCTACCGCCTTGCGGACCGGGTGCGCGGGGTGCCATTCGGGGACGACGACGCCGAGCGAGACGATCATCTTCAATGCGTCCTCGACGGCCATCTCGAGCTCGATGGCTTCATCGCGCGGAACGAATACGATGAAGCCCGAGGCCGCGTTCGGCGTGGTCGGAATGAATGCGGTCAGCAGGCTCTGACCCGTCGCGGCGTTGAGCTCCGGCACGTCTTCGGAGGTCTGGAGCGCGATTCTATAGACGCCCTTGCGCGGATATTGAACGAGCAGCACCTTCTTGAAGGAGCTTCCACTCTCGTTGAGGAGTACCGCCGCGAACTTCTTGACCGCGCCGTAGACGAGCCGCACGAACGGGATGCGCTGCATGAACCCTTCGTACGAATGCAGCAGGCGCCTGCCGAGCAAGTTCGCGCCGAGCACACCCGTTCCGAGCAGCACGGTAACCGCGAGCACGAAAGCGAGCGCCGCATCGAGGCCGGGCACGGGAAACCCGATCAGCGCCTCCGGTCGATAGCCCGCAGGCAGCCAAAAGAGAAGCTGATCCATCAAGCCGAGCAGCAAGCGGAAGACGACGATCGTCGCGCCGAGCGGTAGCCAGATCAGCAAGCCCGCGACGAGATAGCGGCGGAGCCGCACTGTGCGACGCGCGCGCATCAGGCGGCCTCGCTGGGTGCGCTCTTTGCTGCGGACTTCGCGGCACCTTTGGATTTCTTCTTGTCGCTTGCGGCGCTCGGCGCCTTCTTGTCGGCGCTTGCATCCGTCTTGCCTTCCTTGGCCTTCGCGTCGTCCTTCGATTTCGCCTCGTCTTTAGAAGCGCCGGTCTCGGCGAGATTGCGCTTCTTCTCGCCGTCGGCCTTGAAATCGGTCTCGTACCAGCCGCCGCCCTTGAGTCTGAACGCCGGCGCCGACATGAGCCGCTTCAACGCGGGCTTGCCGCACTCGGGGCATTTGCGCAGCACTTTATCGCTGATCTTCTGCAAGGCATCGAGCGTATGCCCGCAAGAACGACATCCATATTCGTAGATGGGCATACGCCGTCCTACACGATCCCTGGACGGGTAATGGTTCTGGCAAACGGGGCCAAATTCAAGGGGCGCCGTCCCGGCTCGCGCGCATTGTCATGCCGCCGCGGCCGCTTTCGCGCGCGTGAAACTGAGCCGGCCGACGTCGGGCGCAGATATGCGGATCGTGTCGCCGGGTCCGAAGTCCCCGGCCAGTATCCGCTGCGCAAGCGGGTTTTCGAGCTGTTGCTGGATCGCGCGCTTGAGCGGACGCGCGCCGTACACGGGATCGAACCCGGCGTCCGCGAGCCTATCGAGCGCGCTGTCGTCGAGCGCAACCTCGATCTCGCGGTCGCGGAGGCGCTTCTGCAGGTGCTGGAGCTGGATGCCGACGATCTTGCGAATCTGCTCGCGCTGCAGGGGATGGAAAACGACGACGTCGTCGATGCGGTTCAAGAACTCCGGCCGAAAGTGTTGGCCGACGATCTCCATGACCTCGCCCTTCATGCGCGCGTAGTTCTCCTCGCCGGCGAGCTCCTGAATCCGCTGGCTGCCGAGATTGGAGGTCATAACGATTACCGTGTTGCGGAAATCGACGGTGCGGCCCTGTCCATCGGTGAGGCGGCCGTCGTCGAGCACCTGCAGCAGCACGTTGAAAACGTCGGCATGCGCCTTCTCGATCTCATCGAGCAGCACGACCGAGTAGGGCTTGCGCCGCACGGCTTCGGTCAGGTAACCGCCTTCTTCGTAGCCGACGTAGCCCGGCGGTGCGCCGATCATGCGCGCGACGGAGTGCTTTTCCATGAACTCCGACATGTCGATGCGCACCATCGCTTCTTCCGTATCGAATAAGAACGCGGCGAGCGCTTTCGTGAGCTCGGTTTTGCCGACGCCCGTCGGCCCTAAGAACAGGAACGAGCCGTTCGGCCTATTTGGGTCCGACAGGCCCGCGCGCGCGCGGCGGATCGCGTTCGCGACGGCCTCGAGCGCCTCGCGCTGGCCGACGACGCGCTGCTCGAGAAACGCCTCCATCCGCAGGAGCTTCTCCTTCTCGCCCTCGAGCATCTTCGACACCGGGATGCCGGTCCACTTCGAGACGACCTCGGCGACCTCCTCGTCCGTCACCTTGTTGCGCAAGAGCTTGAAGTCGGCCTCGCGCTCGTGCGCCTGCACCGACGCCAATCTCTTGTTGAGCTCCGGGATGCGCCCGTACTGGATCTCGGATGCGCGCGCGTGATCCTGCGCACGCAACGCACGCTCGTATTCGGTATGGGCACGCTCGAGCTCTTGCTTGATATCCGCCTCGCCTTGCACCTTCGCCTTCTCGGCCTTCCATTGCTCTTCTAGATCCGCGTATTCCGCGCCGAGCTTGTCGATCTGCGCTTCGAGGTCGGCGAGCCGCTTCCGCGACGCCTCGTCCGATTCCTTCTTGAGCGCCTCGCGCTCGATCTTGAGCTGGATCAAGCGCCGCTCGAGGCGGTCCATCGCCTCCGGCTTCGATTCCTGCTCCATGCGAATACGCGACGCGGCCTCGTCGATGAGGTCGATGGCTTTGTCCGGTAGCTGGCGATCGCTGATGTACCGGTGCGATAGCGTTGCCGCAGCGACGATCGCGGGATCCGTGATCTCGACGTGATGATGAACGGCGTACTTCTCTTTGAGGCCGCGCAAGATCGCGATCGTATCCTCGACCGTCGGCTCGCTGACGAGCACCTTTTGGAAGCGCCGCTCGAGTGCAGCGTCTTTCTCGAGGTACTTGCGGTATTCGTCGAGTGTCGTTGCGCCGACGCAGTGGAGCTCGCCGCGTGCGAGCGCCGGTTTGAGCATATTACCGGCGTCCATTGCGCCTTCGGCTTTGCCGGCGCCGACGAGCGTGTGGAGCTCGTCGATGAAAAGGATGATCTGGCCTTCTTGCTTCGCGAGCTCGTTGAGCACGGCCTTGAGCCGCTCCTCGAACTCGCCGCGGAACTTCGCGCCCGCGATCAGCGCGCCCAAATCGAGCGCGAGCAAGCGCTTCGACTTCAGGCCTTCGGGCACCTCGCCGTTGACGATACGCTGCGCAAGCCCCTCGACGATCGCCGTCTTGCCGACGCCGGGCTCGCCGATGAGCACGGGGTTGTTCTTCGTGCGCCGCTGCAGGACCTGAATCGTGCGGCGAATCTCGTCGTCGCGGCCGATCACGGGATCGAGCTTGCCTTGCTCGGCCCG
>DATBLZ010000149.1:0-24016 GCA_036555065.1 Gammaproteobacteria bacterium
TCGCCGAAGCGGTCGTGACGGACCAAGCGATCACCGGAACTCTGACCGAGGTCGACCCGCAGACAAAGCAGCCACGCGTCTTCAGCACGGTTCCACTCTGGAACTATGATCTCGCCACGCGACTGGAGCAGCATGGGGTCAAGTACGCCAAGGCGGCAACTGGCTGGCCGGGTTCTTGGTGAACTGGGTCCAGCCGTTGGGCTTCATGTTCCTTCTGTGGGGTTTTCTGTCGCGGCGCATGGGTCGTGGCGCGGGCGCTTTCCTCAACATCGGGGGGCGCGTCCACATTCACACGGAATCGGACATCAAGGTCACGTTCGAAGATGTCGCCGGCGCGGAAGAGGCCAAGGAGCCGATACGAGCATCTCCGTCGAGCACGCTGTCGACGTCGCACGCGAGGCCGCGGACTTCGTGCTTCTTCAGCGCGACCTGAACGTACTGCGACGCGGCCTGGAGGAAGGCCGTCGAACATTCGCCAACACGCTGAAGTACGTGCTCACGACGACGAGCGCGAACCTCGGCAACATGGTCAGCATGGCGGGAGCGTCGTTGTTCCTACCGTTCCTGCCGCTCACGGCCGCCCAGATACTGCTCAGCAACTTCTTGTCGGACGTACCCGCCATCGGGATCGCCGACGACAATGTCGATCCCGAGCTCGTCCGCGAGCCGCGGCGCTGGGATACGCGCAGCCCGATGATCGTGGACGAGGTCGCGGTCGACCCGCTGTTCGCCCGCGTCGGCATCTCGTTCCGGTTCTGAACGAGCCCCGCTTGCTCCCCTACCGCCCTCGCCGAGCAGCTTCTCGACGCGATAGACACCGATCTGCGCTCCTAAGTTGGATGCGCTCGCTTCCTTCCGCGCCCGGATCGTCGATCGTCAACTACTGGCCGCAGCCGGCCCGAAACGATCGGTGTCCGGCTGTCCGGAGCCTATGCAACCCCACAGCGCCAATGCCGCGGAGACGGCAAGCGCAATCCACGCCACGCTGCCGCCGACGGCGTCGCCCACACTGGCGTAGCCGAGCTTGATGGCGAACGCCGCGAGAATCGGTAGCACTGCGACGAGCGCGAGCCAAGCGGACTGGCCCATATCACGCAGGCGCCGCGCGATCAGCACGGAAGCGGGATACGCGAGCATCAACATGCAGAATTGCGCCGTGCGCCCGGGTACGAAGTAGGCGAAGAACGCGATCGCGGCGGCGACCGTGATGAGCGCTGCAACGTAGGGCGATCGCGGGGTGCGACCCGTCGGGTTGACGAACAGCCCGTCAAAGTTCCCGTGCGCCTCCGGCGACTCGCCGAGCGCCAGCGCGCGGCGCTGCAGTGACCCTTGGTAGTAACGGAGATAAGCCAACATGAGCAGTCCGTTCGCCGCGAACGCGACAAGGGCGAGCGCTGCGCTCAACGGCTGATGATCCAGGATCACGCCCCAAAACAGAGCGCAAACGGAGATTGGCATCAGGAGGCACAGCGCCGCCGGCACCAGTGCGCCCACGAGGATCAGCGCACCGGCCACCAATTGGATCGCCATTGCCACGTCTATCAGCCGTGAATGCACGAGCGCGTCCATCAATTGGATTGCGAGCGGCTCGTTGCCTACGGGCGTGGGCCACAGCGACAGGAATAAGGCGTTGGCGCCGTTGAGCACCATCCAAGCGCCGAACAAAATTCGGCCGGCAACGACGAGCTGTTGCTTCGCGCTTGCGGTCACGCGCAGAGCGAACATCGACCGGTAGCTCTTGTTGAACGCGAGGCACAGCAGCACATTGCTGAACAGCGTCGAATAGCCGAACAACGCGGCGCGCGAGCCCCAACCTTCGAGCGGCGCATCCCAGTAGAACACGTTAAACGACACCGGCATGCAGATCAGTAACAAGAGCGGCGTGTAGAAACCGAACAACACGCCGACACCGGCGATGAGCTCCACCGCCTTGACCAAATCGAACAGGTGGCTGTCGATCAACGCGACGACGAGCTCGTGACTCAAGGGCTGGGTGCCCATCGGTTGGGGAAAGAGCTGAATGAAATGATTCAGGCCGGCAGGAATCATCCAAGCCGCAAACACGAAACGCACGAACCAAACGGCGTATTTCATGGACCCCCCGAGTGCTACAGTTTGCTGGCCATCAAAGCGTGGCCGGTCTTATGGAGAGAAGCTTAGTCCTCGCGGAAAAAGCGTGCAAAGGGCGCTTCAAGCGCGGGGCGCCGGTATACTCGAATCGGCATGGACCGTGCGCTCGAAACCATCATCGAACCGCGGCCACGCGACCTCGGCGGCCTCATGGTGCGGCGCGTGTTGCCCTCGGCCGCGCGGCGCATGGTCGGCCCGTTCACGTTCTTCGACCACATGGGCCCCGCGGTTTTCGGCCGCGGCGCCGGTATGGACGTGCGGCCGCACCCGCACGTGTGCCTCGCGACCGTGACCTACCTCTTCGAGGGCGAGATCGACCACCGCGACAGTCTCGGGTCCTTTCAAACGATTCGCCCCGGCGACATCAACTGGATGACGGCAGGACGAGGCATCGTGCATTCCGAGCGTTCGCCTGCCGCGTCTCGAGAAAAAGGCTCGCGCGTGCACGGGCTGCAGCTCTGGGTGGCGTTGCCGCGCGCGGACGAGGAAACGGCGCCGACGTTCTACCATCATCCGGGCGCGACGCTGCCCGAGATCGCCAAGGGTGGAGTCAGCCTGCGCGTGCTTGCAGGCACGGCCTACGGTCTGACGTCGCCCGTTGCGACCTTGTCACCACTCTTCTACGTGGATGCGATCCTCTCCGCCGGCGGTGTGCTCGAGCTGCCGAGCGAGCACGCCGAACGCGCTGCGTACGTCGTCGAGGGCACGCTGCGCTGCGGCGGCGAAGACGTGGACGCGGGCCGCATGGTCGTGTTTGCGCAAGGCGCGAGTGTCGTCCTGGGGGCAGGACAACCCTGCCGGGCCGTTCTGCTCGGCGGTGCGCCGCTCGACGGCCCGCGCTACATCGATTGGAATTTCGTCGCAAGCTCGAAGGAGCGCATCGAGCAGGCCAAACGCGACTGGAAGGACGGACGATTCCCGAAAGTGCCCGGCGATGAGGTCGAATTCATCCCGTTGCCCGGCTGAAGCACCACCGATCGCTGGTTTCCGCGGAAACAATTCCTAGAATCCGCTATAGGTTCCGTAAATATCTTATTGATATAGGTCGTTATCCATCCCGTAAGGCACGACGAGGATCGCCCCGGCGGCGACGCTGGCTTCGTCCCCTGTAATCTTGTAGAGCGTGGCCGTCAGGAGCGTATATGGGCCCGTGGAGACGGCCGGGGTCCCCGCGCGCTCATCGGCTGAGGCCCCTTCGCCGTTCGCGACGTCGAGGAACGCGAAATCGACGACGAGCCCGCGCTCGGTGTCGATAACCCAAGTGCGGCGGTCGCGGGCGGTGATGCCGGACGCCTCGGTCTCCGCGGTGCGTGCCGCGACGGCTGCGACGAGGGCCTCGGGCTCTGTGGCCGAGCCGACAGGCGGGTCGAGGTGCAGCGCCGGATCCGTAAGCGCGACCGTGGCGGGATCGAACGCCGCGCGCAGACGCGGCGCGAACAACGTCAGCGTGCCGCCGCGCGGGCCCGTGAACTCGTGACGCACGATGACGGCCTCGATCTCCCCGACCTGGTCGCCGTCGAGCGCAAACCGCGCGAACAAGAGCCCCGGCACGTCTGTTTCGACGGTCGCCGCGACGAGCACAGCCGTCTGCGCGACGGGGTCGACGGCGACGACGCGGTCGCCGACGCCGGTGACCGTGCCCCATAGACCGTCCCCGACGGCGAGCTGCTGGCCATTCTCCGTGTAGCGGAGCGTAGCGGCGCCCGGCAAAACTCGCGCGTCGTGCTGCAGAAGCGCGGCTACGAGCACGTCGGCGAACGACTCGAAGCAGCGGCGATTGCATTGCACGGGTGCCGCCGGCGGGGGCGCCGAGCCCGTCGGCAGCGCAAGCCAATCATCGCCGCTCGGAAACGCCGGCCGTGTGCCGTAAGGCACCTCGGTCAGCGTCATTTCGATCTGCCGGAGCTTGCCGTCCTCGGCGCGCCACGCCTCGCCGACGTGCAGCGTCCTGGGTGTGGAGAAATACGGCGGCACGACGAACGTCTCGCCGCGCGACAGCGGAATCGCGCGAATCGTGCCGTTGTGATCGAGCATCGGAAATCCGAGGACGGTCTGCCGCTCCTCGTCGACGATCGGGAAGCGCCGATCGCGAATCCGCGTGACGAAGCCGAGGAAACCCGTCTCGAACTGCTCGCGGCAGCTCAGGGTCACGAAAACACGATCGGTCGAATGGCCGTACTCGGTCGGATCCTGGTTCGTCGTCTCGCGCGCATGCTCCCAGCGGTCGCATTCGTCGTGGAAGAACGAGTAGTCGCCGTTCGGGTCGTTGTTCTCCATTCCCGAGAGATAGCTGTTGCCGATGGCGATCAGCTGCTCGCGCGGAAGGCGCTGCTCGGGTGGTATGGTCTCGAGGAATTTCGGATGCGGCGCACCGCGCTCCTCATAGAGCGCCGCACCGTTGGGGTCGCGTATCGCGAGACCTTCGATCTCCGTGATCGCGCCGTTGGCGATCGCGAGGCGCAGATCGTAAATGATCTTCGTGCCGTTTTCCTCGAGGACCGTGATCAAACCCGCCTGCCCGCCCGCAACGTCGGCAAAGTAGTGACGGTAGTTGCCGAGCCCGGTGATCGTCTGCCATGTGCCCTGCCCCAGCTCGAGCCGCTGGTCGTTCTCGGCAAATACGACGTCATCGGCGAGCGCCAAGCGGCTGGGGTCCCCGGCGACGAGCGCGTCGAGGTAGGAATCGACGAACCCTTCCAAGCACGCGCGATCGCACGCCGGTCCGCTAACAGAGCCAGCGTCCCGGTCGGAGCCCGTGCACGCCCCGAGCACTGCGGCTGCGGTCACAAGAAGACTAGTTTTGGCCCATCGTGCGCTGACGCTAACGGCACGCGAGCGGGAGACGAAGGTGTTCAATTCAGGTCCTCCGACCGCAGCAGCGGGTGGCTCCAAGCCTTGTTGCGCACGTGGGTGCGCCGCTTGATCCGCCAACCGTCCGCAGTCTTGATGTATTCGTCCTCGTAGCCGCCGAAGCGCTGCGCGTCGGGACCCTCGGCGCCGAGCACGATGGTGTAAACGCGGCCCGACGCGCCCTCGGCTGTCGGCGTGATCACGGGATTGACCATGACGTGGAGCCAATCTTTCCAGCCGACGTCGCGGCAACCGAGCTCGCCGCCCCCGGCCGCGCGCGCGAGCTGCTCACGACCGGTAGCGCGAACGACCCCGCCACGCGCGAAACCGTCGTCGCTGAACGCGTCGACGAAGACGCCATCCGCCGTATACAAGTCGGCATAGTCGTAGCCGTTATTTGCGCAGGTATCGAGCGCATGACCATAGCGGTATATGAGCTCCACTATCTCGGCACGATCGTCGGCCGTCAATCGCGCGCTTGGCGATGCGGCCTGTTGAGCCCAGCCCATTCCGACCACGAGCACCGCCGCGCAAGCACTCGCGGCGCCGAGAAAGCCGATAACACGCATCGTTGTCCCCTTTCGTGGTTTGCCGCCGAGCTCCAATTACCCCGATTATAGAAGTCGGCGGCACAATTGGTGCACCGAGTTGACGGAGACCTTCATGAGCCAGCCGATCTATCACGAGGGCATGCGCCGGCTGCAAGACGCGCGCGACACGCGCCGGATCGCCGACCGTCTTGCCGAGGTAACGCTGCGGACGCAATTCACCGACGAGGATCGCGCGTTTATTGAGCGCTGCGCGATGTTCTTCGTCGCAACGGCCGACGTCGATGGGCGTCCGGACTGTTCCTACAAGGGCGGGCTTCCCGGGTTCGTGCGCGTCATCGATGAGCGCACGCTCGCCATCCCCGACTACGACGGCAATGGAATGTACCGGACTTGGGGCAACGTGCTGGTGAATCCCAACATTGGACTTCTCTTCCTCGATTTCGAGGCCCCGAAGCGTATTCGCGTCAACGGCACGGCTAGAATCGACGCAAACGATCCGCTCCGCGAGCAGTTTCTCGGCGCCGTGTTTGTCGTCCGGGTGACGGCCGAGCGTATCTTCCCGAACTGCCCGCGGTACATCCACAAGATGCACTTGGTCGAGCACTCGGTGTATACACCGCGGCCCGAAACGGCGCCGCCCGTGCCGGCTTGGAAGACATTCGAGGTGTTTCGCGACTGCCTGCCCGAGCGCGACCGTGTCGAGGGAAAGAAGGACTGAGCCATCGAATGTCCATCGAGTTTCACAGGCGCATGCTCTCCGACGACGTCCGCAACGCCGCGTTTCGCGCGGCGCTCGAGCGGGCAATCCGGCCCGGCCTTACAACGGTTGCCGACATCGGCGCAGGCACCGGGATTCTTGCGTTCATCGCGCGCGAGCTCGGCGCTCGGGAAGTGTGGCTCTACGATCCGGGACCCGTGCTCGCCCTTGCCGAGACCATCGCTGCTCGAAACTGTTTAGACGGGCTTCACTTCGTGCCGGAGCGCTCGCTCGAGGTCGACTCGCCACCGCAGGTCGACGTAGTCGTCGCGGAGGTGTTCGGAAACTTCGCCTATGAAGAAGGCGTGATCGAGACGTTGCGCGACGCGCAGAGGTTTCTCGTTCCGGGCGGCACGCTGATTCCGCAAGCGCTGACCCAATGGGCGGCGCCCGTGACGGCTGAGCGCTTCGAGCGCGACCTGCGCTCGTGGCGCAACGTCGGCGCCGGCATCGACCTTGCAGACGCCGAGCGCATGACGCGCAACAACATGTACGTGCACGCGCTCGAGCCGGGCGACTTGCTCGACGCGCCGCCGTGCCGGTGGGACACGCTTGCCTTCAACGGCGTCTTCGCGAGTCGGCGCGAAGGGCGTGTGAGGTGGGAGCTCGCAGCACCGGCGAGAATCTACGGCTTCGCGCTATGGTGGGAGTGCACGCTCTTGCCCGGTGTCGTGCTCTCGACGAGCCCGTTCGCGCCGCGTACGCACTGGGACCAAATCTACTTGCCCCTGCTCGAGCGCATCGAGGGACAAGCCGGGGATGGCGTCGATCTCGGCATCATCAGCGAGACCGGCGGCGGCGAGAACGGTATTGCCGTGCAGTGGAGCGTTGCGCACGAGCGCGGGGGCGAGACGCTCACGCGTCAAGCGCTCGACATCGCCCAAGGGCATCTAGGCTGACAAAGAGCCCCGGGCCTACAACGCGCTCAGTCTGCGGATGAACGCGAGCACGGGCCCGGACAGCGATCGGTCACCCGTCCCGACTGCGTAAGTCTCCGAGATGTGCGAATGCCCGGGTAGGCGCAGGCGCTCGACGGGCCGGCCGGCCGCGGCGCGGGCTGCCGTGAGTTTCTCCGCCTGCGCCTGGAAATTCACGGGGTCGTCGAGCTCGGCGTCGGTGACGAGGAGCGGCACCGTGGTCTTGAGAAGCCCCAGCAACGACGAGCGCTCGGCGTAAGTCGAGACATCGGCGCCGTAATACGCCTGCCAGACCGAGACCTCGTTGCCGAGGTCGTAGAAGCCCGAGGTCAAAATTGCGCCCGCGACGCCCGCGTCGCGGCCGGGGCTCGCCACGCTCGCGAGGTAGTCGGCAACGTGCGCCGCGCCCGCCGAGTGGCCCCAGAAGAAAATCTCGTTCGGGTCCCCGCCGTAGCGCGCGATGTTCGCTTTGAGCCAGGCAACGATCGCGGCCATGTCCTCGATGCCCGAAGGCCAGGTGTACTCGGGCGCGAGCCGATAGTTGACCGTGACGCCGACGAGCCCGTAGCCCGCGGCCCAGAGCCCGATGTTGTCGTAGAACGGCGATCCCGGCGTGCGTTTGGCGCCGCGCGCGAACCCGCCGCCGTGGACGAACACGACCACGGGTTTGCCCGCGCCCGGCGTCGGCGACGTGAAGACGTCGAGCACGTTACGCTCGTGGCTGCCGTAAGCGAGGTCCCGCGTCACGGAGAGCCACGCATAGGGTTCTTTGGGCTGCAGCGGCGCATAGAGCTCACCCGTGCGGACGGGCTCGATGCGCGCGCCGATCGCGCGGAGCTCCGTCGCGATCTCAGGGGGCATGCCCAGGCTCACGTCGGTCATGGTGCCTCCGCTCTTGGAATCGACGGGCGGCGGCACGGGTCCCGTCGTTGCGCCCGTGATCGGGTGCACATAGTGAAACGGAATCTCGTACACGGTCGGGAACATCGCAAACGTAAACGTCGGCGGCGCGTCGGGCGGATAGGTTCTGCTCGGTCCGGGCACGCCGCGGCCCGGGCTTCGCGCCCAGCCGCCGTCGTAGCCCGCGGTCCAGGTATTGAACGCGTGCTCGAGCGCGTACTTCCAAATGCCATTCTCTTTGACGAACTCGCTCTCGTAGATCGCCGCGCCCATCGACGCGCGCGGCCCGAACGACAGTTGCTGCATCATCCGCGAGCGGATATTGGCCGTCTGCCCGTCCGCGGCGACGTGGATCACGGGCTGCCATTGGATGTGATTGCCGAGGCGTCCCTCGGTCGGGCCTTCGGCGCCGAACACGTTGAACAAGAAGCCGCGCACGCGCTCGCGGCCGATGTAGACGCCGCGCTGCGCGAGCTCCATCGAGCCGTCGGTCGCGAACAAGTCCGCGAGATCGTCCCAAAGATTCTTGTCGAGGTAGTACCCATATGCGCTCGTGAGGTTGTCGAGCTCGTGAAAGTCCTTGACGCGCCCGATGCGCTGCTCTGTCTCGGCGACGAGCGCTTCGACGTCGCGCGCCGCAGGCCGGCGCTCGCGCGAGCCGCTGCCGCCGGCGACGGGCGCGCGGATCGCGGCGATCGCCGCCTCGCTCGGCCGGCCGCGCGCGTCGGGATAGCGCGGCGCGAGACCGCTGACGGGGTTGTCGTAGTGATACGGCGGGATGTGCGCCTTGGGGTAAATCTCGTAGGCGCTCGTCGGCGGACGATCGGGCGGGAGCTCGGTGCTCGCCGTCGGCACGCGTTGCGCATCCTGTGCCCAGCCCTTGTCGTAATCGGTGATGAATGTGGGAAAGTAACGCAGCGCCTGAATCTTCCACTGACCGTTTTCTTTGACGAACGCGTTCTCGTAGATGCCTTCGCTCCACTCGCCGTGGCTTCCGGCGACGCCCGTCATGTTGAGCTCGCGGCTCCGCGAGTTCGCCGTGCGGCCGTCGGCCGCGACGTCGACGACGACCTGCAGCTGCACGTGGTCGTAGAGCTCGCCGTCGCCGATGCCTGCGGGTCCCAAGAGCTCCAAGAACTCGCGGATCCGCGGCTTGCCGACATAGATTCCGCGCAGGCCCATTTCGATCGTGGCGTTATCCGCGAAGAGATCGGCCACGTCGTCCCACATCCGCCGGTCGAGGTAGTAGCCGTAGATCTTTTGGAGGTTCTCGACCTCTTGCTCGTCGTTCAAGCGTTGCGCGCGGCGCGCGAGGTCCGCGGCCCGATCGCGCGCGTCGTCGTGTCCCGTAACTGCGGGCACGTCGACCGTCGTCCAGACCCGGCCGCCTTCGGGCGTGCTCGGGTTCGCGTAGTGAAACGGTCCGACGCAAGCCGCGGGGAAACCGGGGCACGGCTCGTTGCGCGGCCGATCGGCCGGGTGCGCAAGATTGCGCGGGCCGCGTGGCGCGGGCGCTGCGGCGCCCGATCCTCCGGCCGAAGGTGCGGGGGGCGCCCAGCCCGTCGTGTACGGCGCAGCGAAGCCCGAGTGGTAATCGAGCGTCTTGATCTTCCAGACGCCGTCGACCTTCGCGTAAATCATTTCGTAGACGCCCTCGGCCCAGGTCGCGCCGCCGCCGAAGGCGCCGAACATCGCGAACGCGCGCCAGCGCCCTTTCGCGGTCTGCCCGCCCGGATCGAGATGAATCACAGGTTGAATGTTCATGTGGTTGTAGAGCCGGCCGTCGGGCAAGCCGTTCTCGCCGACCTGGCCTCCTCCCACATTCATGAAAAGATGTTTGCGGATGCTGTCATAGCCGACGTACACGCCGGCTGGATAGTTCGCGACGGCGTCGGCGGTGTAGAGATCGGCGACGTCTTCCCACATGCCTTTGTCGACGTAGTAGCCGTAGGTGCGCTGCAGCCGCTTGATCGCGCTCACGTCCTCGCCGGCGATGACGTCGGCCTCGAGGCGATCGAGGCGCTCCTCGAGGCTCGTTTGCGCTTGGACCGAGCCCGCGAGGATGGCCAGGCCGCCGGCGACGGCAAACGTGCGGGCGAAAGCGGCGAACCCGTGCGACGGCATAGTGTGCCCAATTTAGCACGCGGTGGTGCTCGCGCCGAGCGCGCGATTATCATTCGTGCAATATGCGTGAGCGCTTGCAAGCAGCAAACGTGGCACGACGGGGCCCGGCGCGAGCCGCATGCGCCGTGCGCGCGCTCGCATTCGGGGCGCTGGTTCTCGCGCATGGAAGCGCCGAAGCGCAGCGCGAATTCCGCGTGTATCCGAGCTTCGAAGGTGCGTCCACGGAGGCGCCGTTGCCGACCGACTACAAAGTGCCGGGCGAGCTCGTGGTCGGGCGACTCATGTATCCGGGCGGGCGGTTCGGTTTCTTCGGCGGCGATTGGGAGCACGGCGGCACGAGTTGGACCGACGATTACCCGCGCGGCGACCGTACGCTCGTACAGATGCTTCGCCGCTTCACGCGCACGCACGTCCGTGCAGTCGAGCAGCCCGTGAACCCCGACGACGAAGGCGACGTCTACTACTGGCCGTTCATGGTCGTCGGGCTCGCGCAGGCGTGGGAGCTCACGGACGAGCAGGCCGCGACTCTGCGCGCGTATCTATTGCGCGGCGGCTTCCTCTTCTGCGACAGCTTCTACGGCACGCGTAATTGGATCATCTTCCAAGAAAGCGTGCAGCGCATCTTCCCGGATCGGCCGATCATCGACGTCCGCGACGATCATCCGATTTTTCACAACGTGTTCGACTTGCCCAACATGACCCAAGTGCAGATCCCGAACTGGAACTCGCTCGCGGCCGGCGGCCCGGGCTACCTCGACGATGGCGCCGTGCCCGGTTGGTTCGGCGTCGAAGACGACGCCGGCCGGCTCGTGATGCTGATCGCTTTCAACAACGACGTTGCCGACGCGTGGCAGTGGGCGGACGATCCGCGCTACCCGGCCGATAAGGCGAACGTGGCGCTCAGGCTCGGCGTCAACGTCGCGATGTACGCGATGACCCACTAGGAGGGGAAGGAGCAATGGCGCGCATCGCTGCAAGGCTCCGGTGTCGCACCCCGCAAGGCGGCGACCCCGATTACCCCGTCGAGCCCGGTGCACTCCACTCGGGCAGCGTCGTCGCGCGCGTGCAGGCGCCGCAGCGCGGGGTTTTCGCGGCGCTCGACGAATCTGATGGCATCGGCCGACCCACAGGGTCAATTCGCGTCCAGAGGATTTTCTAGACACCACAACTTACATCGTCGAGCAGCTCGTCCCGAGCCGGCCTTAAGAGGCGATGCTACTGGGCGGCGTCAGCCGCGCGATTCGCGGGTGCCTGCAGCGTGATCGTGCCCTCGTCGCTGAAGCGCCGCGTGCCGAACAGGCCGGCTTCGAGCTTGCCTTTGACCGTGTAGCGCACTTCGTCGGGAGTGCCGTCTGTCATGAACGAAAGCCCCTGTCGAACCATGCCCAGTATCGAGGCAGTCACGGGGATCGTGAGCATCGCTTCGCCGTAACGCGGCAGCGTGCCAGTCTCGCTGCTCACGCCGCTCGCGAGCTTTTGGCCGTTTAGGTCGAGCGTGAGCGCGGCGCCGGAATACTCGATGCTCGAGTCGTTCGGGTTTTGCACGCGAACGCGCACCGCGAAGCGCAGCTCCATCCCCTCCCCCGGCAGCGGCTCGATGCCCGCGACCGACACGTTGAGCGGGTCGCTGTTCGGCATCGTCACGCAACCCGCGGTTCCAGCCAGGAGCGCGGCAACGACAGCCAATTGAGGACGTTCGAAGATCATGATTCACTTCGTCCCGAGCACGAGACCTCGAATGCACCGAGCTTCGTGCCGGCTGAAAGGGCAATCATTCGATCGACTCCCGAGTGCAAAAAGGGGCTGAACCTGGGTAGTTCTTGGCTTCTTTGGGACGGATTCTACTCGATGGCCCCAATGGGTATGACGTAGATCACATTCCATGTGGAGCCCCGATGCTATTTTTCGGGCCAATTCGTGCGCAGCGGCCACGGCGCCGGGCGTCGCGAGAGTCCGGATCATTGTTTAAGGAGTACGAGAAATGGCAAGGAACAGCGGTGCGCCGTCGAAGTCGGAAGTGTTCTCACAGATTTCCGAGGACACGGGCCTGTCGCGCAAGCAAGTCAATGCCGTGTTCGATTCGTTGCATGGCGTCATGAAGAAGAGCCTGCGCGGTCGCGGCCTCTTCAACTTGGCGGGCCTCATGAAGCTCAAGGTCGTGGCCAAGGCGGCGACGAAAGCTCGCGAGGGCGTGAATCCTTTCACGGGCGAGAAGATGATGTTCAAGGCAAAGCCCGCGAGCAAGAAAGTGCGCGTGCTGGCGCTCAAGAACCTCAAGGCGATGGTGAATTAGGGTCAATCAGCCTCGACAGCGCGCCGCCGTTGCGGCGCGCCAATCGGAACGGCCACCGTCCCGATGGCGGTTGCCGATCACGCTGCTGTTGGCATTCACATCCCCGCCGCTTGCCGTCGTGGCCTGGATCTTGCTGAGCGGCGACCAGTGGAAGACGTACTGGCAATCCTCGTGGGTCAAGACCGGACTTGCGATTGCCGTGGTCGGCTCGCTTCCGCTTTTCCTCGTCGTCATCGCAGACCAGCTCGGGCTGTTGGCCGACCCCGATCCGAATCCTATCGGGTTCGGGCTGCTCTTCGTCTTGGGCGTCGTGCTTGGGTCACTGCTCGCGCTCATTGGGGTCGTGTGGACCCATCGTCAGTCGTGCTAGAGGGCACTCCAACCGTCGGCAAGCGCGTTATCGGGAATCGTGAGGCGACAAGCGATGGGCTCCGCGTACCGCGGGCCCCATTGGTCGTCGATGTGCCAGTCGGCGAGAAGCGGTGCGGAGTGCCTCGGTATCAGGCTCGCCGCCGTTGCGTCCGAAAGCGGCAGCAACGAAACGGCCGCGGCCGCTCCGAGCGTGCCTAAAACCATTCGCCTATCGACGATCCACGGCGTCGTGTGCTCGTTGTCGTGCTGGGGTGCGCTCATGACTAGGCCGTCCGCGCCGAGTCGGCCGCCTGCGCCGCGAGCTCGTCGGCCGAGAACCAATTGACGTGCGTGCCGCCGCGGAGGCGGAACGGTAGCTTGACGACGGCGACTGCGCCCTGCTCCATACGCTCTGCGTCGACGATGTGGAGCTCCGACGCCATCTCCGCATAGTTGCTCGCGATGCCCATGACGTAGCCGTCGCCCTCAGCCGTGCTGCCTTTGCGCGGCACGAAGCCGCTCTCTTGCAAGCTCTGAGTCGGGCCAACGAAAAAGACCGACTCCGGGCCACCTTGCAGGTCGAAGCGCCGATACGTGTTCGTCACGCGGCCCGCTCGGTCACCGCCCGTCGCAGTGTCATACGGCTGGCTCGGGTCGTTGTTGCCGACCCATCCGTAGCGGTATGGAAGCGAAAGGTAACGATCGTCCATGCGCGCGAGCACGCCGTTCGACGTCGAGACGACCTCCTCGCCGAAGCGATCGTCGCGCGAGTTCATGTTGAACGTCCAACGTTTGATCTGCGACGGCGTGCGCTCGCCGTCGGAGACCGGCAGCTCCATCGTGATGCGATTGCCTTGATCGGTCGCGTTCAGGAAATGCAGCGTGTTGCGTGAGGGTCCTTGGAACCAGCGCACGTCACCCGCGTCGCCGTTGCGCGGTAGGACGCCGACCATCGTCGGTAGATCGCCGTTCCACTCCCACATCGGCTCGCCCGATTGCAGGCGCTCGAGGCTCGTCGTGCGCGCGATCACGGGAATGAGAATATGCTTCTGCGTGATCGCGATGTCGTGGATGATGCCGAGATACGGCGACTTGAGCCAGACCTCGTTCACGATTTGGCCCGCTTGGTTGACGGTGTAAACCGCGATGTCGTCGCTCAAGTCACCCTTGGCTTGGTACGAATACGCGATCATCTCGCCCGTCACAGGATCGATCTTCGGGTGCGCGGACATGCTCGTCGCCGTCCACTTGCCGTTGAAATCCCAGACGCCGAGCGTCTCGAGCGAGTGCGGATCGATCGCCCACGGCAGCGCGTCTTCCTTGAGCATGAGCATCTTGCCGCCATGCCAATAGATATGTGTGTTGGCGGCGCCGCGCTGCACGTTCGCGACGAGCGGGTCGTCCGTGAAGTGATTGCGATAGACGCCCCAGAGGCGCCGGCGGTGCTTGCGCTCGGCCATGAGGCGATCGGTCTTGACGTAGCGGGCCTTGAAGTCGACATGGCCGTCCGCGAAACGGAATGCGCTCACGTGGCCGTCGCCGTTGAAGCCCGTCGGCCACTCGTTCTCGGGCGGACGGTACTGGAAATCGCACTGGATGCGATAGAAGGTGCCTTCGATGTCCTTCGGGATTTCTCCCCAGACCTCGCAATCGTAAATGTCGGATTCGAAGCGCGTGGGGCTGTTGAACCCCCGCGGGAACATCGGGTGACCCCGGAAATCGACGGACATGCGCCCCCCTCCTCTGACTGCCAACGGGTACGATTCTAATCGCAGACACTCTTTGGAGACAGTACGGCCGATGACCTACCGGGAGATCTACGCGATCGTGCGCCGCGTTCCGCGGGGCCAGGTTGCGACCTACGGGCTCATCGCGCGGCTCGCGGGCATCCCCCGGCATGCGCGCCGCGTCGGTTACGCGCTCGCGGCGCTGCGCGAGGACGGCGTCCCTTGGCATCGCGTGGTCAACGCGAAAGGCGAAATCAGCCTGCGGCCGACGGCCGGCTACGCGGAGCAACGCGGACTGCTCGAACGCGAAGGCGTGGTTTTCGATGCGGAGGGCCGAATCGACTTGGCGCGGTTTCAGTGGCGGCCGTGTATAGGTTCCCCGCTCGATTCCCTTACTCGCGTGCGAGCACCTCGAGGACGTAGCTCGCCACGTCGTTGAGATCAGCAGGGGAGTAGACGCGGCCGAACGCGGGCATCGAGTTGCGGCCGTCGGCCGCAACCGCGCGAATCGTCTCGATCGCAAGGCCGCCGAGCAACGTCGGTCCGCCGCCGTGCCCGCCATCGCCGGCTTCACCATGGCACGCGATGCACGCTTCCGCATACAACATGCGCCCGTGCTCGAGGTCGACGGGGCGCGCTTGCTCGGCCGCAGCGCGCGGCGGCCCGAAGCCGAAGCCGGGCGCGGCGCTCGCCGTCGGCAGCGACTTCATCGTGCCGTGCAGCGCGAACATCCAAATGCCGTCGCCGCGCTTCGCGCCCGCGAAGACGCCGCCGCCGGCGTGCACGACCACGAATTGGCGACCCTCGTGCTCGAATGTCGTCACGGTCGTATTGACGCCGGCGTCGGTCATGAACTCCCATAGCTTGACGCCGTTGCTCTTGTCGAGCGCGGTCAACCGCCCGTCGTTGCGGCCGACGAAGAGGAGCCCGCCCGCGGTGACGACGGATCCGCTGTAGCAGATCTCGCGCCACTGCTGGCGCCATGCGATTCGATTCGTGCGCACATCGAGCGCCGCGAGAATGCCGCGGTCGTCGGCCTCGGCCTGCGTGAATCGTCCGCCCATGTAGACCTGATTCGCAGCCGGCTGCCCGAGATTTGCATCGACGCTGAATGAGTTGATTCGATCCGTTGCGCAAACATAGAGCAGGTTCGTCTCGGGGTCGTACGAGCTCGGCGGCCAATTCGCGCCGCCCATCGTGCCGGGCTTGAGCGCGATCGGCTCGGTCCAGAACGGCGTGAAGATCTTGCCGTCGTTGATGACGGTCGCGCCGCTCGGAATGATGCTCGCGCCTTCGGGCGGAATGTCGATCGATTGCGGCACGATCGCGTCGCCGACCGGATACGGCTGTGTGGCTGCGGTCGCTTGCCGAGGTTCCTGCGGCACGGGCCGCTCCTCGATGCCGATCAGCGGCTCGCCGGTCTCCCGGTCCAATATGTACGCCCAACCGGTCTTCGAGACCTCGACGAGACCTTTGCGCGGCACGCCGCCGATGACGGCATCGAACAGCACGATCGGATTCGGCGAGTCGTAGTCCCAGATGTCGTGATGCACCTGCTGGAAATGCCAGCGGTACTCACCCGTGTGCGCATCGATCGCGACGATCGAGACGCTGAAGAGGTTGTCGCCCGGGCGCACGCCGCCGTGGAGATCGGGCCCCGGATTCCCCGTCGAGAAATAGACGAGCCCGAGCGCGGGGTCGACCGCGGGCGTCTGCCAAACCGGCGCGCCGCCGAATTGCCAGGCGTTGCTGTCTTGCGGCCAGGTGTCGTGGCCGATCTCGCCGGGCGCTGGGACGGTGTGGAATGTCCACGCCTCCTCGCCGTCCCGCGCGCGGAGCGCTGTCACGCGGCCGCGGCTTGCCATCTCGCCGCCCGAGTAGCCGACGATTACGAGCCCATCGTAGTAAAGAGGCGCGCTCGTCAAGCTCAAGCCCTGCTGCCAGATCGGCGGCGTTGACCACACGACATCGCCGGTTCTTTGATCGAGCGCGACGACTTTGGTGTCGAGCTGTGCAACAAACACCTTGCCGTCACCGATCGCAACGCCGCGGCTGGAACGGCCCATCGGCACGCCGCTGCGCGGATCGGGATTGCCGTGGTAGGTCCAGAGAATCGCGCCCGTATCGACGTCGAGCGCGAATACGTCGTTCGCGCCGTTGATGACGTAGAGCGTGCCCGCATACGCGAGAATCTGCGCTTGACCGGAATTGTTCTGCCCCGCTCCCGAGCCCATGCCCGTGCGCCAAAGGGCCTTGAGCTCACCGACGTTGTCGCGGTTGATTTGCGTGAGCGGCGAGTAACGCTGGTTGAAAATGTTGCCGCCGTTCGTGATCCAGTTCGCGCGCGGCGGCGCTGTCAGATCGGAAGCGCTGAATGCCGGCGCAGGCTCGATATCGGGCTCAATGGCGCCCGATTGTGCGTCGGCCTGGCCCGCGGCCGCGACGCAGAGTGCGCCGCCGGCCAAAGCGATGAATCGCATGCGCTCGTTTCCCTCTGCGAAATCGCTCGGATGCTAGCCCAGCGGTCGCGCGGCGGGCAAGGTTCACGCGGGCGGCCCTCGGTACCGTGAATCCTGCACTGCCCGGCCGCGCGCACGCATGCTCTGATCTCGGCCGAGGAAGTCACCATGCGCTCGATCGCTCACTTCCTGGTTTCAGTTGTCGCCGCGCTGGCGCTGGCGGCGTGCCGTGGACACGACTCCGACAGCGAGCCGGCGCCGGCTGTCGACATCGGCGCATTGGTTGGCGTCTATGCGGGCGTTTTTCCGTGCGAGAACTGCCCCGGAATCGATACGCGGTTGTGGCTGCGTCCCGATGGCGCTTTTTTCATGCGGCAAGATCGTCGCGCCGCGGAAGGCGCCGACGTCGAGCGCACGAACGCCCTCGGCCGTTGGGCTTGGGATGGCGGCGCCGGCGAGCTGGTTTTGCGCGGTCACGGGCCCGAACGCCGTTTCCACTATGTCGACGGCGCCTTGCAAATGGCCGTGGCGGGCTTGCCCCACGTGCTCCAGCGCGACAGTGCCGAGCCGCCGTTTACCGATCGCGTCAGGCTCGAAGGGCAATACGAATCGTCGGTCGGCGTTGGCACCTTGCGCGAGTGCGCTACGGGCCTCGCGCTTACCGTTCGCGACGACAACGGCGGCCGAAACCTGCGGCGCCGTCATCGAGCCGTGAGCCCGGCGAACCGCACTGCCTGGGTGGCGATCGAGGCCCATCTCGGGTACGAGCGCGGCGAGGTCGTGGCCGTCGATCGTTTGCTCGCGATTCGTCCGGGCCAGAGCTGTTAGCGAGAATCGCGGCTAGAGCGGCTCCCACCACGGCTAATTACTTCTCGAGGTCGGCCGGCGAATCCACGTAGACGAGCCCCGCCTTCGCGAGGCTGTCGCGCATCTTGTACAAATCGAGCCCGAGCTCGCCGGTTGCGAGCCGCTTGCGCTTGCTCTCCTCGTTCGCGACGCGCTCGCGAGCGGCACGAAGAACGTTTTCGGCATGCTTGCGCAACACGACGACGACGCCGTCATCGTCGGCGACGATGACATCGCCCGGCGTCACGAGCGCTCCGGCGACGATGACGGGAACGTTCACCGAGCCCACGGTCGCTTTGACGGTTCCCTTTGCGGAGATCGCACGGCTCCAGACCGGAAAAGCCATCGCGGTGAGGTCGCGGACATCGCGAACGCCGGCATCGATGACGAGCCCGACGGCGCCGCGTGCCTTGAACGACGTCGCGAGCAAGTCGCCGAACAGGCCGTCGGTATTCGGCGCGCTTAAGGCCACGACGACGATATCGCCGGGCCTGATCGCCTCGGCGGCGACGTGCAGCATCCAGTTGTCCCCGGGATGAGCGAGTGCCGTGACGGCTGTGCCGCCGATGCGCGCGCCCGCGTATATCGGCCGCATGTGCGTCTGCAAGAGTCCCGTGCGCCCCTGCGCCTCATGCACGGTGGCGACGCCGAGCTCCCCCAACGCCCGCGCGGTTTCCGGTGCCGCGCGTTCGATGTTTTTGACAACGACGTTCTTCACTCGAGCACACCCCTCGACCGATTCGCACCGCCCTTATACTAGCGCGAATGAAGAACGATTCGCCGCTGCATGCGATTCGCGTGATCGACATGACTGAAGCGCTGGCCGGTCCTTACTGCGGGATGTTGCTCGGCGACTTGGGTGCCGACGTCATCAAAGTGGAGAGACCCGAGGTTGGCGATCAGTCGCGTACCTGGGGTCCGCCGTTTCTCGCGGGCGAAAGCGCGTACTTCTTATCGGTGAACCGAAACAAGCGCAGCATCGAGCTCGACATCAAGAAGCCCGGCGATCTCGATGTCCTGGAAAAGCTCGTGAAAACGGCCGACGTGTTTCTGACGAACAATCCGCGCATGCAGTCGCTCGAGCGCGCCGGCACCGATCCGCGAGCGCTCTGGCGCATCAATCCAGGGCTCATCTACGTCGCGATCAGCGGCTATGGGCACTCGGGCCCCAAAGCGGGCCGCAGCGGGTACGACATCATCGCGCAGGGCGAGGCCGGGCTCATGGCGTTGACCGGGGCAACCGATGCCGGCCCGAGCCGCTTTCCCTCGCCAATGGCCGATATCTCCGGAGGAATCTACGCGACGATAGGGACTTTGAGCGCGCTCTATGCGCGCGATGCCGGCGGCGGCACGGGGCAGCTCATCGACGTTGCGCTCGTCGACGCGCAAACCTCGTGGCTTGCGAACATCGCGGGCTCGTATTTCGCCGATGGCAAGCGGCCCACGCGCCTCGGCAATTCGCACCCGACGGTAACGCCGTATCAACCCGTGCGCGCGCGCGACAAGATGATGATCATCGCCGTCGGCAACGAGCGGCTGTGGCAGCGGTTTTGCGCGATCCTCGGGCTCGAGGCGACGGTCATGATCGATGAGCGCTTCGCAACGAACGTCGATCGCAACGAAAACCGCGCGACACTCATTCCGGTGCTCGAGCAGATCCTGGTCCAGCGCGACGCCGACGAATGGATCGAGCGATTCGTCAAAGAGGGAATTCCAGCGGGACCGATCAACTTTCCGGATGACACGCTCAGCGACGCGCATATCCGGGCGCGCGGCATGATCGTCGAGCTCGAGCATCCATTGATCGGCGTGGTGCGCTCGCTCGGGACCCCGATCGTCTTCGGGAGCAACGGGCCGACGTACCGCCGCCCGCCGCCGCTCCTCGGCGAGCACAACGCCGAGATCCGCGCGGAGCTCCGCGACGCGGACGCCTGAACGCGTCCCGGGCCTAGCTCACAGCGCCCTCTCCAGGGCCGTCGCGCGCAGGGACGCGCGCGCCGGAGCCCCCATGAGGGGTTCACGGCGTCCCTGGAAAGGCCTCATGCGAGCTATCTGCGGGTGCGGGACACCGTTTGCGGCGAGCTCAGCGCTCCCAGACGCTCTGGAGGTACGCGCGGAAATTCTCGCCTAGGTCGGGATGGCGCAGCGCGTACTCGACGGTCGCGCGCAGGTAGCCCATCTTGCTGCCGCAGTCGTAGCGCGTGCCGGCGAACTGCAGCACGTGCACGGGCTCCTTCGCGAGTAGAGCCGCGATTCCGTCGGTGAGCTGGATCTCCCCGCCCGCGCCGCGCTCCGTGCGCTCGAGCTCGTCGAAAATCGCCGGCGTCAGGATATAGCGGCCGACGACTGCGAGGTTCGAAGGCGCTGCTTCGGGTTTCGGCTTTTCGACGATGCGGGTTACGCGCTGCACGCCGTGCTCTAGCTCCTCGACGGCCACGATGCCGTAACTTGCGGTCTGGTCGGCAGGCACGGTTTCGACGCCGAGCACGCTGCAATGGTGAGCGTCGAAGTGTCGGCGCATCTGCTCGAGACACGCGACTTCGCTGTGGATAAGGTCGTCGGCAAGGTGCACGAAGAACGGCTCATCGCCGACGGCAGGGCGTGCGCAAAGGACCGCATGACCCAAGCCCAGCGGCACTCCCTGACGGATATACACGCACGCAACGCCGGGCGGGACGATGTCGCGGATCATCGCGAGCTGGTCGAGCTTCCCGCCTGCTTCGAGCGTGTGCTCGAGCTCGAAGTCGACGTCGAAATGATCCTCGATCGCGCGTTTCGAAGCGCCGGTCACGAACACGAGCTTGGTGGCCCCAGCCGCGAGCGCTTCCTCGACCGCGTATTGGATCAGCGGCTTATCGACGATCGGCAGCATCTCTTTCGGTAACGCTTTGGTCACCGGAAGAAAGCGCGTACCCCTACCCGCCACCGGAAAGACCGCGCTTCGTACGCTTGCCATGGGTGTTCCATGATACTTCAGCGGCAGCGCCCATCGCGTGCGTCGTCCGAAAAAAAGAGGTCCGAGCGAGCTGCTCGGACCTCATGCGCTCGAAGGCTATTTCGCGGCTGGCTGGTCCGTCACGCGAATGTTGGCGCGATTCATCTCCACGATGCGGGCGCCGACGCCTTTGACGCGCGCGAGCGCGTCCGGCGAATCGTACCGACCGTTCTGCTCGCGGTCGCGCACGATCTCGGCCGCGAGCGCGGGTCCGATGCCGGTGAGCTCCGTCGCCAAGGTCTCTGCATCTGCCGTGTTGATGTTGACGGGGCCCGCGACCGCAACCGACGCGAACAACGCCACGCTCAAGGCCAGAAAGCCGCTCGACAATCTCATTGCCGCACTCCTCGAAATGTATGGGAGCGCGATGCTACGCCCGCGCCGCGAGCGCGCGCAGTAAGTGAATCGCGCGATTTCGGCGAGTTTCGCGCCAGCGGGTATCAGGCCATGAGCGAATCGATCGGTAGACGTTGAATCGGCCGAATCGATTCCCAGAGCTTGCAGCTCGGGCAATGCCAGATGAAGCGCTGCGTGCTGTAGCCGCAGTTCGTACAGCGATAGCGGGCGCTCGAGAGCGCGAGCTTGCGCAATGCATTGGCGATACGCGTGAAAGCGGCCGTGCGGCGCCCGGCATCCGATGATTGGAGATCGTCGAGGTTGACGAGATTGCCGAGGATCTCATCGCGCACGACGAAGTCTTCGATGCACTTGACGAGCACCGGCGATCCCGTGAGCCCGCCGACGATAGCGGCATAGGCGACTTCGTTGGCGGCTTGCTTGTCGTTGGCGATGAGCGTCTCGACATACCGCTCGAAATCGGCGAGTCGACCCGTTGCCTCGAAGCACGAATAGAGGCTCGTGAAAATCTCGGAGATCAACGTCCGGTCGCGCTCGAGCACTTTTTGGAAGAGCCCAATCGCTTGCGGGTAATCCTTCTCGAGCTTGGCGAGCTCTGCGCGAATCAACGTCCCGCGCAGCGCCCCGGATTCGCTACGCACCGTACTCTTGAGATGCTCGCGCGCAAGTGCAGCATCGCCGTCGCGAAGCGCCTGCTCGGCGAGCTCGCAGTAGTAGTGCGCGACCTGACTCGACTTCTCGCCGCTCAAAACCTCGAGCTGCCGATGCATCTCGATGGCCTTCTTCCATTCCTGCTCGCGCTCGTAAATGTAGATGAGGCGTTCCAGAGCCTGTTTGCCGACGGATTCGCTTTCGCAGAGGTCGACGAAGATCTTCTCGGCGCGATCGAACAGGCCCGCGCCGAGATAATCCTCGCCGAGCGCAAACATGGCCTGCGAGCGCTGCTCTTCCGTGAGACTCGGGCGTGCCAAGAGATTCTGATGTACGCGAATGGCCCGGTCGACTTCACCGCGTCGCCGAAACAGATGCCCGAGCGCAAAGTGGGTCTCCAGTGTTTCTTCGTCGACCTTGGCCATCTGCAAAAACAATTCGAGGGCTTCGTCGGTGCGGCGGCTCAGGACGAGATTCAAGCCGCGGATGTAGTCGGCGCTGATGCGCGCCGGAGGCGCGTTGCGGTCTTTGTCGCCGAAACGGCCGAACGCCCAGCCGCTCGCAGCCCAGACGATCAGCAGCGCCGCGAGAAGGAAGGTCGCCTCAGTTGGCATCTTGCAGCGGCAACGCACGCAACCCCGTGAGCTCCGATTCCGCGTAACGCAGATCGCGGCGCAAACGGTTCCGCTCCCGGAGCATGCGCAGCAACGCAAAACCGGTACAGACGAGCCCGAATACCCAACCGAGCCCGAAAGCGCACGCGAGCACGAGCGTCACCGATACGTTTTCGAATCGAGCGATGCCGACGTCAATGGCGATTGGATCGGGATTGGCGTATGCGAGCAGCGCCGCGATCAGAAGGAACAGTAGCGCGACGGCGATGTATGCGAGCCTGCGAAGGACGGCCAACCTCACACCATCATTCTACGCCCTAGCTACGGACCGGGACGCCGCGCGATTGGTTGACGCGCTCGCGGAGATCCTTGCCTGGCTTGAAGTGCGGCACGTGCTTGCCCGCGAGCGCAACCGCATCGCCGGTTTTCGGGTTGCGCCCCATGCGCGGCGGACGAAAGTGCAGGGAAAAGCTGCCGAAGCCGCGGATCTCGATGCGCTCGCCGCTGGCCAAGGCCTCGCTCATGACCTCGAGGATGTGCTTGACCGCGAGCTCGACGTCCTTCGCCGGAAGATGCTTCTGATTGCGCGCGATCGATTCGATCAACTCGGACTTTGTCATCAGTGCGGACCTTCTGTGCACCAGCGATGATCTCTATTCGGGCTCCGACCCCTCGGGCATCATGCGCTCTTTGAGTAGCTCGCCAAGCGTAGTGGCCGTGGACGCGCCGCCTTCGGATCTGTAGCTCTGCAGTGCCTGAGCCTCTTCCTGCGCCTCTTTCGCCTTGATCGACAGCGCAATGACGCGGTTCTTGCGATCGACGCCCGTGAACCGAGCTTCGATTGCATCGCCGACCTTGATAACGGTGCGCGCATCCTCGACGCGATCGCGCGAGATTTCGGAGGCGCGGAGCTGCCCGATGACGCCATTGTCGAGCTCGATGAGCGCCATTTTCGCGTCGACCTCCTTGACGGTGCCTTTGACGACGCTGCCCTTCGCATGCTCCGCGAGGAACAGCGACAACGGATCCTTATCGAGCTGTTTGACGCCGAGCGAGATGCGTTCCCGCTCCGGATCGATGGCCAGCACCATCGTCTCGAGCTCTTCGCCCTTCGTGTAGTTGCGCACGGCGTCCTCGCCGGGCACGTCCCACGAGAGATCCGACAGGTGCACGAGGCCGTCGATGCCGCCGGGCAAGCCGATGAAGACTCCGAAATCGGTGATCGATTTGATCTGGCCTTTGACTTTGTCGCCCTTCTTGTAGTTTTCGGCGAACTCGGTCCATGGATTGGCCTTGCACTGCTTGAGGCCGAGCGAGATTCGGCGGCGCTCCTCGTCGATGTCGAGCACCATGACCTCGACCTCGTCGCCGATCTGCACGACCTTGTGCGGATTGACGTTCTTGTTCGTCCAATCCATCTCCGAGACGTGCACGAGGCCTTCGACGCCCTCTTCGATCTCGACGAAGCAGCCGTAGTCCGCGATGTTCGTGACT
>DATBLZ010000156.1:0-11846 GCA_036555065.1 Gammaproteobacteria bacterium
TTCCTGTCGTTCATCGGCATGGGTGTCGCGCCGCCGACGCCGTCGTGGGGAAGCATGGCGAACGAAGGGATCAAGACCATGCTCGTTCATCCGCACGAGCTTCTTTTCCCCGCGATTCTCATCAGCCTAACGGTGCTCGCGTTCAATCTACTCGGCGACGGCTTGCGCGACGCGCTCGACGTGCGCTTGCGAGGCAGCGAATGAGCGCGGCGCCGGAAACCGGCAACGATCGGGCGATTCTTGCGGTCGACGACCTTCACGTCGAATTCGATACTTACGGCGGTGTCGTCAAGGCCGTGCGCGGCGCAACGTTCGACGTGCGCGCGGGCAAGACGCTTGCGATCGTCGGTGAGTCCGGGTGCGGTAAGTCGGTCACCGTCCAGAGCATCATGGGTCTGATTCCGATGCCGCCGGGACGCATCACTCGGGGCACGGCGATCCTCGACGGCATCGACATCATTCGGAAAAAGGTCGTCGACGGGGAGGACATCCGCGGCAATCGCATCGGGATGATCTTCCAGGACCCGATGAGCGGGCTGAATCCGACGATGAAAGTCGGCGACCAGATCGCCGAGACGCTTCAGGTGCATCGTGGCTATTCCAAAGCGAGAGCCTTCGAGCGCGCGGTGGACTTGCTCGCGATGACGCACATTCCGGAGCCCGAGAAGCGCGCCCGGCAGTATCCGTTCGCGTTCTCGGGAGGCATGTTGCAGCGCGCGATGATCGCGATGGCTATCGCGTGCGAGCCGGCGATCCTCATCGCCGATGAGCCGACGACGGCGCTCGACGTCACGATCCAAGCGCAGATTTTGGATTTGATCCGGGAATTGCAGCGCAAGAACGGCATGGCGGTCGTGCTGATCACGCATGATTTGAGCGTCGTCGCGCGCATGGCCGACGACGTGGCGGTCATGTACGCGGGTGAGATCGTCGAGAAGGGCACGGTCGACGATGTGTTCTACCGCGCCGCGCACCCTTACACTCTTGGTCTCAAGAGCGCGCTGCCGAGCAACGCAACGGCGAAGGGGCAAGGATTGCGGCCGATCGAAGGATCGCCGCCGGACTTGTTCACGCCGCCAAAAGGGTGCGGGTACTTTGCACGCTGCCCGCACGCACGGCGTCTCTGCGAGCATGACCACCCGCGGCGGTTCATATCGGGCCCGCACCACTATGCGCTGTGTTGGCTGCATCATCCGGATGCACCCAAGGATGCCGCGGCCATATTTCGTGGAGATCGGGCATGACCGTTCTCATCGACGCGCGCGCAGTGACGAAACACTTTCGCATCGCCCGCGGCCAGACGGTGCACGCCGTCGACGATTTGTCGCTGGCGATAGACGCTAAGGAGATCGTCGGCCTCGTCGGCGAGAGCGGGTCCGGCAAGTCGACGTTCGGGAGGACCTTGATCGGACTGCACGCGAAGACGGCCGGGGAGGTCTACTTCGACGGCGAAAAGCTCCCGCAACGATACGAACCTGCCGATTTCCGGCGCTACGCGCGCCAAATGCAAATGATTTTTCAGGACCCCTATTCGAGCTTGAATCCGCGCATGACGGTGGGCGAGATCGTCGGCGAAGGGTTGCGCCTGCACTCGGGGCTCCGTGGCGCGCAGATTCGCGACGCGGTCGGAGCATGGCTCGAGCGCGTCGGCCTCGAGAGAAGGCACGCGTCGCGCTATCCGCACGAATTCTCCGGAGGGCAACGGCAACGTGTCGGGATCGCGCGCGCGCTGATCATGCAGCCGCGATTCGTCGTTTGCGACGAGCCGATCTCGGCGCTCGACGTGTCGGTGCAAGCTCAGATCGTGCGCTTGCTCGGCGAGCTCAAGGAATCGCTGGGCCTAACCATGCTCTTTATCGCTCACGATCTCTCGATGGTGCGGTACGTTTCCGACCGCATGGCGGTCATGTACATGGGCTCGCTCGTCGAGCTCGGGTCGGCCGACGAGGTCTACTTCGAGCCCTTGCACCCCTATACGCAGACGTTGATCGCCTCGAATCCGCGGCCGGATCCCGAAGCCGAGAGAGCGCGCGCGACGATTCCGATCCAAGGCGAAATCACTTCACCCGTCAACATCCGACCCGGTTGCCGGTTTGCGAAGCGTTGTCCCCGGGTCATGGACGTGTGCCGAACAGTGACTCCGCTGCTGCGCACGGTCGAAGGCCCGACCGAGCGCCGCGTCGCGTGCCACCTTTACGAGCCTGCCGGCGTGGTTTCCGGGGTGTCTGCAGCTGCAGGAGCGGCTCTAGCCGCGACTACTCCTCGCGGGCTTTGAAAATGCGCACTTGCTCGTTGAAACCCTCGACGAGCTCGTCGACGTGCGCCACCATTTGATTGTGTGCCTCGGCGGCCAATGCGTCTTGCAGCTCGCTGAGCTCTTGCGTTTCACCGACTTCCTCGAGGCAGTCGAGATAGATATCGCTCGCGCCGATGAACGCGCTCACTGCGTTGCGACGCTCCTCCATGACCGCGCGCGAGTCGACGGCGCCGTTCGGTAGCGGCGGCATGACGGGAACCTCGCAGTGCGCGAAGACCGCGTCGGCGCGGGGAACCGGCGGCGCGGTCAACGCGAGCGTTTCCGCGAGCGACATTGCGCGTCCATAACCCGGATGCGAGGCATCGGTAATCGCGAAGTAATCATCGAGGACGTAGCGGGCGCGCTCGACGTCGGAGCTCGAGAGCGCCGCATTGGCTTCGCTGAGCAGCACATCCGGGTCCGCCGGCGCGCAGGATGCACGGTAGAGGCGTACCCACTCGAGCACGCCAGCGGAATCATCGACCGCATCCGCGTTCGCAATTTCGAGCTTGATCGTCTCGGTCCGCGACTCCTCGGCGAGGGCCTCGAGCGCGGCGCGATCGAGCACGGCCATCGACCTTACGGCGACGAGCGGCTCGGGCACCTCGTTTTCCGTCGGCAGCCGGCCGATGGCATCGAGCGTCTCCATGCCGCTTGTGACGCGGCCGAACACCGTATAGCTGTAGTCGGCCTCGGAATCGTCGAGGCGTGTATTGTCCGCGAGATTTATATAGAACTGGGACGCCGACGCCACGGGATTCGGGTCGTTCGCGCGCCAAAAAGTGGCGATAGTCCCGCGCGTGTTGGAGAGCCCGTTATGCGATTCGTTCGGCAGCGCGTCGCGCGTCGCGCGCACGCGCAGCATCCTGTCGCGGGCTCCGCCCTGGACGATGAACCCGGCGACGACGCGGTGGAATACCGTGCCCGAATAGAATCCCTGCTCCACATAGCCCAAGAAGCTCGCCACATGCTGCGGCGCCTCTTCAGCGAACAGCTCGATCGTGAAGGGACCCAAGTCCGTGCACGCCGCGACCTCGGTGCTCCGCGCCGGCGACGCCGCACAGAGCACGAATACCGCGGCCGCGATTCGCTGCGCGCACTTTGTGGGCTGCATAGATCCAGAATACCACTGCGCGAACGGGAGGCCATGCCGGGGCTGTTTACGCTCGGCCGGCTCATACACTAAACTCCTCGCCAGTGGGGAGGGGTGTGAATGCCGTCCAAATCGCTCGTGTCTTTGGCTCTCGCCGCTGGCCTCTCGTTTACGCTGCTCTCTGCGAGCGCGCACCACTCGGTGTCCGGGCAGTTCGACCGCGACAGGCCCGTTTCGGTGACGGGCGTGATTACTCAAGTCGAGTGGATCAATCCGCACACTTATATACATCTCGAGAGCCGCGACCAGAACGGCGCGGTTACGATGTGGCAATTCGAGTCGGCGCCGACCGCAATGCTGCGCAAAGTCGGGCTCACAAAAGAGATGCTCATGGGCGGCGGCGCTACCGTGACGATCGATGCCATTCTCGCGCGCGACGGCACGGAGAATTTCGGCTGGCTGCTCAAGATTCAGTATCCGGATGGGCACTTCTACCAGCTCTCCGGGGATAGGTGAGGCGCGCTCGACGCCCGCGAGGAGACTCTATGAAAACCACCTGGGAGATTGCGGCGCTCGGTCTTGCCGCGGCATTGCCGGTCGTAGCACTCGCGCAATCGGGGTCGGACGAGGTCCCGCGCTTGGACGGGCATCCCGATCTCAGCGGAACCTGGGACAACGGCAGCGGTATCGATTTCGTCCGTGCCGACACTCAAGGCGAGTCGATTTGCATCGGCCGCTGCCCGGGGTCGGCGCCGGCAGCTCCGCCGGCAGCGCCCGCGAATGCCGGCGCTCCTGCGGCTCGTCCGCCGGGTCCGGATCGGCCCAGGTACCGTGCCGAGTTCCAGGCGCGCGTGGCCGAGCTCGACGCGAACCAGGTCCAAGAGGATCCGGTCCTGCGCTGCAACCCGCCCGGGGTCCCGCGCATGGGTCCGCCCGACAAGATAGTGCAGCGGGCCGAGCAGGTCATATTTCTCTATGACGACGTGTCCGGCAATTTCTTCCGCATCATTCCGACCGACGGCCGCGGCCATCGCGACGACGTCGAGCCCGGTAACCTAGGGGACGCGGTCGGCCATTGGGAGGGCGACACGCTCGTCGTCGAAACCGTGAACTTCAACGCCGAGACATGGTTGACCGACGACGGCTCGTTCCACACGGACAAGCTCCGCGTCGTCGAGCGCCTATCGCGCGACGCCGATACGCTGACTTGGCAGGCAACGGCTTACGACCCGGACGTGCTGACCGAGCCTTGGCAGATGCGGCCGCGCACGGCGCGCTTGACCGATGTCGACATCGTCGAGGCGGCGCCCTGCATCGAGCGGTCGATCGGTCACATGGTCGACAAGTCGAGCCACGACAACCCGCGCTAGGCCCGCAACCGCGCGTCGCGACGGCGCGCGCTTTCCGTCAACAACCTTTTTCGCAGGCGCACGCTCTTCGGCGTGATTTCGACGAGCTCGTCGTCGTCGATGAACTCGAGCGCCTGCTCGAGCGAGAATTTGATCGGCGGCGTCAACAGAATGTTCTCATCGGATCCGGCGGCGCGGATATTCGTGAGTTTCTTGCCCTTGGTCGGGTTCACGGGCAGGTCGTTGTCGCGGCTGTGAATCCCTACGATCATGCCTTCGTAGATCTCGGTGCCGTGGTCGATGAAGAGCGCCCCGCGCTCCTGCAGGTTGAATAGCGCATAGGCGAGCGCTTTTCCGGCAACCGTCGAGACGAGCACGCCGTTCGTGCGCTGCCCGATATCCCCGGGCACTTTCGGCGCATAGTTGTCGAAGATGTGATACAGGAGCCCCGTTCCCGCCGTCACGGTCAAGAACTGCGTCCTGAAACCGATCAGGCCGCGGGCCGGAATCCGATAATCGAGCCGCACGCGGCCGCGGCCGTCGGGTTGCATGCCGAGCAGCTCGCCTTTGCGCTCGGCGAGCCGCGTCATCACGGCGCCCTGGTATTCCTCCTCCATGTCGACGGTTACGAGCTCCCACGGCTCGCAAAGCACGCCGTCGATCTCGCGCTCGATGACCGCCGGCCGCGAGACCGCGAGCTCGTAGCCTTCGCGGCGCATCGTCTCGATGAGGATGGATAGGTGCAGCTCGCCGCGGCCCGACACGCGGAACTTGTCGGGATCGCTCGTGTCTTCGACGCGCAGCGCCACGTTGTGCTTGAGCTCCTGGTCGAGCCGCTCCCGAATCTGTCGGCTCGTGAGAAACTTTCCCTCGCGGCCGGCGAACGGGCTCTTGTTGACTTGAAACGTCATGCTGATCGTCGGCTCGTCGACGCGCAGCGGCGGCAAGCCCTCCGGAGCCGAGCGCGCGCAGACCGTGTCCGAAATCCGCAGGTCGTCGATGCCGCTGAACATCACGATGTCGCCGGCGGCGGCGGAATCGATGCGGATGCGCTCGAGGCCGTTGAAGCCATAGAGCTCCATGAGCTGCGCGTTGCGGATCGCGCCATCGCGGCCGACGACGCTGACCGGCGAGTTTGCGGTCGCAACGCCGCGGCTGATGCGGCCGATGCCGAGCACGCCGACGTACGAGTTGAAGCCGAGGCTCGAAACCTGTAGCTGCAGCGCGTCGCCGGCCGCCACGGTCGGCGGCGGCACGTGCTTCACGATGGCCTCGAACAAAGGCGTCATGTCGCCGCGGTCGGTGTCGGCCTTCGTGCCCGCATAACCCTTGAGTGCCGAGGCGTAGATCACCGGGAAATCGAGCTGCTCTTCGCTCGCGCCGATCCGATCGAAGAGATCGAACGTTCTATCGAGCACCCAGCTCGGGCGCGCGCCGTCGCGGTCGATCTTGTTGATGACGACGAGCGGCACGATGCCGTACGAGAACGCCTTTTGAGTCACGAAGCGCGTCTGCGGCATCGGGCCATCGACGGCATCCACCAAGAGCAGCACGCCATCGACCATCGAGAGCACGCGCTCGACCTCGCCGCCGAAATCGGCATGGCCGGGCGTGTCGACGATGTTGATGCGCCATTCCTTCCAACGAATGGCAGTGTTCTTGGCCAGGATCGTGATGCCGCGCTCCCGCTCGAGCTCGTTCGAATCCATGGCGCGCTCCGGAACCACCGTGCGCGCGTCGAGCGTTCCGGATTGCTGCAGCAAGCGATCGACGAGCGTCGTCTTGCCGTGATCGACGTGCGCGATGATCGCGATGTTGCGTAAGCGCTCGGTGGGAAACATGGTCCGCGGTGCAGAAAAAGGTGGCGCATTATACGTGGAACCGCGCGCGATGGACTGTGCAGCCGTGCTGCGCCGCGCGGCGACGTGCGCAAGCGCAGGGGAGGAACAAAGAAAACCCCGCCGCAGCGGGGCTTTCAGGGCGAAAACGCGCAGCTAGGAAACTTGTTAATTGACCCCGAAATTGACCTCGACGTCGTCCCCGGCGATCGTCTTGCTCACGGAGCCCACGAACTTGACCTTATCGAGCGTCGGGTCCGTATTGCCGGTCTCGCTCGTGTCCTCGATGTCGTTGGCGGCCTGGCACGTGAACGCGATCGTGTAGTCGCCGGGATCGAGCATCGTCCGGTACTCATAGTCGCCGTCGTTGTCCGCATCGACTGCGTCGACCGTCGTCACGGGCTCGGCCGGCGCGCCATCGATGTCGTCGGGCTCGACGTTGAGCCCGGCGAAAATGTATACCGTGTTGCCGACGGCCAAATCGGCAGCCGTGCTGTCCGCGTTGCAGTCGTTAGCCGTTGCCGTCACGGTGGCGGCCGCGATCGTGCCGTGTAACGCGCCGAACTCGTTGACGTCGATCATTCGAAACGCGGGCTTCAAGAAGAACCCCGGTTGGCCCCGCGGGCGCACGAGACCTCTGCGCAAATCCCAATCGAACAGGAGCTCCACGCCCTGATTGGCCGCGACGTCGAAGCCGCTCACGAGGCGGACGATGCCGCTCGGTACGCGGACCTCTTCCATGCCTCCTGTGGTGGTCTTGACGAAAGAATCGTAAACGTTGTCGAACTCGGCGTTTACGTCCATCCGGAGCCACTCGTAGGAGCCGGGCTCGATGACGGCCTCGTCGACGAGGATCGCGGCGTTGCCCATGCCGTGCGCGAGCAGATCGACGGTCATCGGCGTATGCGTCAGCGGCAATTGGAATGCCGGACCAGTGGAGGGCTTGAGCCACATCGAGGCAATCTCGACGTTGACCTCGGTAACGTCGTCGACGGCCGAATCCATGAGCGTGATCGACAGCGTGGTCTTCTGGGGTGTGCTTTCGGAGCCGCCGCCGGAGCATGCCGTGATTGTCACGGCAGTCGCGGCCAATGAAATGAGACGTAGCCAATGATTCGATCTCATCGTGTTGTCCTTTTCGGTTCTTCGGACCGAGTGTTCTCCCTGTCACTGAGCAAGACGAACGGCCGAGTGCGGGCGTTCCTCGAATTGGACATAATGCGTCGTTACGGCTTCATGCGCGCCGTGCGAGACGCTCGCCTAGGGTCTTTGGTTAGATGATGGGAACCCAAACGTCGTCGGGACGTGTATAGCAAATGAAGGACAGGAATCCTGTGACGAAGCTTGCAGTGATCCCCGGTGGGCGATCGGCGGCGCAGCGGTTCGAGGCGCTCGTGCGCCCGCACTACGAGCGGCTTTATCGCGCGGCGTATCGGCTGACGAGATCAGTGCATGACGCTGAGGATCTTGCACAGGAAGTTTGCGTGCGGGCCTACCCGCGGCTCGAAGAGCTTGCGGGTCTCGATAACCCACGAGGGTGGCTGCTTTGTGTGCTGCAACGGCTGTTCATCGATCAGACACGACGTTACGAGCGCTCGCACGTCGAGTCACTGGCGGGCTTGGAGGACACGCTCGTGAGTGATGCGCCGGCAGTCGCGGACCAGGCCGACGAAGCGCTGCGGAAGCAGCGCCTGGATCGCGCCTGGCAGAGGCTCGGCAAGGAGCAGCGCGCGCTCTTGGCTTTGCACGACATCGAGGGCTATTCGCTCGCCGAGCTCACACAGATGACTGGGCTCAAAGAAGGCACATTGAAGTCGCGCCTGCATCGCGCGCGGGTCAAGCTCGGGAGACTGTTGAAGCGCACTGAAGAGACGGAGTCGGAGCTGGATTCTGGAGCACTGTCATGACCATGAAATGTGAGCGAGCCGTGGAGCTCTTGACGCAATCGGCGGATAGCGAAAACGCCGTGGAGCGCCGGATGGCGGCCGAGCATGCGGCCACGTGCTCCGCATGTCGCAGTGCCGTCGAGGCGGTGCAGTACCTGCGCGCGGAAGGCCTGTCACCGGTTCCGCGGCTCCGCGCGGAAGCGTTCGCGCAGGCGATGGCGGTGGCAACGAAGGACCGAGCTGCGCGCACAGCGCGCGTGCCCACGTTCTTGTCCGGTCTCGCGCTCGGCGCCGCGCTCGCCGCGGCCATCGCGATCGCGATCGTCACGTTGATGCCGGGGCTCGACTCCACACGCGACAGCGCGACGCCGCAGGTGACGCTGGCCGCGAGCGAGCATCGGGACATCACCATCTCGGTTGCGAGCACGCAGGCCCTCGAGGACGCTGAAATTCACGTCGTCCTCAGCGGCCCGGTCGAGCTCTTTGGTTATGAAGGACAACGGGAGCTGCGTTGGCGGACGAATCTCGATCGTGGAGCCAATCAACTCACTTTGCCGGTTCTCGCAAATGGAATGGGCAGGGGCCAGGTGCTCGTCGAGGTCGTGCACGGCGACAAACGACGCACGTTTGTCGTCGACATCGAAAGCCTCGGCTGATTCGGAGGCGTTTTATGAGTCGCAAACTCTTCTTGATTCTCATTGTGCTGCTGAGCTCGGCTGCGCTCGGGCAGGAACCGAGCAAGCCGGTCGAGACGCTCGACGTGACGATGCGGCTCATGCCGCAGGGCGCGACGCTTCCGGATGCCGTCACCAAGGTGATCGAGCTACCGGCCGCGGCCAGCGAGCAAGCAAAGGAGGCGTCGAGCCAAGGTCTCGACACCGCGAACGCGGCGCGTGCCGACCACGGTGCGGCCGCGGAAGCCGCAGAGCAGGGTCGCGAGCGCGGTCAACAGATGCGCGAGCAGGCGCAAGAGAACCGCGAGAACGCCGGTCACCGCGGTCCGCCCGAATCGCCGGGGCCGCCTGACACGCCTGGCGGACCGCCGAACCCTCCGGGCGGCCCACCGACGACGCCCGGGCCCCCGGGCTGAGGGCAACGTCCGCATTCGGCGTGTTGCGAGCGGCGGCGGGCTCGCTACACTCGTTCCTCGTGCCTGGACTTTGATGGACATCCGTGCAGCGAGCAGCGCGCTTGCGGCCGCAGACGCGGCTCGCAACCTTCTTGTGTTTGTGCATCTGCGTGTGGCCCGCTGCGGCGCAGCTGCCGGTGCCTGCGCCGACTGCGGCTCGCGAGCGCTTCGCCACCGGTAGCCGCGCGTTCGAGGAAGGCGACTTCCGGCAAGCGCTTGCCGACTTTCGGGCCGCAATCGAGGCGGGCGAGCAAGGCCCCGCGGTCTATTACAACGTCGCGGTCTGCTACTACAAGCTTGGCGACTATCGCAGCGCCGAGGATGCTTTCAAAGACCTCGCGCAGCGGTTTCCTGCGATGCGCGACCTCGCCGAATACAACATCGGGCTCGCACTTACAGAGCAGAACCGCCGAGCGGAGGCGCAGAGCGCGTTCGAGCGTGCTCGTGCCGGCAGCGACGCAGAGGTCGCGGGGCTTGCGGCTGTAATGCTCGAACGCCTCGCCGCTGCGCCCGAGGCGCCGCCGGCTCGGCCGTGGACACGGCTGATTGATCTGCGCGTCGGGCATGACGACAACGTCGCGTTGATCGACGCCGCTAGCTTGCCGGCCGGGCGCACTACGGACAGCTCTCTGGCCGAGCTCTTCGCCTACTTCAGCGGATCCGTCGGCGCTCGCCCGTGGCGCATAGACTCGAGTGCCTACATCGTGACGTATCCCGATGCGGGTGAGTTCGACCAACGCGTCGTCTATGCCGGCGCGGCGCGCGAATGGCGTGCGGGCAGTTGGTTCTTCGACGCGGGTCCGGGCGTCAGTCACGCAACGCTCGATGGCAACGGCTTCGAGCAACGCGTCGGCGTGCTCGTGAACGCGCGCTACACGGCGGGAAAAATCACGTTTGCCGCGCAACTTGGACACGATGACATCGATGATGTCGAAGCACAGTACGCGTACATAAATGGGACTCTCGATCAGCTCGCGCTCGTCCTCGATAGCGTAATCCGCTCCGGCCGGTTCATCGCGACGTATTACTTGGAGCGCAACGACCGCGCCGATCCCGCGGTCTCAGCCGACCGCGATCGGTACGTTCTTCGCTATCGGCGCCTCTTCAATGCGACCTGGACCACGGACTTCATGTACGAATACCGGAAGAGCGACTACACTGACTTGAGTCCCGCGCGCGCCGAAAAACGGTGGCAGGTCGGGATCGATCTTGGGCGCAACGTTGCGCCCAAGTGGCAAGTCGTCATGCAGTACAGGTTAGCGGACAGCGAATCGAACGATGCCGCATACACGTACGACCGGCACAGAGTCTCGGTCGGCGTGAGCACACTGTTCTAGGGGAGAGGGCGTTGCTGCGCCTGTACGGAACCATTCCATCGATCAACACCTACAAGGTTCGCCTGCTCCTTGCGATCCTCGATATTCCCTATGAGTTGGTCCAGATCGACATGTACGGCGGCGAGCACAAACGCGAGCCGTTCCTGACGCTGAATCCGTTCGGCCAAATGCCGGCGCTTCAGGACGGCGATTTCACGATCGCGGATTCACACGCGTGTCTCGTCTATGTCGCGCGCAAGTACGATCGCTCCGCGAAATGGCTGCCGAGCCCGGCCGAGAAAGAGGCCAAGGTTGCGGAATGGCTCGCGAAATCCGCGAACGAGGTACATCAGGGCCCGTGGATGAAGCGTGCGAAAATTCGCCGCCCCGACGCGATCAAGCTTTCCGATGAAGAGATCGACGCGCGCTGCGATCATATTCTCAAGCTCATGGATGCGCATTTGCGAAACCAGTCGTGGCTTGCGCTCGAGCATGCGACGATCGCCGACATCTCGTGCTTCGGGCCGATCTCGATGCTCAAGGTCTCCGGCTACGATTCCGATCGTTGGCCCAACGTCACGCGCTGGCTCGGCGGCGTGCGCGCGCTGCCGAAGGCCATCGACATCGATGGCAAGCCATTTCGCGGCTAAAGCCGCTCCCACATGCCGCTAGAACGACGCCTTCTTCTCGATGATGAGCTGCACGTCGTCGATGTCCGAAGGAGCATTGACCGGAAACGCGAGATCGACGTGGAGCACGGAACCGCCGCTCGAGCGCGGCGACGTCAGGCGCAAGCCGACGCCGACGTCGTAAAGCGTGCCCAGGCTCGGCGAGCCGCGTGGATCGGTCCCCGAGACGCGTCCCGCGTCCATGAATACTGCGTAGCCGAACCGCAGCAGACGGAATGGGTACCAGTCCGTGAAGAAGCGTTGCTCGATC
>DATBLZ010000157.1:0-16648 GCA_036555065.1 Gammaproteobacteria bacterium
CCACTCGATCGGGCACTGGGAAGGCGACACGCTCATCGTCGATACCGTCGGTTTCACGACCGATACGGCGCTTGGCATGAGCTTCGGCGTGCGGCATAGCGACAAGATGCGGATCGTGGAGCGCATGCGGCTCGTCGGACCCGACACGCTCGAGGTCATGACGACGGTGCACGACGCCGAAGCGCTGAGCAAACCCTGGACGACGACGCGCGTTTACGGCCGGCATCGCGATTGGAATCTCGCGGAATACATCTGCCAGGAGAACAATCGGAACTTCATGACCGATGACGGCAAGGCGGGCATCGATTTGACGCGCGACAAGGAGTGATTCGGCGATGAGCAACAGTCTGCGTTGGACACCGCTCCTCGGTGCCGCCGCTGCGCTCGCGAGCTTTCCCTTGCCCGCGCACCATTCATTCAGCGTATTCGATATGACGACCGAAAAGACCATCGAAGGCGAGGTCGTCGAGTTCGAATGGACGAACCCGCATACGTGGACCTGGGTGAACGTGACGAACCCAGACGGCACGATCACGGAGTGGGGCCTCGAGGGCATGAGCCCGAATTTTCTCGGCCGGCGCGGCTGGACGAAGAGCACGCTCAAGCCCGGAGAGCACGTCGCGATCACGATCTATCCGCTGAAGAGCGGGGAGCCCGGCGGCACGTTCCTACGCGCTACGCTCCCGGACGGCACCGTCAAGGTGATGTTCGGCCCCGGACCGTAAGCCCGTACGTACGTCGTTTCTTACGCGAATGCGGCCTTGAGCAGCCGCGTGGCTTCGACCTGCTCGAGCCAATTGCCGAAAGCCGGGGCGATCAGCGGTCGCCCGAACAGGAATCCTTGGCCGATGTCGCACTTCAAGCTCGTGAGCTGTTTGAGCTGCGCATCCGTCTCGATGCCTTCGGCAACGACGTGCTTGCCCAAGGAATGCGCCATGCCGAGCACCGCCTTCACGATGGCGAGGGACTTGCGCTCGGGTAAGCCGTTGATGAAGGCACGATCGATCTTGACGACGTCGAATGTCAGGTCTTTCAAGTAGCCGAGCGAGGAGTAACCCGTCCCGAAGTCGTCGATGGCCGTACGGATCCCGCGCGCGGCGAGATCCCGCAAGACCCGATCCGCGCGCGCGAAGTCGTTTACGAGGCTGCTCTCGGTCAATTCGATTTCGAGGCACGAGCCGTCGAGTCCAAACTTAGTCAGATACTCGTCGATGAGGTCGACAAACGCCGTATCGAACAGCTGCCGCGTCGCGACGTTGACCGCGAGACGCGGAATGGAGAGGCCATGCCGTCGCCAGTTGCAAAACTCCGCGACCGCCGATTGCATGACCCAGCTACCGACGGATTCGACCAAGCCCGTGTCCTCGAGCACAGGAAGCACGGTCTCCGGCGCGATCAGACCACGAGAGGGGTGCTTCCAACGCAGGAGTGCCTCTGCGCAAATGACTTCGCCGGTCGCGAGATCGACCTGCGGCTGAAATACGAGGAAGAATTCCCGATTGGCCAAAGCCGCGCGCAAGTCGCTTTGTAGCGCCGAGCGCTCTTGGGTGCGTCGATCCATCTCCTGGACGAAGAATACGTAACGTCCGCGACCGTTGTCTTTGGCCTGATACATAGCCGTATCGGCCTTGCGCAACAGCTCCTCGGCGGTGCTGGCGTCGTCGGGGAAGATCGTCACGCCGATGCTCGCGCCGATGAAAGCATCTTGTTCGCAAATGTGAAACGGCCACTTCATGGCGTCGAGAATGTTCGCGACGATGACCTCGACTTCGAGAACCCCGCGAACGTGCGGGAGAATTACGACGTACTCGTCGCCGCCGAGCCGCGCGATCGTATCCGTCTCCCGCAACGCCGAGCCCAACCGCAATGCCGTCTCGCGCAACAACTCGTCGCCGTTCGAGTGGCCGAGCGAGTCGTTGACGTGCTTGAACCCATCCAAGTCGATGAACAACAGGGCGACCTTGTGCTCTTCGCGCCGCGCAACGGCCAGGGCTTGACGCAAACGGTCGAAGCAGAGCTGCCGATTCGGCAGGCCCGTCAATGCGTCGAAGTTCGCCCGATGCATGAGCTCTTGCTCCCGCTCGGCTGCGGCAATCGCGACCGCGACGCGGCTGCCGAACTCGCGCAGAAAATAGAGCTCCGCGTCGCCGGGGGCGGCATTGGGCTTGAAGCTCGCCAATAGAGCGCCGCTCAGCGCGTCGCCGCGGAGAATCGGCATGACGAACACGCGGGTGCTCTCGTCGGCTACGGGGAACGGCGGCAGCCGGCTCTTGACGGCCGCCGAGGATTTCAGGCTTCCGCGCGGCTGCTGGCGCAGCCAGGCGCGCAGCTCCTGCGAGATTTCGCACCGTATGACGGTTCCACGGTCGTTGGCTCTGGAGTATAGGCGCGCCCGGTCGGGTTGCTCGGTATCCATGAACAAGACGCTGATATCGCAGTCATGGACAACCGTCGCAATGCGCGCGAGCACGGCGTCGAGAACCTCTTCGGTCTGCCGCGAGGCCAAAATCAGGCTGTCGATGTGGGCGAGAGCAGTTAGGGTCTCGACTTGACGGTTCAGCTGCTCGGCCATCGAGCTCACGGCGTTGCCGACCTCGTCGAATTCGTCGTCACGATCGACGTTCGCGCGAGCCGGGAATAGCCGCGCCGTAATCCTGCGTGTACCGGCGACGAGCTGATTGACCGGCCGCAATATGTGCCGAATCTGCGTTAGCGCAAGCAAGCCGATGACGATCACGTTGATGGCGATGAGTCGTCCGATCTGATCCTTGAAGGCGGCCAAAGACTCGAACGCCGTGCCAAGAGTCCGTGTGGTCACGATGGACAGCGGCGATGCGCCGAGTCCCGCGGGCAACGACACGTCCGACCGGACCGTGAGCAGCTTGCCTTTCCGCTCGCTCGGCAGCCCCTCGCTCGGACGCTCGTCGCGCGTCTCCGCACAGAACAACGGCTCGGACCCGCTGCCAAACACACAGAGATTCATGCCTTCGGGCAGCGAATTCGGGGTCGGCCAGAGATACCTCGGCTCGATGCTCGCTATGAGCAACCCTTGCTCGATGCGTCGGGCGAGCAGCACGTGCCCACCGCTCTCTGCGGGCTCGACGATCAAGCGTGCCGAATCCATCTCGGCAATTTCGATTGCGGACACGTCGAGTGTGCGGCCGAACAACGGTTGCACGCCGTCAGTCGTTCGAACGACTGCGGCATCGAACGCGATAGGCGCGAATCCCCCCGGTTGACCGGCGAGTGCCGACAACAGGTTCTCGGCCACCGCGAGCCGCTCGACGATGGTTCGGCCAGCCGCGCGGCCTGCTTGCGCTAGCTCGTCATGCGTGCGCGCCTCGAGAGCGCGATTGAGCTCGGCGACGGCGTAGACGGCGGAGGTCGCGATCGGCACGAGGCTCGCGAGCGCAAACGACACCAGGGCCCGGCGCGCGGCGCGGCTGCCGAATATTCTGCTCTTCAACGACATCGCCCGGCGCCGCCATCTGCTCTTTGCAAGCAGTCGCTTTGGTAAGGAGCTGGACCCTAGTGGAGACCGGGACGCGTCGCCACGGACGCGCTCACGGATTAGGAAATGCGCCCAGGTTATGGAAAACTGGGCCGCGTCCTATACACTCTGCTCGGCATCGCGCCCGTAGCTCAGTTGGATAGAGTACTCGGCTTCGAACCGAGTGGTCGGGAGTTCGAATCTCTCCGGGCGCGCCATCGACACTAACGATTGCAACAACAACGATTAAGAGGAGCATCGATCGCCATGAACAGATTAACGACACGAAGTCTGCTCGCCGCCGGCGTCGTCGCCGCATTCGTAATCCCGGGCAATGCGCAACCGCCGCCGCAGCCCCCGCAGGGGCCGATGAGCTTTTTCGTCACGAGCGTAGGCAAGGGCGACGGCGCGAATTTGGGCGGCCTCGCGGGCGCCGACGCGCATTGTCAGTCGTTGGCCGCTGCGGCCGGACGCGGCGAAGCGACGTGGCACGCATATCTGAGCCAGGCCGCTGCACCCGGTTTGCCCCAGGTCAATGCGCGCGATCGAATCGGCAGAGGGCCGTGGTACAACGCGCGGGGCGTGCCGATCGCATGGAACGTCGACGACTTGCACCAAGACCGCAACAATATTCGCAAGCCCACGTCGCTCAACGAGAAGGGTGAGGAGGTCAACGGTGTCGGCAACCAGCCGAACATGCACGACATGCTCACAGGCTCGGACTCGCGCGGCATACTCGTGCCGGGCAACGCTGCGGACACCACGTGCAGCAACTGGACGAGCAACGCGGCCGATGGCCGCGCGATGGTCGGCCATCATGATCGCCTCGGCGGGCCGAACGCGTCGTGGAATGCAGTTCACAGCACGAACGGCTGCGGTCAGCAGAACCTCGTCGCGACGGGCGGCGCGGGACTCTTCTACTGCTTCGCGGTCGAGTGACTGCCGTTTGACGGCGCTCAAGCTCTCCGCACTCGCACTGGGGGCGCTCCTCGCCGCGACACCCGTCGCGGCATCACGCCTCGACTACCTCGCGCGCGAGGAGCGACTCTGCGACGTCGCCGGGCTCGCCTGCGTCTCAGGCTCGCTCACGTACCACGTAAACACGCGCGTGCTGTCGCTGCGCGGACGGCTGAAGACGTCGCCGGGTCCGGGCACGTTGGCGATCATGGTTCGCGGCACGACGCGGCTCGGCTACGTGCGGTACGCGCCGCTCGAGATCGAGCTCGACGGGCGCTGGAGCGAGATCATCGATTTCCAAATGATTCCCGACAACCCGGATGTCGAAAACTGGCAGATCGACACCATCCAGTACCTCAAGAAATGACCGGGCACCATATGCACGCAAGCGGAATTATCGCGGCTATGCTTCTTGCCGCCGGCGTTTTGGCCGCAGAGCGCGCCGCCGCCGCCGACGCTCGATTTCGCGCGATCTATCAGGAGCTCGTCGAGATCAACACGACGCTCTCGGCCGGCAGCTGCACGATCGCGGCCGAAGCGATGGCGGCGCGGCTTCGGTCTGCGGGAATTCCCGCGAGCGATTTGCACGTGATCGTGGCGCCGGATTTCCCGACGCAGGGAAATTTGGTCGCAGTGCTACCGGGCACCGATCCCAGCGCGCAGGCGATCTTGCTGCTCGCGCATATCGACGTCGTCGAGGCGAACCGCGCCGATTGGGCGCGCGACCCTTTCACGCTCATCGAGGAAGGCGGCTACTTTTACGGGCGCGGCACGGCCGACGACAAATCGATGGCCGCGATCTTCGTCGAGCTGCTCATGCGGTTCAAAGAATCGGGTTATCGCCCCGAGCGCCCAATCAAGATTGCGCTGACCTGCGGGGAGGAGACCCCCTTCGACTTCAACGGCGTCAGATACTTGCTCGAGCACCACCGCGATCGCATCGAGGCCGCGTTCGCGCTCACCGAAGGCGGCGGTGGGCGGCTCGACGACCAAGGCCGGCGCATTTACAACGGCGTGCTTGCGGGCGAGAAGGTGTACCAGGATTATCGTCTCGAGATCACGAATCCCGGCGGCCACTCGTCGCGGCCCGTTCCCGATAATGCGATCTACCGGCTCGCGGCCGCGCTCGGCCGGATCGCAGCGTTGCAGTTTCCGATCGAGCTCAACGCGACGACGGAAGCGTTCTTCGAGCGCATGGCCGCGATCGAGACGGGGCAAACGGCGGCCGACATGCGCGCGATCCTCGATGCGCCTCCCGAGCCCGCTGCGCTCGCGCGGATTATCGCGAACCCGACGTACAACGCGGTTTTGCACACGACGTGCGTTGCGACGCAGCTTCAGGCCGGGCACGCACCCAATGCGCTGCCGCAACGCGCGCGTGCGAACGTGAATTGCCGGATTCTGCCGGGCCACACGCAAGAGACCGTTCGGCAAGCGCTCGTCGACGCCGCGGCCGATCCAGGAATCGCCGTTACGTTCGAAGATCCGCCCGAAGACGTATCGGCACCGCCGCCGCTCACGCACGAGATCCTTGCGCCCATCGAGGCGATCACGGAAGAGATGTGGCCCGACATTCCCGTCGTGCCGATCATGCAGCCGGGCGCGACCGACGCGCGGTTCCTCACGCCGGCCGGCATTCCGACGTACGGCGTCAGCGGTATTTTCAGCGATCCTGCAACCTCGAACGTGCACGGCCTCAACGAGCGCGTCGGTGTGCAAGCGCTCTACGAGGGCCGCGAATTCTTGGAGCGGCTCGTCCGCGCCTACGCCGGCGGGCACTAAACTCGCAACCGTGGCGCGCAAGTTGTCATGACCAGATTTGGACTCGGCATCGTCTGCGCGTTGCTGGCTGTGTCGGCGCTTGCGGAGCGCGCCGATTGGGATGGCGCTTATACCAACGCGCAGGCCGAGCGCGGCGCACGGGCCTACGCCGCACAGTGCGCGCCGTGCCACGGGACCACACTCGGCGGCATCGAGGCGGCGCCCGCGCTCACGGGCCTCGAGTTCTTCGCGAAGTGGGAGGGCGAGACGCCGAGCGCGCTACTCGAGCGCACGCGGCTTTCAATGCCGCCCGCGAACGCCGGCTCGCTGTCGCGGACCGCGAGCGCCGATCTCGTTGCGTATCTGCTGCAAGCCGGCGGCTATTCCGCGGGCGCGACGCCGCTCGCGGCAACGGCCGCGGCAGCGGCGCAAACCGCATCGGCGGCTCGGGTTCAGTCGGCCGGCGACGCAGCCCGAACCCCATCGATGCCGGGCGGCTTCGATGCCGAGTGGCGCACGTACGGCGGCGACTTAGGCCACAACCGCTACTCGAGCCTCCAGCAAATCGACGCGTCGAACTTCGCAAGCCTCGAGGTCGCGTGGCGCTTCAAGACCGACAACTTGGGGGCGCGGCCCGAATTCAATTTCCAGTCGACGCCGCTCATGATCGGCCGGCGGCTCTACTCGACGGGCGGCACGCGGCGCGCCGTCGTCGCGCTCGATGCGGGCACAGGCGAGCTCCTTTGGGTGCACGGCGAGGACGAAGGTGCGCGCGGTGCCGCTGCGCCGCGGCAGCTTTCCGGGCGCGGGCTCGCGTATTGGACGGACGGCGTCGAAGAGCGAATCCTTTACGTGACACCCGGATATCGCCTGATCGCGCTCGATGCGCGCACGGGCGACCCGGTCGCTGCGTTCGGCGTCGACGGCGTCGTCGATCTCAAGCGCGATCTCGACCCGAACATGGACGTGACGACCGCGCCGATCGGCTTGCACGCAACGCCGATCGTCGCCGGCGACGTCGTGCTCGTGGGCGCGGCGTTCGAGACGGGCGCGAATCCGCGGAGCCCAAGCAACGTCAAGGGCGCGGTGCGCGCGTTCAACGCGCGCACCGGTGAGCGCCTCTGGATGTTCAAGACGATCCCGGGCCCGGGCGAGCCTGGGAATGAGACCTGGGAAGACGGGTCGTGGGAATACACGGGCAACACGGGTGTCTGGGCGCAGATCTCCGTCGATCTCGAGCTCGGACTTGCGTATCTGCCCGTCGAGCTGCCGACGCACGACTACTACGGCGGCGCGCGCCACGGCGACGGTCTCTTCGGCGAGAGCCTCGTCGCCGTGGATCTCGCGACCGGCGAGCGCCGCTGGCACTTTCAGCTCGTGCATCACGGCATCTGGGACATGGATATTCCGTGCGCGCCGATTCTCGTCGACATCAATATGAACGGGCGCACGATCAAGGCCGTCGCGCAGCCGACGAAGCAGGCATTCCTTTACGTCTTCGATCGCGAGACGGGCGAGCCGGTCTGGCCGATCGAGGAGCGCCCCGTGCCGCAAGGCGAGGTGCCCGGCGAGAAGTACTCGCCGACGCAGCCGTTCCCAACGCGGCCTGCGGCCTACGATCGCCAGGGCTTGGCGATCGACGACCTCATCGATTTCACGCCGGAGCTGCGTGCCGAAGCGCTCGCGGCCATCGAGCCTTATCAGATCGGCCCGATCTTCACGCCGCCCGTCGTGAGCACGGACGCAACGATCGCGACGCTGCAGATGGGCAGCCAAGGCGCAGCCACGAACTGGCCCGGCGGGTCCTACGATCCCGAGACACACATTCTTTATGTGTATTCGCAAAGCCAGGTCGCAACGCTCGGCCTCGTGGCGCCGCCCGCGGGCGTCGCTCCCGACGTGCGTTACCACCAAGGCACTGTGCTCACGGGCGCGCGCCGGTCCGGCGGGTCGGGCTCGGCAGGCGCGCCCGCGGGCGGAGCCGTGTCCGCGCCGACGGTCCAAGGTCTGCCGCTGATCAAGCCGCCGTACGGCCGCATCAGCGCAATCGATCTCGATACGGGCGACATCCTCTGGCAGATCCCGCACGGCGAGACGCCCGAAGCGATCCGCGATCATCCGGCGCTCCGCGGCCTCAACATCGGGCGCACGGGTCGACCCGGCCTGGTCGGCACGCTCGTCACGAAGACGCTGCTGATCGCGGGCGAGCCCGGGTTCGGACCGACGCCGTCGGGTGAGCGCGGCTCGCTATTGCGGGCGTACGATAAGGCCACCGGCGCCGATATAGGCGCGCTTTACATGCCCGCGCCGCAGAGCGGGTCGCCGATGACTTACATGCTCGACGGCAAGCAGTATTTGGTCGTTGCCATCAGCGGCGGCAGCTACAGCGGCGAGCTCATCGCGTTTCGGCTGCCGGATTGAATGAACGACATGCAAAGAACGGATCGGCGCCTCGCCATTTCTACGGCGCTCATCTTGGGCGCGCTCGGGCCTGCGACGGCCGGGGCCCAGACCGCGCTGGAACAGGCCGACGTTGCCCGCGCCGGCATGCCCGGCGACGTCGCAGCGGCCCTCGCGGCCTTCGGCCATGAGTTCGACGGCGAAATCGCGCGCCAGACGGCGGCGATTTACGCAGCCGTGCCGCACGTCTACGCCGCCAACGCGATCGAAGTCATCAAGGACCTTGCGTACGGGCCGCACGAGCGCCAGCACCTCGACATTCGCGTCTTGAAAGGCGCGCGGCCGCAAGTGCCCACGCCCGTGATCGTCTCGTTCCACGGCGGCGGACTCGTCGGCGGCAATCGCGAGGCGATTGCGAACGTGGCCGAATATTTCGCGACGCTCGGCTACGTCGGCGTGAACAGCGGGTACCGCCTCGCGCCGGACTCGACGTGGCCCGAAGGCGGGCGCGACGTGGCCGCGGCCGTGACGTGGCTTCACGATAATGTCGCTCGATATGGCGGCGATCCGGAGCAGATTTTCGTTATCGGCATCTCGACGGGCGCGTTTCACGCGGCGACGTTCGTGTTTCGCCCCGAGCTCATGCCCGCAACGAGCGCGCGGCCCGCGGGCGCGATCCTGGTCTCGGGGCCTTACGACTTCGATTTCGAATCGCCATCGCGCGGCGAGCTCGCCTATTTCGGCGCAGACCCGGCGCGCTGGCCGGAGAGGGTCGTGACCGGCAATGTCACACGCGCCGATATCCCCGTGTTGATGACGACGGCCGAATGGGACAACGCGCGCTATACGCGCGCGTACGCGGCGCTATTCGAGGAGCTCGTCATCGAGCACGGGGTCGTGCCGCGCTACTTGCAGAGCCTCGGCCACAACCACTCGTCGCAGCTCCTGTCGGTCGGCACTGCGGATACGAGCGTCTCGAGCATCATCGTCGACTTCATCGAGCGAACGCGCGAACCGTAATACACCGCCGCGCACGTCGACGCGCGCCTCTCGTGATCAGCTGATCAGCGTCTCGGCCGATTTTGCGACGAACACGCTGACCGTTGGGCCGTTGGCGTGGAAGCGCAGCTCGCACGTTTGCGGCAGAGTCGTGATGCTGCTCACGCGTGCGTGATCGATGAACGTGCCGTTCGCGCTGTCGAGATCGCGGATTCGCCAGATGCCTCGCTCGGCCCAGATCACCGCATGATGGCGGCTCACACGCTGATCGGGCAGCTCGATGTCGTTGTTCGGCTCGCGGCCGATCGCGACGGGTTTGAAGAAACGCTTCTCTCTCGCCGTCTCGCCTTCGATGCACCACTTGAGCAGCACGTAGCCCGCGTCTTGCGTGTCGTGACGCAGCGTCGCCCAGCTCAAGCCCGGGTTCACGGATTCGACGTCTTTGGGGTCGCGAATGAGCTGCGGCGGCACGATGTCGTATTTCCAGCTGAGGAAGGCGACGAAGGGAATCGCCGCAGTGCCGACGAGGATAAAGACCCACATTGCAAAGTTGGAAAAGCCGAGGAGCGGTTGCAACTGCGCGACGGCCAGAACCAAAGCCCAAAAGATGGCGGTGTACGCGCCGACGACGCGCACGACCTTGCGGCGAAAGAGCTCGCCGAGGAACTTCCGGACCCGTTTCATGCGCGTATGTTGTAGGATTTGCCGGGTTTAGGGTCAAGCCGCCGGCTCACATAATGATCGGTCAGACGCTCGGCCACTACGAGGTTACCGGCTCGCTCGGCAAGGGCGGGATGGGCGAGGTCTGGCGCGCGCGCGACACGAAGCTCGGCCGCGAGGTCGCGATCAAGACTCTGCCGCGCGACCTTGCGCAGGACGCGGATCGCCTGATCCGGTTCGAGCGCGAGGCGAAGGCGCTCGCGGCGCTCAATCACGCCAACATCGCTGCGGTCTACGGGCTCGACGAGCACGATGGCACGCGGTTCGTCGCGATGGAGCTCGTCGAGGGCGAAACGCTCGCCAAGCGGCTCGAGGGCGGCGCGTTGCCGGTTGAGGATGCACTGAGACTCGGGTTGCAAATAGCCCAAGCGCTCGAAGCCGCGCACGAGAAAGGCATCGTGCATCGCGATCTCAAACCCGCGAACGTCATGGTCACGCGCGACGGGCAAATCAAAGTGCTCGACTTCGGTCTCGCGAAGGCTTTTGCCGGCGATCCGAACGCGGCAACGCCCGCACACTCCCCGGCGTTGAGCCTGGCGATGACGCAGCAGGGGCTCATTCTCGGCACGGCAGCCTACATGAGCCCCGAGCAAGCGAGCGGGCAGGCGACCGATCAACGCGCCGACGTATGGGCATTCGGCATCGTGCTCTTCGAGATGCTCACGGGACTGCCGGTCTTCACGGGCGAATCCGTGCCGCACATCCTCGCGGGGATTTTGCGCACCGACCCCGACTGGAATCGGCTCCCGAAGAATTTGCACCCGCGGTTGCGCCTGCTGCTCGAGCGCTGCCTCGAGAAGAAGCCGCGCGATCGCTATCACTCGATCGCCGACGCGCGCGTCGATATCGAGAAGATCCTCGCCGACCCGACGGGCGCGAAGCACTCGTTCGCAGCGCCGGCGGCGCAAGCGGCGGCGCCGCGCTGGCCGTGGCTTGCGGGCGGGCTCGCGGCCGCGGTCGTAGGCGCAACTCTGGCGTGGATGCTCAAACCCGCCGCGGTCGTCGCGCCCCCGCCCGTCGTGCGCTTCGATTTCGCGCTCAACGAAGGTCAAACTATGCGCAATCCGGGGCGCGACGTCATTGCGATCTCGCCCGACGGCACGCAGATCGTTTACAACGCCAATGACGGACTTTACTTACGCGCCGTCGGCGAGACCGAAGCCCGGCGGATCCCGGGCACCGAGCAGGTGTTGACCAACCCGTTCTTCTCGCCCGACGGGGAGTGGATCGGTTTTTGGGATGCGCCGGCCAGCCAGCTCAAGAAGATCCGCACGGCCGGCGGGTCTGCCGTCGTCTTGACCGGCGCCGGGAATCCGCAGGGTGCTTCGTGGCATCCCGACGGCTCGAAAATCGTGTACGGTCAGCCCGAAGGCCTATTCGAAATCTCCGCGAACGGCGGGACGCCGACGCTGTTGATCCCGGCCTCGGGGCCGCTCTGGGACCCCCAGTACCTACCCAATGGCGCCATTCTCTTTTGGCGCGCAACGGGCCCCACTACGGGCGACATCGTGGCGCAAGTGCCGGGTCAGGATGCGCATGTCTTGTTTCCCGGTGAGCGTGCCATCTATGTCCCGACGGGCCATCTGATCGTGACCGACCCTGCCGCGGCGCCGACGGCGCTCTTCGCGCGGACCTTCGATCTCAATACGTTCGAGGTCGGCGGGCCCGTGCCCGTGGCCGAGAACGCCACGGTCCGCAACAACAAAACGCATTACGCAGTGGCGGTGGGCGGCACGCTTGCGTATGTCTACGGCAGTGACCTTGGCTCCGCTGTGGTGTTGCCCGACCTCGCGCTCGCCGTCGTCAGCCGCGATGGCACGCGCCGGTCGCTCGGCGCGCCGCTGCGGCCGTACCGCAACCCGCGTGTATCGCCCGACGGCACGCGCGTCGCCGTCGAGATCCTCGATGCCGATGGCGGCGGCGGCTCAATCTGGATCTACGATCTCGCCGGGGATACCGATATCCGCCGCCTCACGCAGGTCAACGAAGGCACGAACCTGCGGCCGCTTTGGACGCTCGATGGCGCACGCATCGCATTCGCGTCGGATCGCGACGGGCCGAGCAGCATCTATTGGCAGGATGCGGACGGTCGCGGGCCCGCCGAAAGGCTCACGACGGCCGACGAGGACACGTTCCACTTGCCCGAATCTTGGGCGCCGGACGGCACGTTGTCATTTGCTGTCGTTAACTCCAGTCTCGGCGCCGGCGCCGGCGGTTGGGGTCTCTACACGCGCAGCCCCGACGGCGAAAGCAGCGTGTTTTACGATCTCGAGGGCACGAACCAGTGGAGCTCGGCGTTCTCACCGGACGGCCGCTGGCTCGCGTACACGTCCGTGGAGGAGCCGAGCAACGGCGGCGTGGATTTTCGAGTTTTCGTGGAGCGCTATCCGAAGACCGGTGAGCGCTACGAGCTTGCGGTCGATGGCGCGCTCAATCCCATCTGGTCACGCGACGGCACGGAGATTTTTTATCGCCGCGGGATTACCAACGCCCCGCGCGTGCTGAACAGCGTGAAGATTCTCGCGACCGAGCCGCGCTTCCGATTCACGACCGCGAGCAGCGTCGCGATCGAAGGCTTTCTCAATCATCAGAACTACCGCGACTTCGACTTACTGCCCGACGGCAGCGGCTGGATCATGTTGCTGCCGGCCGATGCCGAGGGCGCGCTCGCGGCTACGCCCGCGCAGCCCCCCGCGCCCGACCGCATCTACGTCGTGCTCAACTGGTTCGAGGAATTGAAGCGCCGCGCGCCGAATTGAGGGGCGCGACCTGCTAGCATTGGAACGTTCCGAGCGGGGGCACCACTGTGGCGTTTGAGGTCAGGGTCAACGGAACACAGTACTCCGTCGACGCGGATCCGGGGACGCCGCTGCTTTGGGTCATTCGTGACGTAATTGGGCTCACCGGAACCAAGTTCAGTTGCGGCATCGGCCAGTGCGGCGCTTGCACGGTGCATCTCGACGGGCAACCTGTGCGCTCGTGCATCCTTCCAGTCGCCGCAGCCGCGGGGAAATCGATCGCGACGATCGAAGGCGTCTCCCGCGACGGCAACCATCCGATCCAGCGCGCATGGAAGGAGCTCGACGCGCCGCAGTGCGGCTACTGCCAGTCCGGCATGATCATGAGCGCGCTCGCGCTGCTCGCGAAGAACCCGAATCCTACCGACGCCGACATCGACCGCGAAGTCACGAACGCGTGCCGGTGCAGCAGCTACCACCGCGTGCGCCAGGCGATTCATCGCGCCGCGGAGCTCATGAAGCCCGAGGCTGGAGCGCAGGCATGACGAGAGGCGCGAGCCCTGGCTTGGATCGTCGCGAGTTTCTCGCGACCGCCGCCGCCGCGAACGCGGCCTTCGTGCTCGGTTTCTGGCTGCCGCCGCGCGGGGCGAAGGCCGCCGAGAACGTGACGAACGTTGGCGGCGCCGTCTGGTACGAGGACCCGGCCGTGCCCGAGGTCAACGCGTGGATCGTCATAGAGCCCGACGATACGGTGACGATTCGCATTGCGCAGACCGAGCTCGGCCAGGGAGTCTGGACCTCGAACGCGATGATCGTCTGCGAGGAGCTCCAGTGCGATTGGCGCAAAGTGCGGCCGCAGTATGCCTCCGCGAACCGTGACGCGCGCGAGATGGCGCCCGCATGGACGCTCAACGTCATGGGCAACGGCGGCACGGATCCGAAAGGCGGCGGCGAGCCCGCGTTCGGCACGCGCGCGCGCCCGGGCGGGCAGGGGATTCCGGACAGCCTCTATCGGCGCATGCGCACGAACGCGGCGTCGTCGGTCAAGGACGGCCGCTACTACCTCCAGCTCGCGGGCGCCGAGGCGCGCGAGCGGTTGCTGCTTGCGGCGGCAGAGCTCTGGAGCGTGCCGGTCGCCGAGCTCACGGCGAAGGACAGCGTGATCACGCACTCGGGCAGCGGCCGCACGACGACGTACGGCGCAATCGCTGAGCGCGCGGCGCAAACGCCGCATCCGCATCCGGAGGCGATCACGATCAAGTCGCCGGACCAGTGGACGCTCATGGGCACGGAGCAGAAGAATTTCGACGTGCCGATGAAAGTCACGGGCGAGACGATCTACGGCATCGACGTTCGCTTGCCGGGGATGAAGTGGGCGGCGGTGCGCGCGTGCCCCGTCTACGGCGGCAGCGTGAAGAGCTACGACTTCGAGTCCGTTCGCGGCCTGCCGGGCGTGCGCTCGGCCATGCAATTCCCGATCCCGGACCCGGCGCTCACGCGCGGGCGAGTCTTCAGCGGTGGCGTTGCCGTCCTCGCGGATACGTGGCATCAGGCGAAGACGGCGCTCGAGCGCATGCCGATCGAGTGGCAAATTCCGGCGCAGAACGCCGCGTTCAATACCGCGAACATGCGCGCGGCGCTCGTCGCCGCGCTCGATGCGCCCGGCCGCGTGCGCGTGAATCACGGCGACGTGGACGCGGTTTTCGCGGGGGCCGACCGGATCATCGAAGCGACGTATTCGACTCCTTATTTACCGCGCGCCCGTATGGAGCCCGGCAACGCGACCGTGCTCGTGACCGACGATCGCGTCGACATCTGGATCGGCGACCAAGGCCCGCAGGAGACGCGCTTCAGCGCCGCAGAGATCACGGGCATCCCCGAAGAGAACGTCTACCTCCACATGTGCCACTTGGGCGGCGGCTTCGGCCGTAACGGCAACGGCCCCCAAGCCGAGCAGGCCCTCATGATCGCGAACGCTCACCGCGGTGTGCCGATTCATCTGCTCTGGACGCGCGAGGAGGATTTCATCGGCACGACGTACCGCGCGATGGGCGTCGCGCGCCTCAAGGCAGTGCTCGGCGACGACGGTTTCCCCGCGGCGCTCGAGGTCCGTACGGGCATGCAGCAGGACGGCTTCGGGCCCGAGGCGTCGTTCGACGTGGTCTCGCGTTATTACGTACCGAACTATCGCTTCTCGAACCATACGACGAGCTTTCACGTGCCGGTCGGCACGCGCCGCGGCGTCGGTCAGGCCGCACACGAGTTCTATCGCGAGAGCTTCATCGACGAGCTCGCGCGCGCCGCGGGCCAGGATCCGTATCTCTATCGGCGCGAGCTCATCGCGCGCACCGGTCTGCCCTGGAAGGACGACATGATCCAAGCGCTCGACCTGGCAGCGGAGATGTCGGGCTGGGGGACGCCGCTGCCGCAAGGTATGGCCCGCGCGATCGCGCTCGAGGAGCGGGGCGGAGAAACCGGAGGCTCGGCGACGATCAGCGCAATGGTGCACACGGTCTCCGTGAGCCGCGACGGCCGCGTGAAGCTCGAGCGCGTCGACGTCGCGCACGATGCGGGCTTCGGCCTCGTGAACCCGCTGTCCGTGAAGAAACAGATCGAAGGCCAGATCACGTGGTTCTACAACGACGCGATGCACCAAGCCTGCACGGTCGAAGAGGGCCGCATCGTCGAAAACAACTTCCATCTGTTCCCGCTGTCGCGCATCGACGAGGACCCGCCCGAGATCAACGTTCGCTTTTTCCCGACCAACCACTGGCTGATCGGCATGGGTCATGACCGCGGCACGTCCGTGCAATCCGCGATCGGCGACGCGGTATTTCAGATCACCGGCAAGCGGTTTCGAGACCTGCCTTACCGGGCCCACGACCTGAGCTGGGGCTAGCCCCCGAGCCGCGGCCGCACTGGGCCGTGTAAGGAAATCGACGCTCTTAAGACTATTAGTTCAGTTCCGAAGGGGGAAGGACTGAACGATGATTCTCGTACGCGCAGTGACCAAGCGGTTCGACCAATTCGCCGCCGTCAGCGACCTTACATTTGACGCCGACGATCGGGCGATCACGGGCCTTCTCGGCGCGAACGGCGCCGGTAAGACGACGACGTTGCGCATGATTGCCGGCGTGTTGAAGCCCGATGCAGGCGACATCTATGTTGCCGGCGAGAATCCGCAAGTCGACACCGTCGCCGCACAGAAGAGTCTCGGCGCGCTTCTCGATCACACGGGCCTGTACCCGCGTCTCACGGCGCGCGAGAACGTCGAGTATTTCGCGAGACTGCGCGGCTTGCCGGAGGAAACGCGCGGCGACAGCATCAAGGCGCTATTCGCCGATCTCGGGTTGACGGCGATCGCAGATCGCCCCGTTGCGGGGTTCTCGCAAGGCGAGTGCATGAAGGTCGCGCTCGGCCGCGCCTTGGTCCACCGTCCGTCGCACCTGTTGCTCGATGAGCCCGCGAACGGGCTCGATGTGCCGACCCAGCGAACGCTGCGCAACCTCCTCAGAGCGCTGCGCGATGCGGGCACGTGCATCGTGTTTTCGAGTCACGTGCTCAGCGACGTCGAAGATCTCTG
>DATBLZ010000171.1:0-69442 GCA_036555065.1 Gammaproteobacteria bacterium
TGCTCGATGGCGATCACGAGCGGCCGTGTGCAACGGCCGATCACCGCGCTCTTCGCCGGCGCGCGCGCGACGTGGTTTTTGCCGCAAGCGACGCCGCACGCGGCCCGCAAGCAATGGATCGCGGGAACTTTGCAGCCGAAAGGCATTGTGCACGTCGATGCGGGCGCCGTGCGCGCGCTCGCCGGGGGACGGAGCCTGCTGCCGGCCGGCGTGACCGCCGTCGAAGGCACGTTCGAGCGCGGTGACGCCGTGGCCGTGCTCGCGACGGACAAGACCGAGGTCGGCCGCGGCCTCATCGCTTACTCGGCCGAGGAAGCGCGCGCGATCGCGGGCGTGCGGTCGAGCCGCATCGAGGAGATTTTGGGGTACCGCGGCAGAGATGAGATGATTCATCGCGACGATCTCGTCTTGACGCAGAATCGGGAAGCGCAATGAGCACGGCGACACGCGACGTCGCGAGCAAGCTGCGTGAGCAGATGCTCGAGATCGGCCGCGCGGCGAAAGCCGCGAGTGCTACGCTCGCACGCTCGTCCGCGACCGCGAGAAATGCCGCGCTCCGGGCCGCAGCGCAAGAGCTGCGTAAGTCCACGCCCGCGATTCTGCGTGCCAACGAACAGGACTGCGCGGCCGCGAAGGAGCGCGCCGTGAGCGGCGCCCTGTTGGACCGCCTCGCGCTCGACGCCGCGCGCATCGAAGCCACGGCGCGCGGCCTCGAGGAGATCGCCGCGCTCCCGGACCCGCTCGGTCAAGTGATCGCCGAATGGCAGCGCCCGAACGGGCTCAAGATCCAGCGCGTGCGCGTGCCGCTCGGCGTCATCGGCATCATTTATGAGAGCCGGCCCAACGTCACGGCCGACGCCGGCGGGCTGTGCTTGAAGAGCGGCAATGCGGTGATTCTCCGCGGCGGCTCCGAGGCGGTGCGGTCGAATACTGCGATCCACGCGTGTCTCGTGCGCGGGCTTGAAGACCAGGGATTGCCTGTGCGCGCGGTTCAGCTCGTGCCTACGCAAGATCGCGAGGCCGTCGGTTTCCTGTTGCGCGAGATGACGGAGTACGTCGACGTCATCGTGCCGCGCGGCGGAAAAAGCTTGATCGCGCGCGTGCAGCAGGATGCGCGCGTGCCCGTGATCGGGCATCTCGAAGGCATCTGTCACACCTACGTTCATGCCGCTGCGAATCTCGAGATGGCGCGGCGCATCGTCGTCAACGCGAAAATGCGCCGCACGGGCGTCTGCGGCGCGACCGAGACCGTGCTCATCGACCGTGCGTGCGCGGCCACGCATCTCGCGCCGATCGTCGCCGACTTGCTCGCCGCGGGCTGCGAGGTGCGTGGCGACGCGCCGACCAAGGCTGTCGATAAACGGGTGAAGCCCGCCGCGAGCGCCGACTACGGCAAGGAATTTCTCGACGCGATCGTCGCGATCAAAGTCGTCGCCGATCTCGACGCCGCGCTCGAGCACATTCGGCGCTTCGGCTCCGCGCACACCGATGCCATCATCACGGACGACAAGGCCGCAGCCGAGCGATTCTTGAACGAGCTCGACTGCGCGATTCTGCTCCACAACGCGTCCACGCAATTTGCCGACGGCGGCGAGTTCGGCATGGGTGCGGAGATCGGCATCGCGACCGGGCGCATACACGCGCGCGGCCCGGTCGGTGCGAACGAGCTCACGAGCTACAAGTACGTCGTGCGCGGCAGCGGGCAGACGCGGCCCTGAGCGCGCGTCACGCACTTGGGGCCGGACGCTTAAGGAAGGGGCGCTCCGGCTCAGACATCCGCGCGCGCCGGCGAAGGGCTCATTCGCATATCGCACAATCCGCGCTGTCGGCGCGCCGCGGAACTCGCCGTCGGCCCCTTCCTTACGCATCCGACCCCAGGTGTCTTGCGCACGTTCGTTAACCCTGACTACGCGATGAGTGCCTCGGCCGCGAAGTACGATCTCATTGTCATTGGGGGTGGAATTAATGGTGCCGCGATCGCGCGCGAGGCCGCGCTCGTCGGTTTGACCGTGCTGCTGCTCGAGCAAAGCGACTTGGGCTCCGGCACGAGCGCTGCGTCGACGCGCCTGATCCACGGCGGGCTCCGCTACCTCGAGCATGCGGAGCTCGGGCTCGTCTACGAATCGCTGCACGAGCGTGAGCGGCTGTTGCGGCACGCGCCGCATCTCGTCACGCCGCTCGGCCTGTACCTGCCGATCTATCGCGGTGGGAAGCGCCGACCTTGGCAGATCCGCGCGGGCATGTGGCTCTACGATCTGCTGTCCATCGGCAAGTCGGTGCCGCGACATCGAATGCTCGGCGAGGCGGCCGTGCGCGAAGCGCTTCCGGGGCTCGCCCACGACGGCCTCGTCGGTGCGGCGTATTACTACGACGCGCAAGTCGCGTTTCCCGAGCGCCTCATCGTCGAGAGCGTGCGCGACGCCGTCGCGCACGGCGCCGTGCTGCGTGCGCACACGCGCGTGACGACGATCGACGTCGTCGCAAGGCGCGTGCGCGGCGTCGAATGGCGCGGCAGTGACGGGACGGTCGGCCGGGCCGAAGCGCCGACGATCGTCAATGCGACCGGGCCCTGGGTCGATCGCGTGGCCGGCGGGCTCGCGTCGCGAAAACTTCTCGGCGCGACGAAAGGAAGCCACTTGGTGTGCCGACCGTTTCCGGGCGCACCTGCCCATGCCGTTTACGCCGAAGCGGCTGCGGACGGTCGGCCGTTCTTCGTCGTCCCGTGGAATGAGCTCTATTTGATAGGCACGACCGACGAGCGATTCGACGGCGACCCCGCCGAGATCGAGATCGGCGCGGCGGAGTACCGGTATCTCGTCGAGGCGGCCGAGCAGCTCTTCCCGGCTGCGGCGCCGCTCGCTCGATACGTCTGCTACACGCAGGCCGGGGTCCGGCCGCTGCCGAGAAGCTCCGCGAGCCGCACGGGCGCGATCACGCGCCGACACTTGATCTACGAGCACCGCCGAGCGCGCGGTCTCTTTTCGATCGTCGGCGGCAAGCTCACGACGCATCGCGCGCTCGCCGAGGACGTGTTGCTGCGCATCTGGCGGCGCCGGGACCGGTCGTTCAAAAGCGCGACGCGCGAGCGCCCATTACCGGGCGCGCTCGATGTCACTGCGCGCGACGAGCTCGTCGCTGCGCTCGGCGCCGAGCTCGGAGCCGACCAAGCCGCGCGCCTCTGGCGAATCTACGGCGCGCAGGCAACCGCGATCGCTGCGCTCGCGCGGAGCTCGAAGGATCTCGCGAGAGTCCTCGGTCCGGCGTCGGGGCCACTGGTCGCCGAGCTCGTTTACGCGGTGCGCGAGGAATGGGCGAGCTCGCTCGCGGACATTCTGCTGCGCCGTTGCATGGCGGGTCTCGGCGCCGATCGCGGCCTCGAGTCCGCGCCGGCTGCCGCCGACTGGCTCGTGCGTCTCGGAGTGTGGGACAAGCCGCGCGCCGATCACGAAGTAGCAGCGTTTCGCGCGCATGTGCACCGCTTCGACCGACCGCTGGGCTGAGAGTCGCGACTAAAGTCGCTTCCCCAGGCCTACCGAGCGTTCTTGTCGACCGGCTCGAAGCGCAGCGTCGGCCGATCGCCGCGCCGCGAATAGACGTGCTCGCTTGCCATGTCGCGCAGCATGCGGTCGCGCTCTTCCGCGGTCGCGAACCAGTGAAACTGCTCCCAACCGGAATCGAGGAGGCGCGCAAAGGAATCGCCGGGCCGGAGGCTCACGCGAATGCCGAAAGGCTTTGCCTCGGCCGCGGGCGAGATCAAGTTATGCGCGTGGCAGATTTCCATCGCGGGCGCTAATCATACAGATGTTCGCGTTCTTCCGGGCCGCGTCGATCGCGCCAGCCGAGCACGCCGCGAGTGAAAGCGCGGTAAACGGGCTTCGCGAGCGTGCGCCACGCGCGTGCGGCGATCGACGGCGTCGCGAGCAGCGTCTTTTCGCGTGCCGTCAACGCGCCTGGCAGATAGTGCTCCTTGTGCTTGTACAAGTGGCGCAAGTCCTCGCGCGCGAGCATGCGAAAGATCCTGCCGCGCGGGTTGCCGATGATCGCGATCTGAAAGTCGACGACGCCGGCGCTGCCGTCGCTGAGACACAGCCAGTTTGCTTCCTTGGCGAGGTCGTTGTGCGCCACGCCGGCGCGATGGATCTGCCGCACGAGCCGCAATGCGCTGCGAAAATAAGCGCGCGTTTGCGGGCGCGCAACGAACATGACGTGTCCCGGCAAGAAACTGCGCACGAGCCCATCGCGATCGGCAGCGAGTAAGCGCGGTACGCCGCGCACGGCGCCGAGCCGCGTGAGCGCCGCTGCCTCCGTGCGCACGAGCATGCGCGCGAGCGGGCGCAGCAAAAAGGACACGCCCTCGAGCGTGCGCGTGACGACCTGCTCGCCGCCCCGCGACTCGAGCCGCACCGTCCCTAGATAATCGCGTTTGAGCTTGCGTCCCGTAGCCATGAATCGGGCCTCGGCCTTAATATCAATCGTTCCGGGCATCGAGTCCACAAGATCGTACCGTTTTGTCGAAAGCAACGCAGGTCGGTGATTTCTTCGTCGTCGGCGGGCCCGTGCAGGCCGGCCGGGAGTGCTATGTCGCACGCAAAGCGGACGAAGAGCTCCTCTCGGGCATCGCGGATCAGCGGTTTTGCTACGTGCTGTGCTCGCCGGGCAGCGGCAAGTCGAGTCTCATGGCGCGCACGATTCGCACGCTGCGCGGCGAGGGGCAACTCGCGGCCGTCGTCGATCTGACGCAGATCGGCGCGCGCGGGGAGGCGGCCGATCCGGGACGTTGGTACTACAGCATCGCTTATCGAATCGTCCGCGATCTGCGAATCAAGGTCGATTTACAGTACTGGTGGCAGGAAAAGAGTGCCCTGCTCGGCGATCAGCGGCTCGTCGAGTTCTTTTGGGAAGTCGTGCTCACGCATACGACCGCGCCCGTGACGATCTTCATCGACGAGGCCGAGCGGGGGAGCGAGCTCCGTTTCGCGACCGAGCTCTTCTCGGCCATCCGCACCTGCTACCTCCAGCGCGCGACTGAGCCGGATTACGGCCGGCTCAACTTCGTCGTGCTCGGCGTTGCGACGCCCGCGCAGTTGAGCCCCAACGCGGCGGCGTCGCCGTTCGTCGACGGTCAAGCGATCGACCTGCCGGACTTCTCGCTCGCGGAGTGCTACGAGCTCGGCGCCGGATTCGAAGCCGACGAGACCGTGAGCCATGCGCTCATGGATCGGATTTACGCTTGGACGAGCGGCCAGCCCTATTTGACGCAGAAGATCGCGCGCGCGGTTGCGCGCAAAGGCGGCAAGCTTGCCGACGTCGAGCGTGTCGTCCATGACCTCCTTCTCGCGCCCCGCGCCTCGCAAGAGGAGCCGCACTTGAATCACATCCGCGCGCTGCTCGCCGAGCGCGCGCCCGTGACTCGTCAGGTGCTCGCGCGGTTGGTCAAGCTAGCGAAGGGAACGGACGTGCAAGACGAGCACGCTTCCGCGGCCGTCGAGCTCCTGCTGCTCGCGGGCATCGTGCGGCGCGACGCCGGCGGCGCGCTCAAGTTCAGCAATCGGATCTACGCGCGTGTCTTCGACGAGCGCTGGGCAAAGTCCGAGATGCCGGTGAATTGGCGCGCCTACGCCGCCGCGGCCGCGGGCCTCGCCGTCGCGATTTGGCTGCCTTATTGGTACACGCAAGTGTTGCCGCGGCCGTATATCGAGACGCTGAGCGGCGTGACTCAGGATTACGCCGTTGCCGAGGCCGCGTACGCGCGGCTCGCGCGCCTGCCGTTCTTCGGCGCGACCGCCGATCGGCTGCTTGCCGACGTCACGGTGCGCCGCTCACGGAGTGCCTCGACGATCGCCGAGGCTCTCGCGGCCGATACGGTCGCCCGCGATTCACTCGGCAATCCGAGCCTCGCCGATGAGCTCATGGCGGAGTATTGGCTGCGCCAATCCCGTGTCGCGATGCATCGCGGCGATCGCGATGCGGCGCTGCTCTATGCGATCGAGGCGGATCGCGCCGCGCCCGCGATCGCGGCGAGCGCTGCCGCGGAGCTGCTCGACAGCGATTACGCGCGGCTCGTGCGCACGTTCCGGCTCGCGCAAGCGCCGTTGCAACTCGACGTCGACTGGGAAAACGACGAGCTCGTGATCGTCGAGAGGACGCGGCGGGTCGCACACGCTTCGCTCGCAGCCGCGGGCGCCGCCGCGAGCGAAGCACAAGATGCGCGCACGGCGAGCCTCACGGCCTTTCAGCACGTGCCCGTGACGCGCGACCTCTTCGTCGAGGACGACGTCGTCGCCGGCGAGTTCGAGCTGTCGCTCATGCTCCGGCATCCGAGCCCGACGGATCTCGAGCTCACCCTGCGCGCGCCGAGCGGCACCGCGGCGACGTTTGCTGTCTCCGAATCGGCCGGCGAGCGTCCGCTCGTGCTCAGCGCGCGTGCCGATTCGCCGCTCGGCGCGCTCGCCGACGAGCCGGCGCTCGGGCGCTGGCAGCTCACGCTCGTCGATCGGCAGAGCGGCGCCGAAGGCACGTTGTCGGAGTGGGGGCTGCGCTTCGGAGCGAACCGTTCCGTTTGGCGCGACGTGCCCGAGCAGGGCATCGCATTACCCGATCCGTTCAGGAGCGAGCAAGTCGATATCGCATTGAGTCCCGGCGGCCGCGTCGCGATCGCGCAGCCGACGCGCAGCGGGTCTGCGCAGCTACTCGCGGTTTGGGACCTGCACCGCAACAAGCTCGTCGCCGACTTGCCGCTGCGGGCGGCTACGTCTCAGGTCGCCGTGAGCTCGCGCACGCAGCGAGTTCTCGCGCTGAGCTCGCGCACGGCGACGCTTTGGGACTTTCAGGGCACGCGCATCGCGCGGCTCGAGACGCGTGGCGAGTTCGCGCCGAGGCCGGCGTTGAGCGGCGATGAGGATTTCGCGGTTCTCGCCGAGACGAGCGCGAATGCGCCGGCGCGTTTCAGCCTGCTCGACATGACCTCGGGCGACGTGCTCGCGAGCTTCGCGGGCGTCGCCACGATCCGCGACTGGGCGCTCGGCCCGCGAGCGCTTTACCTCGCCGTGCTCGACGGGGCGCGGCGTGCCCTCATTCTGGACCCGCATACGGGTGAGGCGCGGGGCCAGCTCCGTCACCACAGAGATCTCGTGCGCGTCGTGCCGGCGACGGGCGACACGCTCGTGACGGTCGATGCGGACGGCGCCATCCAAGGGTGGCGCATCGCGCCCGAAGAGGACGCCGCCGATTTCGGGACGAGCTGGGTCATCGGGACGACCGTCGATGCCGCGAGCGTCGACGTTGCAGCGAGCGCGGACGAAATTGCCTTCGCGCTCGCCGATGGGCTCGTAGCCGTGCAGGATCTGCGCGGCGCTCGCCAGCCGCAGTACGTACGTGCCGGCGACGGCTTGCCGTCGTTCGTGCGCATCGCGCCCGGCGGCGACCGACTCGTGACGGCATACGGTTCCGTCGCAAGGCTTTGGGATATCGGCCTCGACGCGCCGCTGTCGATAGCGGATCGCGACGTCTCCGCCGCGTTGCTCGACGCCGGCGGCGAGATCGCGGTATTCGGATATGCCGGTGGCCATGTGCGCGTGCGCGCCGTCGGCGAGCTCGAACGGCGCGGCGGCCAAGAGGACGTCGACTACATCGGCCATCGCGGCGCCGTTACGAGCTTGGCCGTGAATACAGCGAACAACCTCATCGCGAGCGGCGGAGTCGATGGTGTCGTCAGAATCTGGAACCTGCGAACCGTAGCGCCGACGCCTGCGTTGCTGCGGCATCCGTCGGGACCGATTCGCGCGTTGACTCTGAGCGCCGACGGCACGGCAGTGATCAGCGCCGGCGATTACTCGGCGCGGATTTGGGCAACGCAGACAGGAGAGCTGATACGCGAGATCGCCGTCGACGGCGCGGCACTCGCAGTCACGTGCGCACCGAGCATGGAGCTTTTTGCCGTCGGTGATTCGGCCGGCGATATCTTCCTTGCGCCGCTGCACGGCACGGCACCACCGGCGACGGCGCGCGCCCATGCCGCAGTGCTCGCGCTCGCGATTTCCGCGGACGCCAAGCTCATGGTCAGCGGCGACGCCGCCGGCAACTTGCAGCTCTGGGATACGGCGCTGCCGGAAACGAGCCGCGCGACACATCTATTTACGGACCCGGTATCCTGGGTTGCGTTCGGCGCTTCGGGCACGACTGTGCTCGCGAAGAGCGGAGCATGGATCCACGCGCTCGAGATCCATCCGACCGGATTCACGGTCACTGCTTCGCGACTGCTGCCGATCCGGCTCGGGCCTGCGACCGTGCCGGTGCAACTCGACGGCGGCCTGCGCTGGCTTTCGCACCCGGCCGCGAGCGCACCCCGGTACGAGGATTTGAGCTTTGAGGGGTCCGGTGCCGAGTCTGCGGCGCCCGATCCCGCTCTCCTCGCCCGTGACTGGCCGGCCATCCTCGGGCTCGACCTCGACCGGGCCACGGGCACGGTCCGGGCAACGCACTGACCGCCTTTTCTCGGGAATCTGTGAACTGGGGTCACGGCAGCGTGGCGCAGCTACGTTAGGGTGGACACTCGCGGGCAGTGTACCCGCACGCATTGGTTAGCAGGCGCATGGAATCGGTTCGATTGCTAAAGACACTTTTGGTCGCAGCAGCCGGCGTCGCCGCTGCTCTGGTTGCCGGCGGCTGCGCGCCGAAGCTGCAGCCGCGGTCGTTTGCCGAGTACCTCGAGGATCGACCGCTCATGGAAGGGACGCTCGCGCGCTGCGATGCGGATCGCGAGGGGACGCACGACGATCTCGACTGCGCGAACGCGCGCCGCGCGGCTGTGACGATCGCGCTACGCGTCGAGGAAGCGCGCCGCGAAGAGCTCGAGCGCGAATCCGAGCGCAAGCTCACCGAGCTGCGCGATGAGCTCGCGCGGCGCGAGCAGCGCGAGCGCGAAGCGCTCGCCGAGGCCGAGGCTGCGCGGCAAGCCGCTTACGAAGCCATTTGGAAAGGCAACGCCGTGCCCCCGAACGCCGCGGAGCTGATCGGTGGCCAGAACGCGACCGCGGGAAACGCGGCAACCGACCGGCCAGCGCCAGCGGCGCCACAATAAAGCGACCGCTACTCGAGCGGGAACGTCACCGCCTCTTCCGCGGGCGCTTCGGCGGCCTGGCGGGGCGAGGCGAAGCCTGCGGTGATCGGCGCGACAACCTGCAGGAATTGCTGTGCGCTCGCGGGTGCCGTCCCGTCCTCGGGCTCTAGAGCTCGGGCTCCCGAGTCTGCGTAAAAGCGCTCGTTCGCTTCGTAATCGATCGCGAGCTTCGCGCCTTCGAACGCGGCGCCGGCGAACAGGCCGCGGCTGCGCACGTACCCGTAGACCTCGGCGCGAAACGTCAGCGCCGACGTCGCGTGTCGGCCGAGCGGGCCCGCTACGGCCGTTGCTTCGCCACTCAGCGTGAATTTGCCGTTGCGCATGTTTTTGACGGCGTTGTCGTTCGCGAAGATCAAAACGAAATCCGTCGATTCGGCGCCGAGCTGGAGTCCCGCGCTGCCGCCGGTCAACGTGATGAACGCCGGGTTGCTCCATTCGCCTTGCTCGGTGCGCATGATCAGCACGCCGCGCCCGCGCCGTGCGCCGAAGATCACCAAGCCGCCGCGGATTACGTTCGGCACGATCGCAATTGCGCGCGCGCGCTGCAGGAGCTCGATTGGAATTGCGTTGACTTCATCGGCCGTGAGCGCCTCGAGTACACCGGTCGCATCGACGAGCTTTTCATCGTCGGCGACTTCGGCTGCTGCGCTCGCGCCTAACAACGTTGCGCAGAGCGCGAACGTTCGGATCCATCCAACATAAGGGCGGTGCATCGAGTTCATGGCGTCCCTGCAGTGTTCCTCGTGGATGCGATCTTACCGGATTGCCGCGGCCGGCGGCATGGGGCAGCCGAGCACGGCCGCAACGGCCCGGAAGAGCTCCGCCTCGACGATCTCGATCTTGCGATCGTGACGGATCGTTGCGAGTAGCGCGATCAACACGCGGCGCCGCGATCGCTCCGTCAATCGCGCGAGTGCCGCAAGAGCCTCGTCGAGCACGGTCACCGCGCGCGCGGCGAGGCAGCGGTCGACGGTCGCCGTGAGCTCGCGCGTCGTCTTCATGCCGATCGCGGCGAAGCCTGCGTCGCAGGCGGCCCGGGCCGCGGTTGCGTCCGTGTGGCCGAAGGCCGCCGTGGTCGCGAGCACGGTGGCAACGGCCGCATCGACGCCGAGCGTGGGCGCGCGGCGGCGTCTTACGTCGGCGCCCGAATAGCTCGCGAGCATGCGCAACATCACGTATTCGAAAACATCGGTCTGCTCATCGATGGCCGCGAGCGCCTCGACGAGCTCGAACAGAAACTCGAGCTGCTCGGCGGGCCGTGACTTGAGCGCCGGCGCGGCAAGCTCGAGCAGCGGCAGCCACAACCGTCGATCGAGATACCCGAGCTCTGCGCGCAATCGCGCACAGCGCGCGGCGCGCTCGCGACCGAGCTTCCGTTCGAGCAGGGGCTCCTGGCGGCGGCGCGTAGACTCGTCCGTGGACAACGCGAGTGCAGCGACGAGAAGAAAGCTCGATTCTTGGCTGTGCGCTGCGTGGTGGAGCTCCTCCGGGATCGCGCCGCGGAGCGCCGCGCCGAGCTCGGGCTTGCCGATGCTGCCCGACGCGTCCAACTGCGGAGGTGCGACGCCCGCGTCCGGCGCGAGCCTCGCGGCGGCGACTGGCGCGAATTCGGTCGGCGGCGGCAAAGGCTCGACCGAGGTCGGAAAGTCGCGCGGATCGAACGACGGCTCGAGCGCCCGGATTCGGTCGACGAGCGGCGGATGCGTCGCGAAGAGGCCGCGAAAGCTCGGCCCGCCTCTGCCGAACAGCATGTGCGCGACCTCTTCGGTCTCGACGGACGACAAGTGCGCCGTGAAGCCGCCGATCTTCTTGAGCGCGCCCGCGAGTCCGTCCGGATCGCGCGTGAACTGCACGGCCGAAGCGTCGGCGAGTCTCTCGCGGTGCCGCGCGACGGCCGCCTTGATGAGACGGCTGAAGAAAACGCCGATACCGCCGATCACGGTGAGCGCTACGCCGATGAGCACGATTGCGCCCGCGCCCTTGTTTCGCGAGCGCGCCGTGAATCGCATGCTGCGCAAGAGCCACCGTCCCATGAGCCACAGCACGAGAATGCCGAAGCTGAAGCCGATCAGCCTCTGATTGAGGCGCATGTCGCCGTTCAAGATGTGGCTGAACTCGTGGCCGATGACGCCCTGAAGCTCGGCACGGTTGAGCCGCTCGAGGCTGCCGCGCGTGACGGCGATGGCCGCGTCGGTGTGCGTGACGCCGGCGGCGAACGCATTGATGCCCGCCTCGCGCTCGAGCACGAAGATCTCGGGCACCGGCAGACCCGAAGCGATCGCCATTTCCTCGACGACGTTGACGAGCCGTTGGTGAAGCGGATCGGGATCGTCGCCATGAATCGCCGTCCCGCCGAGCAGGCGCGCGATTTGCCCGCCGCCGCGCGCGATCGTCGCCGCCCGATAGAGGCTCGCAAGGACCATGAGCCCCATCGTGACCACGACGATCGTGCCGAGCATAGGCGCGTTGTCCGTAGCCCATTGCTGCCAAGTTCGCGCGCCGAACGCCACGGGATCGTACTCGCCGTACATGCTGACGGCGATCGTTGCCGCGACGGCCGTGATCACCGCGACCGCAAAGAACGCGAGCCCGAACAGCCACACGAAACGCCGCGTCGCGCGGCGCGATTGCTCTTGGCGTGCGAAAAAGTCCATGTGCTAAGGAATCGCGACTGAAGTCGCTCCCACAAGCGCCGCTCCCACACCCAGCTACGCCTGGCCGAACGAGACCTTCGGAACCTCGCGCTTGCGCTCTTCGCCGATTTCGAGGAACTCGGCCGGCTTGAACCCGAAATTGTTCGCGACGACGTTGCTCGGGAAATTCTGGCACGCGTTGTTGTAGCCCATCACGGCATCGTTGAATGCCTGGCGCGCGAACGCGACCTTGTTCTCGGTCGAGGCGAGCTCCTCTTGGAACTGCATCATGTTCTGGCTTGCCTTGAGGTCGGGGTAGCTTTCGGCGAGCGCGAAGAGCCGGCCCAACGTGCCGCCGAGCGTGGTCTCTGCCGCGGCCAGAGCTTTGATGGCCTTGGGGTCGGCCGGGTCGGCCGCAGCCTGCTTGAGGCCGGCGACGGCGGAGTTGCGCGCATTGACGACGGCTTCGAGCGTTCCGCGCTCGTGGCCCATGTAACCTTTGACGGCCTCGATGAGATTCGGAATCAGGTCGTAACGGCGCGTGAGCTGAACATCGATCTGCGAGAACCCGTTACGCACGCGGTTCCGCAGGTTGACGAGATTGTTGTACATCCCGATCAACCAGAAGACGATGACGGCCAGAATGACGAGAACCACTATGACCCACATAGAGCAGCTCCTAGGGTAGCAACGGCAAGCGCGAGGATACGCCGATGCGCTGTCGCGCAGCAACGGCGCGGTGATTCGTGGGAGCGGCTTCAGCCGCGATTCTTCACGCCGATCGGCGTGATTTTTTGCGTGGTCTCGCCCGCAAAGTAGCGGCGCATGCGCACGGCTGCCTTGAGCTTCGCGTCCCGTACGTAACGTTGATAGAGCACGTCCTTGATGATCTCGATGAGCGCGGCCGCTTCCTCGGCAGCGGGCGCGAGCTCCGGCTCGGCGGCGCCAAAGAGCAACGTCTCGAGGACAGCGCCGGTTTGCGCGTCGACCTCGCTCAACGCGACTGCTTCGTTGAACAGATCCTGGACCTGCATGCGGACGTGGATGTCGGCGCGCGCGGCTTGAACCGTGCGCCGGCACATCACCGCAAACGCCATGAAAAGGTCGGCCGTATAGCAGTCGAGCGCCTCGCGAAACAGGCGTTCGACGTTGGCCGGCAAGTAGCCGAATTGGAACCGCTCCTTCGGCCGCTCGATGTCGACGATGTTCGAGGAAAGCTCGATGCGATCGGGCCCGAAGCTGCGCACGGCAACGCGCGCGAACCGCGGCTCGTTACAGGCGGCACAGCGGAAACAAATCCCGGCGTGGCGCGGCCTCGATTCCATCAAGGCGGCGTACGCGGGCGTCGATACCGGGATCAGCTGTGCGCTTGCGCCGCAGTGCGGACATTCGCGCGTGACGGTTTCCGCCTGCTCCAAGCTGTTGTCGTTTTTGACATAAAGCGACACGCCGACGACCTCTGAGCGAGCATAGCGCCTTCATCCGCGCCGCGAAACACCGACTCGCGTCGGCGCGCGCGCCAAGTCGGCTCAGCCGTTGAGTCGCTTGTACCGCAGGCGGTGCGGCTGCGTTGCGTCGTCGCCTTTGCGGCGCTTGAGGTCCTCGGCGTAATCGGCGTAGTTGCCTTGGAAGTACACGACCTCGCTGTCGCCCTCGAACGCGAGAATATGGGTCGCGATGCGGTCGAGGAACCAACGGTCGTGCGAGATCACGACTGCGCATCCCGGAAAGCTCAGCAACGCCTCCTCGAGCGCGCGCAGCGTCTCGACGTCGAGGTCGTTCGTGGGCTCGTCGAGGAACAACACGTTCCCGCCGGCACGCAGGAGCTTGGCGAGGTGGAGGCGATTGCGCTCGCCGCCCGAAAGGAGCCCAACCAGCTTTTGCTGATCGGCGCCGCGGAAGTTGAACCGGCCGACATAACCGCGCGACGGCGTCTCGTAGTTGCCGATGCGCAGCGTGTCCTGGCCGTCGCTGATCTCTTCCCAAACGGTCTTATCGTTGTTGAGCTTGTCGCGTCCTTGGTCGACGTACGCGAGCCGCGCCGTGGGGCCCACGGTGACCGTGCCCGCATCTTGCTTCTCGTGACCGAGTAGGATGCGAAAGAGCGTCGTCTTACCGGCGCCGTTCGGTCCGATGACGCCGACGATGCCCCCTGGCGGCAATGTCAACGAAAGGTTGTCGAACAGCAGGCGGTCGCCGAAGGATTTGCGCAACCCTTTCGCTTCGATCACGAGATCGCCGAGGCGCGGCCCCGGCGGAATGTAAATCTCGTTCGTCTCGTTGCGCGCCTGAAACTCCTTCGAGTTGAGCTCGTCGAAGCGCTGCAGGCGGGCTTTGGCTTTCGCTTGTCGCGCCTTCGGGTTCGCGCGCACCCATTCGAGCTCCGTCTTGATCGCGCGCTGGCGTGCCGCTTCCTGCTTCTCCTCGAGTGCGAGCCGTTGCTGTTTTTGCTCGAGCCACGAGCTGTAGTTCCCTTGCCATGGGATGCCGTGGCCGCGATCGAGCTCGAGGATCCAGCCCGCGACGTTGTCGAGGAAGTAGCGGTCGTGCGTGACCGCGATCACCGTACCGCTGAATTCCGCGAGGAAGCGCTCGAGCCAAGCGACCGATTCGGCGTCGAGGTGATTCGTCGGCTCGTCGAGCAGCAGCATGTCGGGATTCGAGAGGAGCAAGCGGCACAACGCGACGCGCCGGCGCTCGCCGCCCGACAGCGTCTTGACCGCGGCATCCCAAGCAGGCAGGCGCAACGCATCGGCGGCGATCTCGAGCTTGCGCTCGAGCTCCCAGCCACCGGCAGCGTCGATCTGATCCTGGAGCTTGCCCTGTTCCTCGAGCAGCGTGGCCATCGCGTCCGCGTCGAGCGGCTCGGCGAAGCGATCGCTGATCTGATTGAAGCGCGAAATCAGACCCATGATCTCCGCGATGCCCTCTTCGACGATCGCGCGCACGGTTTTCGTCGCGTCGAGCTCAGGCTCTTGCGGTAGGAAGCCGATTTTGATTCCGGGCTGCGGCCTCGCTTCGCCCTCGAAGTCTTTGTCGACGCCGGCCATGATTCTGAGCAGCGTCGACTTGCCGGAGCCGTTGAGCCCGAGCACGCCGATCTTCGCGCCCGGAAAGAAGCTCAAGCTGATGTCCCGCAAGATATAGCGCTTCGGCGGCACCACCTTCGCAAGGCGGTTCGTGGTATAGATGTACTGGGCCATGAACGATAACGGTCGGTAGCGGGGGGCGCATTATCGATGAACCGCCGCGCGATGAAAACCCGCACCGAAGCCTATGACGCGCCACGCCTTGCTAGTAACCGGTCCTGAAATCGCTGCATACGGGTTTCCGGATGGACATCCTTTCGGCCGCGACCGGCACGATGTGTTTCGCCAAGCGTTCGCGCAGTCGCCGGCCTCTGCGGCAGTCGAGCTCGTAGCACCACGCGCCGCCACGCGCGCGGAGCTCGAGGCGTTCCATACCCCCGCGTACATCGACCGCGTGATTGCTCTCTCGCGCTTAGGCCACGGCTGGCTCGATCACGGCGATACGCCCGCATTCCCCGGCGTTTTCGAGGCCGCCTGCGCCGTCGTCGGCGGCACGCTCGAGGCGCTCGAGCGTATCGTTGCGGGACCGTGCACACGCGCGTTCATTCCAATCGGCGGTCTGCACCATGCGCGCCGCGATGCTGCCGCCGGGTTTTGCGTCTTCAATGATTGCGGCGTTGCGATCGAGATCGCGCGGCGCAAGCTCGGCATCGAGCGCGTCGCGTACGTCGATATCGATGCGCATCACGGCGACGGAGTCTTCTACGGCTTCGAAGACGATCCCGACGTCGCGTTTGCCGATATACACGAGGACGGTAGGTTCCTCTATCCGGGCACGGGCGCGCGCGAGGAGACGGGCCGCGGCTTAGGCGTAGGAACGAAGCTCAACATCCCGATGCCGCCGGGTGCCGACGATCGCGCATTCCACGTCGCGTGGGACGAAATCGAGGAGTATCTCGCGCAGCGCGAGCCCGAGCTCGTGCTCCTCCAATGCGGCGCCGACTCGATCGCCGGCGACCCGATCACGCATCTGCGGTTCACGGCCGAGGCGCATGCGCACGCCGCGCAACGCTTGAGGCTCATCGCCGACCGCTCCGCGCACGGCCGGTTACTCGCGATGGGCGGCGGCGGCTACAACCGCGCGAATCTCGCGCGCGCTTGGACGCGAGTCGTCGAGGAGCTTGCCCGGAGCGAGGATCGCGGCTGAAGCCGCTCCCACCCATGTACTGCCCATTTTGCAATCACGTCGATACGAAGGTCATCGACTCGCGGCTCGCCGGCGAAGGCCGACTCGTGCGCCGCCGTCGCGAGTGCCTCGCCTGCGAAGAGCGGTTCACGACGTTCGAGGCGCCCGAGCTCGTCATGCCGCACGTCATCAAGCGCGACGACCGGCGCGAGCCGTTCGACGAAGCGAAGCTCCGCAATGGCATGATCAACGCGCTCAGCAAGCGCCCCGTCTCGAGCGATCAAATCGAGGCGGCGCTCGAGCGCATCACGCATCGCCTGCAGACGATGGGCGAGCGCGAGATCGACAGCCGACACATCGGCGACCTCGTCATGGAAGAGCTGCGCCGTCTCGACGAGGTCGCATACGTGCGTTTCGCATCGATCTACCGAAGCTTCCAAGACGTCACGGAGTTCCAACAAGAGATAGAGCGTCTGAAGTCCCTCCCGAGCCCGCACGCGAGCCGTGCGCAAATGTCCTTGGAGCTCGATGACGATGACGAGAAACCAAGACGCCGCTGACGAGCGCGATCGCGCGTACATGGCACGCGCCCTGCAACTCGCCGAGCGCGGGCTCTATGACACGGCGCCGAACCCGGCCGTCGGCTGCGTGCTGGTTGCGGACGACGAGATCGTCGGCGAGGGCTGGACGGCGCCCGCCGGCGGCCCGCATGCCGAGCGTGTCGCGCTGGCTGCGGCCGGGGCCCGCGCGCAAGGTGCGACGGCCTATGTGACGCTCGAGCCGTGCAGCCACTACGGACGCACGGGCCCCTGCGCGGATGCGCTCATCGCGGCCGGCATTGTGCGCGTCGTTTGTGCGCTCGTCGATCCGAACCCGCTCGTCGCAGGCGGAGGGTTGGGGAAGCTCGAGCGCGCCGGCATCGGCGTGACCGTGGGCGTGCTCGGCGGGCCCGCCGAGGCGCTCAATCGCGGCCACGTCTCGCGTATGAGCCGCCGGCGACCATGGGTGCGTGCCAAAGTCGCCGCGAGCCTCGATGGCCGCACGGCGCTTGCGAGCGGCGCGAGCCGCTGGATCACGGGCGACGCGGCGCGCGCGGACGTGCACCGTTTCCGCGCGCGCTCGAGCGTCGTGCTGACCGGCATCGGCACCGTGCTTGCCGACGATCCCGCGTTGACGGCCCGTCTCGATGATCCAGAAGTGCGGGTTTTGCAGCCCGCGCGCGCGATCGTCGATTCGCGATTTCGCACGCCGCTCACGGCGCAGACGCTGAAGCTTCCCGGAACCGTCCTGATCTTCGGCACCGATGCGAATAGTGATCGGGCGCGCCGCCTCGCGGAGGCGGGAGCAAAAGTCGAAACCGTTGCGGGGTCGCCGCGCTGCGACCTCAATGCCGTGCTCGCGCGGCTCGCGGCGCTCGAGCACAACGACGTTCTCCTCGAGGCCGGTCCGACGCTTTCGGGCGCGTTTCTTACGGCCGGGCTCATCGATGAGCTCATCGTCTATTTGGCGCCGAACGTGCTCGGCGACCGCGCGCGCGGGATGTTCGCCATCCCGCCGCTGACCGACCTCGCCGAACGCTATTTGCTCGAGATCGACGACGTGCGCAAGCTCGGTCCCGACTTGCGGATCATCGCGCGGCCCGTTACCGTGGCTCGCCCCGCACCGGAGACGTGAAGTGTTCTCGGGCATCGTCAAGGGCAAGGGCCGAGTTCGCGCGCAGGCCGAGCGCAACGGCGATCGGCAGATCGTCATCGACGCAGATCCCGCGCTCGTCGAACCGCTCGAAGTCGGCGCGAGCGTCGCCGTCAACGGCGTGTGCTTGACCGCGGTTGCGCGCACGGCGGAGTCGTTCACGGCCGACGTATCGCGCGCCACGCTCGGCGTGACGACGCTCGGGCTGCTCGAGATCGGCAGCGAGGTCAATCTCGAGCCCGCGCTCAAGGTCGGCGATCCGCTCGACGGGCATCTGGTAACGGGCCACGTCGACGGCATCGGTCGTGTCGTCGCGCTTACGCCCGAGGCGCGGTCTCTCAGAGTCGTTATCGAGCTGCCCAAGGACCTCGTGCGGTTCGTGGCGCACAAAGGCGCGATCGCAGTCGACGGCGTGAGCCTTACGGTCAACGGCGTCGATGCACAGCGTTTCGACGTCAACGTGATTCCGCACACGCAGGCCAACACGGTGATTTCCGGGTACGTTCGCGGCACGCCTGTTAATATTGAGGTAGACCTGATCGCGCGCTACTTGGAACGCCTTGCGCAGCCGATCGAGTCGTCAGTCACGTACGAGAAACTGAAGCGTCATGGTTACGTCGGCAACGAGTAAGCATCCTTGGTCCGGGCTCGATAGCGTCGAGACCATCGTCGCTGCGATTCGCGACGGCGAGATGGTCGTCATGCTCGATGACGAGGACCGGGAGAACGAGGGCGACCTCATCATGGCGGCGAGCAAAGTCCGCAGCGACGACATCAACTTCATGGCGCGCTATGGGCGCGGTCTCATTTGTTTGACGTTGACGCGCGCGCGTTGCGAGCAGCTGCGTCTGCCGCTCATGGTCGGCGACACGGACCGGCGCAAGACGACGAACTTCACGATCTCGATCGAAGCCGCCGAGGGCGTGACGACGGGCATCTCCGCGCATGACCGCGCCCGCACGATTCGCGCCGCCGTCGCTCCCGACGCGCGGCCCGAGGACCTGCGCCAGCCCGGACACGTCTTTCCGTTGATGGCGCAGCCCGGCGGCGTGCTCACGCGCGCGGGCCACACCGAGGCAGGCTGCGATCTCGCGCGCCTCGCGGGGCTCGAGCCTGCCGCAGTCATCGTCGAGGTGCTCAACGAGGACGGCACGATGGCGCGGCGCGACGACCTCGCGCAGTTCGCGAAGCGCCACAAGCTCAAGATCGGCACGATCGCCGATCTCATCCAGTATCGGCTTGCGAACGAGGAGACGGTCGAGGCGATCGACGAGATACCGATCGACACACCCTACGGGCCGTTTCGCATGATTTGCTTCGAGGATCACATCAATCGTGAGGTGCATCTCGCGCTCGTGCGTGGAGAGATCGATGCGCGCGCGCCCACGCTCGTCCGCGTGCACCGCCAGGATACGCTCAGCGACGTCGTCGGCGTCCGTGACCCGCGGCTCGGTTGGCCGTTGCGCGATGCAATGCGTCATATCGCGAGCGAAGGCCGCGGCGTCGTCGTGATCCTGCGCCACGACGAGAGCGCGCGCGAGCTCATGGGCGCCGTCCGCGCGCTGAGCGAAAGCCGCGAAGTAGCGGCGGCGCGGCGCGAGCGCGTCATGGACTTACGGACTTTCGGTACGGGTGCGCAAGTGCTGCGCGCGCTCGGCGTGCGGAAAATGCGCGTGATGAGCGCACCGAAGCATATCCACGCGCTGTCGGGCTTCGGCCTCGAGGTCGTCGAATACGTCGCCCCGCGGGAGCTCGAACATGGATGAGCGCGTCAAGCATATCGAGGGGGAAAGCAGCGCGCGGGGCTTGAGGATCGGCATCGTCGCCTCGCGGTTCAATGACTTCATCGTGGATCGCTTGCTCTCGGCGGCGATCAACACGCTGCTCGCGCACGGCGCTGACGCGGCCAACATCGAGGTCGTGCGCGTGCCCGGCGCGTTCGAAGCGCCGCTGGCAATCAAGAAGATGGCCACTAGCAAACGTTACGATGCGCTCATCGCGCTCGGCTGCGTCATTCGCGGCGCAACGCCGCATTTCGACTATGTCGCGAGCGAGGCCAGCCGAGGAGTCGCGAGCGCTTGCCTCAACGACGGCGTCGCGCTCGGCTTCGGGATCCTGACAGTCGATACGATCGAGCAGGCGATCGAGCGCGCCGGAGCCAAGGGTGGAAACAAGGGCGCCGACGCGGCTCTCGCCGCGCTGCAGATGGCCTCGGTGCTTCGCCAGCTGGAGCAATGAGCGTTGAGCGCCAAAATGCGACACCGGGCGCGCGCCCTGTTGGTCAAGGCGCTCTACCAGTGGCAGCTCGCGGGTCACGGCTTCGATGAGCTCATCGGTCAATACTCGACGCTGGCCGAGTTCGGCCGAGTCGATCAGGACTACTTTCGCGAGGTGCTTAGGCTGGTGCTCGATGAGGCCGCAGCGCTCGACCGCGTGATCGCGGCGCACGCGGTTCGCAAGCTCGATCAGCTCGACGCCGTCGGCCGGGCCGTATTGCTGATCGCGCTCGCCGAGCTCAAGGATCGCCCCGACGTGCCGACCAAGGTCGCGATCAACGAAGCCGTCGAGCTCGCCAAAAAATACGGCGCGACTGCGAGCTTCAAGTTCGTCAACGCAGTGCTCGACAAAGCGTCCAAGGACCTCAGAGGGCAAGGCGACAGGCGCGCCTGTTGAGCGCTATGCCGGGCCCCGGTGAGTTCGAGATCATCGCGCGCTATTTTTCGGGACATCCCGGCGAGGACGTCACGCTCGGCATCGGCGACGACGCCGCCATCATCGATGTCCACGAGCCGATCGCGGTCGCCGTCGACACGATCGTCGGCGGCGTGCACTTTCCTCCGGACCTCGAGGCCCGAGCGATCGGCTACCGTGCGCTCGCGGTCAATCTCAGCGATCTCGCCGCCATGGGCGCGAAACCGCGCTGGGCGACGCTCGCGCTCACGCTGCCGGCCGCCGATGAATCCTGGCTCGAAAACTTCGCGGCAGGGTTCTTCGAGCTCGCTGCGCAGTTCGGCGTCGGCCTCGTCGGCGGCGACACGACGCGCGGCCCGCTGACCGTGAGCGTGCAGATCATCGGCACATTGCAGAACGGGCAGTATTTGCGCCGCTCGGGCGGGCGTGTCGGCGATGACGTCTACGTGACTGGAACGCTCGGCGATGCCGCGGGCGCTTTGCCGCTGCTCGCGCGTGGCGGAACGGCGGCAGCGGCCGAGGCCGAGCTCATTGCGCGGTTCGCGTATCCGTCGCCGCGGGTCGCGGCCGGTCGCGCGCTCGTTTCGATTGCGGCGGCTGCGATCGACGTATCGGACGGCCTCGTGGCCGACCTCGGCCATATCTGTAGGCTGTCCGGCTGCGGCGCACGCATCGACGTCGAGGATCTGCCGCTCTCGCGGGCGCTCAGCAGCACTTACAGCGGCGAGCGCGCCGTCGATTTCGCGCTCGGCGGCGGCGACGATTACGAGCTTTGCTTCACGGCACCACGCGCGCGCGCGGCCGCCGTGGCCGCGGCGCTCGAGCAGTGCGCGACGCCGTTTACACGCATCGGCGAGCTCGTTGCGGGCAACGAGGTCGTATGTTGCCGCGGTGGCCGGCCCGTCGCGTTGACCGTCTCGGGCTACACGCATTTTTGAGAGCATGGAACCGTGAGCCGCTCCGCTCGCCCGCCGCTGCGCATGCTGCGCGATCCCGTTCATCTTTTGGCGTTCGGCTTGGGCACGGGGCTCGCGCCGTGGGCGCCCGGAACTGCAGGCACCCTGCTCGCAGTGCCGCTCGCGTGGCTCATGGCGGAATGGCCGATGGCGTGGCGCATCGCGGCGGTTGCGGTCGTAATACTCGGCGGAGTCTTCGTCTGCGGACTGAGCGCGAAACGGCTCGGCGTGCACGATCATCCCGCGATCGTCCTCGATGAAATCGCGGCCACGCTGGCACTTGCGCTGACGCTGCCGAAGCAGGCAGCGTGGTTCGCTAGTGCCTTCATCTTGTTCAGGTTTTTCGACATCGCCAAGCCCTGGCCGATACGGGAAATGGATCACAGATTGGGCGGCGGGCTCGGAATTATGCTTGACGACCTAATGGCGGCGCTCTATGCGGCGGCGTGTCTTTGGATCGTCAGGCAAGCAATCCTCTAACTTATGGCGCAAGCGAAGGCCGAAGCCGCGAGTGATCGCGGCAAGCGTGATGTCCCTGAGCGAATCGGTAAGTACGACATCATCAATGAGGTCGGGCAGGGCAGCACCGGCCGGGTCTTCTTGTCGCACGACCCGTATTACGGTCGCGACGTCGCGATCAAGCTCTACCTCATAGAGCAAGAGGACGACAACAAAGCGCGCGTGACGCGCAAGATGTTTTTCAACGAGGCCCAGATGATGGGCCGCTTGCAGCATCCGAACATTCTGCCGATTTACGACGCGGGTGAGGAGAATGGCAGCTACTACGTAGTGACTGAACACGTGCACGGTGCGCGCACGCTCGCTGCCTACTGCAAACCCGACAATCTGCTGCGCATCGACGACGTCGTCGAGATCATCTTCAAGTGCGCGAAGGCGCTCAACTATGCGCACAGTCGCGGCGTCATCCACCGCGACATCAAACCGAGCAACATCATGCTCACGCTCGACAACGACGTGCGCATCATCGATTTCGGCATCGCGCTCGTCACGGATTCCGCCGTGTCGCGCATCGAAGGAATCGCAGGCTCGCCGAGCTACATGTCGCCCGAGCAAGTGCAATCCGCCGAAATCACGCCACGATCCGATATCTATTCGCTCGGCGCGGTCATGTACGAGCTGTTGACGGGATTCCGGCCGTTTCGCGCGAACAACCTGAGCAAGCTCCTGCATCAGATCATCTACGCGACGCCGCCGCCGATCCACACGCTGCGCGCCGATATCTCCGAGGATCTCGAGGCGATCGTGACGCGATCGCTGCTCAAGGACGCGACGCAGCGTTACCAGAACGGCCTCGAGCTCGCCGGCGCGCTCACGCAGGTCTATCAGACCTTGCGCAACCAGCACGAGCGCATCGACAAGAAGGAGCGCTTCGATCTCTTGCGCCGCCTGCGTTTCTTCCACGAGTTCTCGCACTCGGAGATCTGGGAAATATTGCGCGCAAGCGAATGGCGCGAATACGAGGCGGGCGAGGCCATTATCCGCGAAGGGGAGATGGACGATCGCTTCTATATCATCGTCAGCGGCGAGGTCACGGTGCAGTCGGGCCGCCGCGAGATCGGTGTGCTCGGGGGCGGCAATTGCTTCGGCGAGACGAGCTATGTCCGCGGCGCCCGCCGCACGGCGACGATCTCGGCGCGCGCACCCACGACGCTCGTGCGCGTGAGCTCGACGCTGCTCGAGCAAGCCTCTTCGTCGTGCCAGCTGCGGTTCAACAAAGTGTTCCTACGCTCGCTCATCGAGCGGCTCCAGGGCATCGCCAACACGGCGACCTAGTGGCCGCGCGGTCTAGTCCGCGAATTACTCGGATGCCTCGGGGTCGAACGGAACGGGTTCGGCGTCGTCGGTGCTCTTGAGCAGGATCTCGACCTTCTGCTCGGCTTCTTTGAGGGCCGTTTGGCACTGGCGCGTGAGCTTGACGCCGCGCTCGAACTCCTTGAGCGCCTGTTGCAGCGACAGCTCTCCGCTCTCGAGCCGCTCGACGAGCGCTTCGAGCTCGACGAGGGCTTTCTCGAGCTGGCCCAAATTCTTTTCTTGCTTCAAGCTCGCGCACGGTACTAAGCGCGCGTCCGCGGGTCAATTTCGCAGCCGTACGACGCGGGAGCTTTCCGAGTTGACACGCTTTAGTGCAGCGTCTAAATTGCCTCTAGACTTGGTCTAAGTCGCACGGACGGAGAAAACCCGATGAATCTCAAAGGCAGCCGCACGGAGAAGAATTTGAAAGACGCCTTCGCCGGCGAATCGCAGGCGAATCGCCGCTATCTCTATTTCGCCGCCAAAGCCGACGTCGAAGGCTACAACGACGTCGCGGCCGTATTCCGCTCGACCGCCGAAGGCGAAACCGGGCATGCGCATGGGCACCTCGAATATCTCGAGGCCGTCGGTGATCCGGCCACGGGCCTGCCGATCGGCGCGACGAACGCGAATCTCAAGGCGGCCATTGCCGGCGAAACTCACGAGTACACGGACATGTACCCCGGTATGGCGAAGGCTGCGCGCGCCGAAGGATTCGAGGAGATCGCCGATTGGTTCGAGACGCTCGCGAAAGCCGAGCGCTCGCACGCGAACCGCTTCCAGAAAGCCTTGGACGCGCTCGATCGTTAGTGCCGCGCGAGGGCAGCCTCGAGGCTCCGACACGCCACGCGATCGACTGGCAGTCCGACGCCTATTGCGACGCGCCTGCATTGAACGCAGAGCTTGCGCGCGTCTTCGATATCTGCCACGGCTGCCGGCGTTGCTTCAGCCTTTGCAACGCGTTTCCGACGCTGTTCGATCTCGTCGACGAATCGGCGACCGGCGAGCTTCATTCTGTCCCGGTCGCGGACTACGCGAAGGTCGTCGAGCACTGTTACCTCTGCGACATGTGCTACATGACGAAGTGTCCGTACGTTCCGCCGCACGAATGGAACGTCGATTTCCCGCACTTGATGTTGCGCGCGAAGACCAAGCAGTTTCGCGACGGCAAGACGAAGCTTCGCGACCGGCTGCTGAGCTCGACCGATGCAGTGGGTGCGATCGCCGGCATTCCCGTGATTGCCGAGATCGTCAATGCCGTCAACGGCTCGAAGCTCGGGCGCGGCCTGCTCGATGCCGTCGCCGGCATCGATCGCGCGGCGCCGGTGCCGAAGTATCACAGCAAAACTGCGCGTAAGCGCTTGGCCGAGCGAGTCGGGCGCCGAGACGCCCAAGCGACGGCGACCGACGGCACGGCAGGCCGCGTCGTCGTCTTCACGACGTGCTACGGCAATCGCAACCAGCCCAAGCTCGTCGCGGACCTCGTCGCCGTGCTCGAGCACAACGAGATCCCCGTCACTTTGCTCGCGAGCGAGCGCTGCTGCGGTATGCCGAAGCTCGAGCTCGGCGACCTCGAGTCCGTCCGCGCGCTCAAAGAGCGCAATATCGAGGCGCTCCACGAGCTCGTCGCCGCCGGCTGGGACGTGACCGCGCCCATCCCGTCGTGCGTGCTCATGTTCAAGCAAGAGCTGCCGCTGCTCTTTCCCGACGACCCGAAGGTCAGGGCCGTTGCCGAGGCGTTTTTCGATCCGTTCGAATACCTCCTGCTTCGCCACCGCGCGGGCAGGCTCAAGGTCGATTTCAAGCAAGAGCTCGGCAAGATCAGCTATCAGGTCCCGTGCCACCTGCGTGTCCAGAATTTGGGGCTCAAGACGCGCGCCGTTCTCGAGCTCGTGCCGAACACGTCGGTCGCGCCGATCGAGCGCTGCTCGGGACACGATGGAACCTATGCGGTAAAGAAGGAATATCACGAAATCGCCGCCAAGATAGCGCGGCCCGTGGCGCGCCAAGCCGATGGCGCGGCGGCGCAGTATTTCACGAGCGACTGCCCCATGGCCGCGGAACAGGTTGCGCACGTATCCGAGTCCGTGCAGGCCACGCACCCGATCGAGCTTTTGCGCCGCGCCTACGGGATTTGAGCGAAGTGCGGCGACTCGGAGTTCAAGATCTGTACTCGCTCGAGCAGTACCACGGTCTGCGTGCCGATTTCCGCAAGCGCGTGCTCGCACACAAGCAGAAGCGCCAGGTCGCTATCGGGCCGATCGTAACGCTCTATTTCGAGGATCGGCTCACGATTCAGTACCAGGTTCAAGAGATGCTGCGGATCGAACGGATCTTCGAGCGCGAGGCCATCGAAGAGGAGCTCGCGGCTTACAACCCGCTGATCCCGAACGGCGCCAATCTCAAGGCCACGTTGATGATCGAGGTGCCCGACCCCGACGAGCGCCGCCGCGAGCTCGAACGGCTCGCCGGCATCGAGCACCGTCTCTATGCGCGCGTGGATGCTCTCGATCCCATGTTCGCCATCGCCGACGAGGATCTCGAGCGCACGAGCGAAGGCAGAACTGCGGCCGTGCATTTCGTCCGCTTCGAGCTCGGTGCGGGCGGTTGCGAGCGGCTCAAGCGCGGCGCTGCCTTGAGCATCGGCTTTCATGCGCCGGAGTACGAGCACGTGACCATTCTCAACGATGCACAACGCAACGCGCTCGTCGCCGATCTCGACTAAAAAATCGCGGCTAAAGCCGCTCCCACAAGAAAAAAGTCGGTACAATCCGTGCTCTCGGCGTCGCGGGCAATGCGGCCGCGCGCGCGCCGGGGCCTGTTGAATGAGCAATAGTTATCGCGCTGCCGACATCGAGGTGCTTAGCGGCCTTGAGCCCGTGCGCCGCCGTCCCGGCATGTACACGGACACGAGCCGGCCGAACCACCTCGCCCACGAGGTCGTCGACAATAGTGTCGACGAGGCCATCGCCGGCCACGCGAAGAAGATTCACGTCACGGTCTATAAGGACGGCTCCTGCGAGGTTGCCGACGACGGCAGGGGCATGCCCGTCGACGTCCACCCCGAGGAGAAGATCACGGGCGTCGAGCTGATCCTCACGCGGCTCCACGCCGGTGGCAAGTTCTCGGACAAGCACTACCAATTCTCGGGCGGTCTGCACGGCGTCGGCGTCTCGGTCGTCAATGCGCTCTCGAAGAACCTCGAGGTCTGGATTCGGCGCGACGGCAAGGAATACAACATGAGCTTCGTCAACGGCGAACGCCGGGGCAAGCTCGATGTCGTCGGCAAGGTCGGCAAGAACAACACGGGCACGACCGTGCGCTTCTGGCCGGATCCGAAGTATTTCGACAGCCCGCAATTCTCGCTGCCGCGGTTGAAGCATGTTCTGCGCGCGAAGGCGGTGCTTTGTCCCGGCCTCGAGGTCACGCTCGAGGTCGAGTCGCCGAAGGAGAAGGAACGCTGGTTCTACACGGGCGGTCTCGAGCAGTACTTGAAGGAGTTCTTGGGCAAGGGCGACTGGCTGCCGGAAGAACCATTCGCGGGCAAGCTCGAGGGCAAGCGCGAATCGGTCGAATGGGCGATCGTCTGGCGGCGCGACGGTGCGGATGCCTTGGTCGAGAGCTACGTCAATCTGATCCCGACCCCGCAAGGCGGGACGCACGTGAACGGTCTGCGCACCGGGCTCACGGACGCGTTGCGCGAGTTCTGCGAGTTCCGAAATCTCCTGCCGCGCGGCATCAAGCTTGCGCCCGAGGACATCTGGGAAGGCGTGAGCTTCGTGTTGTCGGTGAAGATCGCCGAGCCGCAATTCTCGGGACAAACGAAGGAGCGGCTCGCATCGCGCGAGTGCGCTGGCTTCGTCGGCGGCGTGCTCAAGGATCATTTTGCGCTCTGGCTCAACCAGCATCCCGAGAGCGGGGATCAAATCGCGCAGTTCGCGATCGAGAACGCGCAGCATCGCTTGAAATCGGCGAAGCAGATCGTCCGCAAGCGCGTCGTCGCGGGTCCCGCGTTGCCCGGCAAGCTCGCGGACTGCACGAGCCAGGAGCCGCGGCACGCGGAGCTGTTTCTCGTCGAAGGCGACTCGGCCGGCGGCTCCGCGAAGCAAGCGCGCGACCGCGAAACTCAAGCCGTGATGCCGCTGCGCGGCAAGATTCTCAATACGTGGGAGGTCGATCCGGCCGAGCTTCTCGCGTCGCAGGAAGTCCACAACATCAGCATCGCGCTCGGCGTCGATCCGGGTTCCTCGAATCTCGATGGGCTCCGCTATCACAAGATCTGCATACTCGCCGACGCCGATTCCGACGGTCAGCACATCGCGACCTTGCTCTGCGCGCTGTTCTTGAAGCATTTCAAGCCGCTCGTCGCGGCGGGCCACGTTTGCGTCGCGATGCCGCCGCTGTTTCGCATCGACGTCGGCAAGGACGTTCACTACGCGCTCGACGAGGCCGAGCGGGATCTGCTTCTCGACCGCATCGAGGCCGAGAAGAAGACCGGCAAGGTCACGGTCACGCGCTTCAAAGGTCTCGGTGAAATGAATCCGGCGCAGCTGCGCGAGACGACGATGGCCAGGGAAACGCGCCGGCTCGTGCAGCTCACGATCGACGGGAAGAAGGACAACTCGGCCGAGGTCATGGACATGCTGCTCGCCAAGAAGCGCGCCGGTGATCGGCGCGCATGGCTCGAGGAGAAAGGCAATCTCGCCGACGTGTAGAGAACGTGGGAGCGACTTGTGGGAGCGACTTGCTCCCACAACTAAAGCCGCTCCTACAATGGAGAGGTGATCAGGTATGAAGGCGCAAGAGCTCGATTTCGACGGCATCGAGCGCGTGCCGCTCGCCGTGTTCACTGAAAAAGCGTACCTCGACTACTCGATGTACGTGATCCTCGACCGGGCGCTGCCGCACATCGGCGACGGTCTCAAGCCCGTTCAACGCCGGATCATCTATGCGATGAGCGAGCTCGGGCTCGCCGCGGGCTCGAAGCCGAAAAAGGCCGCGCGCACCGTCGGCGACGTGATCGGCAAATTCCACCCGCACGGCGAATTGGCGTGCTACGAAGCCATGGCGCACATGGCGCAGCCGTTCAGCTTCCGCTATGCCATCGTCGACGGCCAAGGCAATTGGGGCTCGCAAGACGATCCGAAGTCGTTCGCCGCGATGCGCTACACCGAGGCGCGGCTCATGCGCTACGCGGGCGTGCTCCTCGACGAGCTCGAGCAGGGGACCGTCGACTGGTCGCTGAATTTCGACGGCACGCTCAACGAGCCGGTGCTCTTGCCCGCGCAGCTGCCGAACCTGCTCTTGAACGGCACGAGCGGCATTGCCGTCGGCATGGCGACCGACGTGCCGCCGCACAATCTGCGCGAGGTGGCGACGGCGCTGATCCGCCTGCTCGATGAGCCGGAGGCGTCGCTCGCGCAGCTCATGAAGCACGTCAAAGGGCCGGACTTCCCGACAGGCGGCGAGCTCGTGTCGAGCCGCGAAGAGCTCGTGCAGATTTACAAGTCTGGTACGGGCACGGTCCGGCTACGTGCCCGCTACGCCCTCGAGGACGGTGAGATCGTGATCTACGAGCTGCCGTTCCAAACCTCCGGCGCCAAGGTGCTCGAGCAGATTGCGGGGCAGATGACGGCGAAGAAACTGCCGATGCTCGACAACGATATCCGCGACGAGTCGGACCACGAGAGCCCGACGCGCCTCGTGCTGCCGCCGAAGAAGAACGTCGACGTCGAAGTGCTCATGAACCACTTGTTCGCGACGACCGACCTCGAGCGTACGATCCGAGTGAACATCAACGTGATCGGCCTCGACGGCCGGCCTGCGGTCTACGGTCTGAAGCCGCTGCTCGAGGAGTGGATCAAGTTCCGCACGGCGACCGTGAAACGGCGTTTGCAGCACCGCCTCGAGCGTGTCGCGCAGCGCGTGCACATCCTCGATGGCCTGCTGATCGCGTATCTGAACATCGACGCCGTCATCAAGATCATCCGCACGGAAGAAGAGCCCAAGCTCAAGCTCATGAAGCGATTCAAGCTCAGCGACGCGCAGGCCGAAGCGATCCTCGAGCTCAAGTTGCGCCATTTGGCGAAGCTCGAGGAGATCAAGATCAAGGGGGAGCAGAAGGAGCTCGCGGCGGAGCAGGCGGATCTCGAGGCTACGCTCAAATCGAAGGCTCGGCTCGTGAAGCTCATCAGAGCCGAGCTCGAGGCGCTCGCCGAAAAGCACGGCGACAAGCGCCGGACCATGATTGTCGAGCGCGAGGCCGCACAGGCGATCGCGGAATCCGAGCTCATCGCCGACGAGCCTGTCACGGTCGTCTTGTCCGAGCGCGGGTGGGCACGCGCGGCGAAGGGGCACGACATCGACGCAGGCGGGTTGTCGTATCGGTCCGGCGATCAGTTTCTCGCCGCTGCGCGCGGGCGCAGCAACCAGCTCGCGGTGTTCATCGACAGCACCGGGCGCTCGTACAGCATCGGCGCGCATGAGTTGCCATCGGCGCGCGGCCAAGGCGAGCCGCTTTCCGGCCATTTGAATCCGCCGGACGGGTCGAGCTTCTGCGCCGTCCTCATCGGCGAACCGCAAGACCGTTGGGTGGTCGCGTCCTCGTCGGGCTACGGGTTCATCGTCAAGCTCGAGGACCTCCACACGCGCAACAAGGCCGGCAAGTCGGCGCTCAGGGTCCGGCCGGAAGCCTCCGTCGTTCCCGCGGCGCGCGTCGAAGCGGACGGCAAATGGCTGGCCGCTGCGTCGAGCGACGGCCGGCTGCTCGTGTTCTCCTTGAAGGAGCTGCCCGAGCTCCCGCGCGGCAAGGGCAATAAGATTCTCGGCATGCCGAGTAAAGGCGCGGAGCGGCTCGCGGGGATTGCGGTGTTGAACGCCGAGCAGGGGCTCAAGATTCAGTCGGGAGATCGCGTTATGACGGTCGAGGCGCGCGACCTCGATCACTATCGCGCGACGCGCGGCCGGCGCGGCATGGCGCTGCCGCGCGGCTGGCGCAAGGTCGACCGCCTCACGCCGGCGTAGCCGACAGGCTTTACTTCGCGGCCTTGGACCGACGCGCAGGCAGAGGCCGTGCGATGGCCGCGCGCTCGGCCACGGCGCCGTGCTCCTCGAGCACGACTTCGGCTTCGTGGACGTAATGGCCTTCCATGAAGCTCACGCCGAGCTGGAAGAGCACGGCCATCGTGTTCGCGTCTTCGACGCGCTCGGCGATCGTGAGAATCTTGCGCTTCTCGGCGGCCTTGACGAACCCGCGCACCTTCTCTTGGAGCGCCGCATCGACGGCGATGCTTTGCATCAATGAGCCGTCGATCTTGAGATAGTTCATCGCCATCTGCGAAAGGATGCGCATCGGATCGCGGCCGATACCGAAGTGCTCCACGGCGAAATAGAACCCCGCAGCCTTCAGCTGCTCCGCGAGCGCGTTGGTCTGCTTGAGATATTGCGTCGCACTCTCTTCGGTGACCTGGAAGCAGATTCGCGACGGATTGACCTTGTGCTCCGCGACGAGCTGCTTGAGCCAATCGAGCAGCGACGCATCGAGAACGGAATCGTGCGAAAGCTTCACGAAAACGACGTCGACGTCCTGGGTCGCGCAACACGTAACCGAAGAGGCGATGACCCAACGGTCGATCGGCCGCAGCAGATTGTTACGGCCGGCCGCGGCAATGAACTCGGTTGCGGGCACCTCGTCGCCTTGCGCATCGATCATGCGCAGGACCGTGTCGTACGTCTTCGCGGCTTTGCCGGTAAGGCTCACGATCGGCATGTGCGCGAGCTTGAAGCGGTTTTCCAAGAGCGCCATCTTGATCTGCGAGACCCACAGCGCATCGAATCTCTGGACGCGCGTGCTTTCGTCGGACGTCTCCTCGAGCACGAGCTGATTACCGCCGCGTTTGCGGCCCCGCTTGTTGGCGCGCTCGGCTTCCCCGATCAAGCCCTCGACGCGATCCGATCCTTGCCCGATCTCGGCAATGCCGATCGTGCACGTGAGCGCCAACGACTTGTTCGCGACCTCGAAGACGTGTTCGCGAATCCGCACGATGACGTGCTCCGCCCACGCCTCGGCATCGCGCAAAGTTCCGCGCTCGACGACCATCGTGAAGACGTTGCCGCCAAACCGTCCGCAGACATCGTTGTCGTGCGCGAGGCTGCGCAACAATTGTGCGAGCTGAACGATGATTTCCTCGCTCGCGAGAGGTCCGACCTCGTCCTCGATCTCACCGAACTTATCGGGGCGGATGTACGCGAGCGCACGCATGCCGCCGCGCGGCGTCGTGTCGAGGCGGTCCGTGAGCAGCTCGATGAAGCGACGCCGATTGTAGAAACCCGTCATGGGATCGACGTGTATCGCTTGCTCGACGAGCTCTTCAGGCTCTTTGCGCTGCGCGACCTCGCGCGGAACGCTGAGCTTGATCGCGGGTTCGCGCTCGAACGTCGTCGCTTCGAGCATGAGCTTCAGAGGGATCGACGCGCTCTCGGCGCCGAGCGCCGTGACCTTGAGCGGCTCCTGGCCCCACTGGCCCTTGGCGCACGCGATGAGGGCACCTTTGAGCGCGGGCTGACTGTCGGCGCTGAAATGATCCATGAGCGGCCCGTGTGCCGCCTCGGGATTGGGGAGCCCGAATAGACTCGCCCATGCTTGATTGGCCTCGACGACGATGCCTTCGTGGACGTGCGCGATCGCATCGACGGTGCCGGCGAGAAACGCCTTCAGCTGCTTGCGGTATTGGGCGGCGGACGACAATGTCTCGTTGAGCGCGTGCTCGAGCCGATACGTACGCAGCTCCCGCTCGGCGACCGCGCAGAGTCGTTGTGGCCGCTCGGTCGAGACGAGATCCTGCGCGCCGGCGGCCATGATCTCGGAGATCGCGGCCTCGTCTACGGTCTTGCGCACGACGATGAGCGGCACCATCGGCGCTACATGCTGGCGAGTCTTCGCGACTTCGCGGATCGCCGCCATGTTGTCGGCGAAGACGATCAATAACTGGGGGTCCTTGTCCTGGAGCGCGTCGGCGACGGCATCCGTGCGTTGAATCCATTCGCAACGCGCGCGGTGTCCGGCGTCGCGCAGCGTGCGATTGACGAGCTCGGCCTCCTCTTGACGGGTCGCGAGCACGAGAATGACAAAAGAGCTTTCGTTCATTCGCTGAAGGAAATCTCAGGGTTTCTCGATTTTTCGAGACGCCCGGCATTCTAGCATCGCCCCGTGCGGCCAACGGGACGCGGTTCACAGCGCTCGGATTAGGTAATGAACGATTTGCTGGGTTTGCCGGGAATCTCGCGCACGAGCCTTGGCACGAGATATCCGGGGAGCTTCGCTCGTACTTCGGCCATGACCTCGATCGCGAAGGATTCCTCGACGGCAAAATGGGCTGCCCCTGCGACCGGATCGAGCAGGTGCAGGTAATAGGGCAGCGCTCCACATTCGAACAAGCGCTCGCTGAGCGCGACGAGCGTAGCGGCGCGATCGTTGACGCCGCGCAGGAGCACGGATTGGTTGAGCAGCTGATCGATGTTGCGTTTGAGCGCTTGCAAAGCGCCGGCAACGGCCGAGTCGATCTCGCGCGCGTGGTTGGCGTGCACGACGACTATCGTCTGCAGCGGCGTTGCGGCAAGGAGCTCGAGCAACCCGCGATCGACGCGTTCCGGGATCATGATCGGGAAGCGCGTGTGGATGCGGACGCGGCGCAACGAGGGAATCGTCGCGAGCGTTCGCAGCAGCACCGCCAGCCGTCGGTTCGACAAGCTCAACGGATCCCCGCCGCTCAAGATCACTTCTTCGACGTCGGGCGCACTGCGCAACCCTTGCACGGCGCTCGACCAGTCGGCGCGCGCCGCGAGCTGCGCTTGGTAAGGGAACGAGCGCCGAAAGCAATAGCGGCAGTGAACGGGACACGCGCCGCTCGCGATCAAGAGCGCGCGGCCGGCATATTTCTGCAGCAATCCCTCGTGGGCGAGCGCCTGCTCGCCGAGCGGGTCGGCGCTGTAGCCGGCGGGCACGCTGTTCTCGATCGCGAGCGGCAGAACCTGAAGCAGCAGCGGGTCATCGGGATCGCGCTTGCGCATGCGCGCGACGAACCCGCGCGGTACCAGCAGCGGAAAATCGGCCGCCCCCGCAACCCGCGCACGCACGACGTCGACGGGCAGCTCGAGCAGGCCCGCGAGCTCCGCAACGTCGCGGACGGCAGCGCGCAGCTCCGCCTGCCAAGCATGCGGCGTCGCTCGGTCGGGGAGCACGGGATTCGTGGCCATGGCGGTTCGCTTCTCTCGGGCTTAGGGTATGATTCGCGTCCCAATTATTCTAAGCGCGTATGTCCACTTACAGCACCAACGAGTTTAAGAGCGGCTTGAAGATCCTGCTCGACGGGGATCCGTACACGATCCTCGAGAACGAGTTCGTCAAGCCCGGGAAAGGACAAGCGTTCAACCGCGTCAAGGTGCGCAACCTCAAGACCGGACGCGTCGTCGACAAGACATTCAAGTCGGGCGATACCGTCGAAGGCGCCGACGTCGTCGAGCAAGACATGCAATATCTCTATAACGACGGCGAGTTTTGGCACTTCATGGTTCCGGATACGTACGAGCAGTTCACGGCCGACAAACGGGCCGTCGCCGAGGCCGAGCAGTGGCTCAAAGCCGAAGACAGCTACATCATCACGCTGTGGAATGGCGTGCCGCTCTTAGTTACGCCGCCGAACTCCGTCGAGCTCAGGATCGTCGAGACGGATCCCGGCGTGCGTGGCGATACGGCGCAGGGTGGCGTCAAGCCCGCGCGCGTCGAGACGGGCGCGGTCGTGCGCGTACCGCTGTTCGTCGAGGAAGGCGACGTCATCAAGATCAACACGCGCACCGGCGAGTACGTCTCGCGCGTCGCCTCTTAAGATGTGGGAGCGGCTTTAGCCGCGACTCTCTATATTTTCCGCGCGGCTGGCCTGGGCGCATGAGGAAGGGGGCGCTCCGGCTCAGACATCCCCACGCGCCGCCGTGAGCACATTGGCAAATATCACTTCCGTGGTGTCGGCGCGCGGGGAACTCGCCGTCGGCCCCCATCCTCACGCACCCGGCACAGCCACGCGAAGCAGCAAGTCGCGGCTAAAGCCGCTCCCACACACAAAGACGCTCCTATAAGCGATGCGCGAACGTGAGCGCCGCTGCGAGGTTGTCGACGCCGGCGGCGAGCGCAATGAGCCTATCGAGGCCGAGCGCGACGCCCGCGCACGGCGGAAGCCCTGCTTCGAGCGCCGCAAGGAACGCCTCGTCGAGCGGTGGCGCGGGGCGACCGGCGCGCCGGCGTACGTTGAGCTCGTTTTCGAAGCGCCGCCGCTGCTCGGCCGCGTCCGTGAGCTCCTGGAAGCCGTTCGCGAGCTCGAGATCGCCGACGAAGGCCTCGAAGCGCGCAGCGACAGGCGGCGTCGTGTCCTTGATCTTTGCGAGCGCTGCCTGGGTCGCCGGGTAATCGTGCACGAAAGTCACGACACCGGGCGCGAATCTCCGCACGACGACGGCGCCGAGCGCGAGGTCGAGCAAACCGTCCCCCGCGAGGCCCGCGGGCACATCGACGCCGCGCCGTGACAACGCCTTCGCGAGATCCGAAATGTCGCCGAGCGGATCGACGTCGAGCGCGCGCACGAACGCCTCTTGGTACGTCATGCGCACGCTTTCGAGCTTGCGACCGCACTCGCGCATGACGGCCGCGATTAGCGCTTCGACGTCGGCCATGAGCGCTAAGTCGGTGAATCCGCGCCGGTACCACTCGAGCAGAAGAAATTCCGGTTGATGCCACCGGCCGAGCTCGCCGTCGCGAAACACGCGGCTGATTTGGTAGAGGTCGCGCGAATGGCCGACGAGCAGCCGTTTCATTGCGTACTCGGGCGATGTGTGCAAGTACGCAGTGTGCGTCCCGAGGAATCGGAGCCGCGCTTCGATGCTCTCGACGGCGGGATCGGGCGTTGCCGCCTGTGACAGCGCCGGCGTGTCGACCTCGAGAACGCCGCGCGCGGCGAAGAAGGCGCGCACGCTGGCTTTGACGCGCGCGCGCGTTTCGAGCACGGCCGAGGAAGCAGACGCGTCAAGATGCATTGCAGCCCCTCACGGCGTCGGCAAGGTCCGTCCGATCAGCGCGCCCATGAGCACGCGCTCGCCGCGTGCGAGGCGTCCCTCGAAGCGCATCGTGCCGCGTGGAAAGAGCGCGATTACCGTGGAGCCCAAGTTGAAGCGTCCGAGCTCTGCGCCTTTGGGCAGGCGCGTGGGCTCGCTCGTCTGCCACGTGTGTGCGGGACCGCTCGGGATCTCCCCGCGTCCCGTGATGCTGATGCTCGAGACGTTGAGCGCGCCCACGAGCACGACGGCGACGCGACCGAACTCGGCCTCGAGCCAGCAAACGACGCGCTCGTTGCGGCAGAAGAGGTTGGAAATCGCGCGGGCCGTCGCGGCGCTGACGCTGTAGCGGTCGCCGGGGATATAACGAGCGCGCAGCAGCCGTCCCGCGACCGGTGTGTGGACGCGATGGTAATCGCGCGGCGCCAGGTAGATCGTCGCATAGCTGCCGTCGATGAAGGCCTCGGCGTCGGGCGCGCCTTCGCCGAGCAACGCTGCCAGCGAGTACGTCATGCCTTTCGCCTGGAGCATGCTCTCGTGCTCGAGCGTGCCGAATTCCGTCAACGTGCCGTCGCAGGGTGCGACGATCGAGTCGCTGCCTTCGGCAATCGGGCGCACGCCGGGCTTGAGCGCGCGCGTGAAGAATTCATTGAACGACGCGTAGTCTTCGGCGCGCGCGCGAGCGGCCTCGCTCATATCTACACGATAACGCCGGCCGAACCACCGAATCAGCGGTCTCTTTATCCACCCGATCCGCGTTCTAGACAGGCGATAAACGCATTGACACAAGAGGCGTTGCGGGAAGACGCGCTGAAGGAGCGCGCCGGAAGCGAGCGTCATGGCGCGGCTGTGCTTCTGCCGCGGATGCGTAGGTAGTCCGAGACAATGGCTCCTGCATCGTGCGACGTTCCGCCGAAGATAGCGACGAGTGCCGCGTTGGGGTCGATCACGAAGACCGTGCCGTTGTGGACCATGTTGTAATGTTCGCCATCGGTCTCGACTCTGTGCACGGTCACGCCGAGTGCCTGTATGAGCGGCTCGAGCGCCGCGTCGGAGCCGACGGCGCCGACGAACTGCGCGTCGAAGTTGCGAAGGTAATCGCGAATGCGCTCCGGCGTGTCGCGATTCGGGTCCACGCTCACGAAGACGACTTCCGGCACGAGGTCAGGCGCCTTTGCCGCGATCTCATCGACAGCGGTCGCGAGGACTTGCAGAGTCAGCGGACATATGTCCGGGCAGTGCGTGAACCCGAAAAAAAGCAACCGATGCCGACCGCGCAGGCGCGCGCGCGTGAATTCCTGACCCGACGTATCGATGAGCGCGAAGTCCGGCAGCGGCCGCGGCTGCGGCAACACCGTGGCCGCCTGCAGAGCGGCTCTCGGTGCACCCGGCGCGCGGTTGCGCGGGACCATGAACATCACCGCCACGAGCAGCACGAGCGCAACGACGAGGACTCGGAGCATCCCGCCTATCACGTGGCGAATTATGGCACAACGAGTATGATGCGCGGCCGATGGATCGGCGCGCACTCGAATCCGATTTGGCTCGCGCAGCGTCGTATGAGCAATGGGTTTCCTTGTTGACGCGTTACTTTTCGGCGCACGCTCTCGAATTCGGGCACGGCACGGACAATCCCGCAGATGAAGCCTATTGGTTGGTGCGGCACCTGCAGCAGTGGAGCGACGCGCCGCTTACGGCCGCGCCGGACCCGATGCTCGCGCCGCGCGCTGCAGAGCTCGCCGAGAAGCGCGCCGTCGAGCGTGTGCCGCTCGCCTACCTCGTCGGCGAAGCGTGGTTCGCGGGGCTCAAGTTCAACGTCGATGCGCGCGTGCTGGTTCCGCGCTCGCCGCTCGCGGAGATCATCGAGGCGGGCTTTAGGCCGTGGTGCGACGTCGAGCCGGGCGACCGAATCCTCGACATCGGGACCGGCAGCGGCTGCCTCGCGATAGCGGCCGCAGTGCACTGTCGCGGCGCGCTCGTCGACGCGACGGATATTTCCGCAGATGCGCTCGCGGTGGCGGCCGACAACGTGGCTCTGCACGGCGTTGCCGATCGCGTTCGGTTGCACCGAGCGGACCTATTTCCGCCCGCAGACGTGCGCTATCGAGTTATCATGTCGAACCCGCCTTATGTGCCGGCGGGAGCCGTTGCGGGTCTGCCTGCGGAGTACGGGTACGAGCCGCGCGTCGCGCTCGATGGGGGAACGACGGGCCTCGAGGTCGCCGAGCGAATCCTGCGCGGAGCAACGCGCAGGCTCGAGCGCGACGGGGTGTTGCTCGTCGAGGTCGGCGCCGGTCGGGAAGAATTCGACGCGGCGCACCCGCGTCTCGGCGTAACGTGGGTCGAGCTCGATCGCGGTGGCGACGGGGTTTTCGTAGTGACTGCGGAGGAATTGGCGAGGTGGGAGCGCCTTTAGCGGAACAGTCTTCCACACCAGAAGAAGCGAAGATGGCCGGCGATACTTTTGGGCGCTTATTTACGGTGACGACGTTCGGCGAGAGCCACGGCGTCGCCATGGGGTGCATCGTCGACGGCTGCCCGCCGGGGCTGCCGCTCGCGGAAAGCGACATCCAGAAGGATCTCGATCGCCGCCGCCCGGGCCAATCCCGCTACGTCTCGCAACGGCAGGAGTCCGACACCGTCAAAATTCTATCGGGCGTGTTCGAGGGCGCGACGACCGGCACGGCGATCGGCCTGCTCGTCGAGAATGAGGACCAGCGCGAGCGCGATTACACGAAAATCAAAGACAAATTTCGCCCCGGCCACGCGGATTACACTTATCAGCAAAAGTACGGCATTCGCGACTATCGCGGGGGAGGGCGCTCGTCGGCGCGCGAGACCGTCATGCGCGTCGCGGCCGGCGCGATCGCGCGCAAGTACCTTGCCGAGAAGCTCGGCGTGCGCATCCGCGGATATCTGGCCGAGATTGGGCATATTCGCCTCGAACCGCGCGATCTCGACAGCGTCGGCGACAACCCGTTCTTTTCCCCGGATCCGGCCCGTGTCGTCGAGCTCGAGGAGTTCCTGACGCAGCTGCGCCGCGATGGCGACTCGATCGGCGCGCGCATCAACGTCGTCGCGAGCGGCGTTCCGGCGGGTCTCGGCGAGCCCGTTTTCGACAAGCTCGAAGCGGATCTCGCCCACGGCTTGATGAGCATCAACGCGGTCAAGGCCGTCGAGTTCGGCGACGGATTCAAGTGCGTGCAGCAACGCGGCAGCGAGCACCGCGACGAGATCACGCCGACCGGATTCGCGAAGAATTCATCGGGGGGCACGCTCGGCGGCATTTCGAGCGGACAGGACATTCTCGTGAGTATTGCCCTGAAACCGACATCGAGCATTCAGGTTCCCGGACATACTATCGATACGGAAGGCAAAGCGACGGAAATCGTGACGACGGGTCGGCACGATCCGTGCGTGGGCTTGAGGGCAACCCCGATCGCCGAAGCGATGGTCGCGCTGACGCTGATGGACCATTACCTGCGGCACCGCGCGCAGAACGCCGACGTCAAGAGCACACTTGCGTTGTAGAAACGACCGATGAGCAAGGCTTACGACGTTGCCGTGGTCGGCGCGACCGGTTTGGTCGGCGAGACCTTGGTGCAAGTCCTCGAAGAGCGCGGTTTTCCGACCGGCAAGCTGCACGCTCTCGCAAGCGAGCGCTCGGCGGGCGCGACCGTCAAGTTTCGTGGCGAGGTGCTTCCCATTCGCGCGCTCGAGGACTTCGATTTCGAGGCTACGCAAGTCGCGTTTTTCACCGCGAGCGCGCCCGTCGCGGCCGAGTTCGCCCCAAGAGCGTCGGCGCTCGGCAACGTCGTCATCGATAGCTCCGCGCATTTTCGTTACGACGAAGAGATTCCGCTCGTCGTGCCCGAGGTCAACCCCGCGCGGATCGCCGACTACACGCGCCGTGGGATCATCGCCAACCCGGGCTGCGCGACGATTCCGTTGACCGTGGCGCTCAAGCCCATTCATGACGCCGTCGGGGTCGAGCGGGTCAACGTCGCGACGTACCAGTCCGTATCGAGCGGCGGCCAGTCCGCCGTCGATACCCTCACCGAGCACACCCGCCAGGTCTTGGCCGGCCTCGACCCCCTGATGCGCGGCAAGGGCAAATGGGTCGCCTTCAACGCCGTGCCGCATATCGACGAATTCACGGCCAACGGGTACACCCGGGAGGAGATGAAGATGATCTGGGAGACGCGTAAGATATTGGAATCGCCCCAGATTATGGTAAATCCAACGGCAGTGCGCGTTCCGGTCTTCTACGGCCACTCGGAGGCGGTGCATATCGAAACTCGAACGAAAGTCACAGTTGCCGAGGTACGCAAATTGTTAAATTCCGCGCCTGGAGTCGTTTTACTCGACGGGCGCGAGCTCGGTGCGTACCCGACTGCCGCGACCGATGCGGCCGGGCGCGACGGCGTTTTCGTGGGGCGTATCCGTGAAGATCCGTCCCATGCGCGAGGTGTCGATCTTTGGATCGTTGCAGACAACGTCAGAAAAGGCGCCGCGACCAACAGCGTGCAAATCGCCGAGATTTTGGTAAATCAGTTTATGTAAGGTATCTTTCGGCTGTGTTGGGAGACTCAATGAGATCACTGGCGCGTTGGGCGGTCCTATCGTTGTCGATCGCCCCGGTCGCAGCGCAGGCCGTGAGCCTCGGCGAAATCGACGTTCGCTCGGCGCTGAACCAGCCGTTGGCGGCCGAGATAGCCTTGACGGCGACGACCGAAGAGCTCGAGGGGCTCTCGATTTCGCTGGCGAGCCAGGAGACCTTCGCGCGGTATGGGCTCGACCGCCCGGCCTTCCTGACGAGCCTCGAGTTTCGTATCGGCATCAACCCTGCCGGCAATCGCGCCGTCTTCGTGACCTCGCGCCAATCCATCGCCGAGCCCTTCGTCGAGCTCCTCATCGAGGCGAGCTCGAGAAGCGGGCGATTCTTGCGCCAATACACCTTGTTCTTGGATCCGCCGACGCTCCTGCCGCCCTCGGCTGTGCCTGCACCCGTCGAGCCCGCGCAGACGCGCGTGCCCGAGCAAGGCGCCGGCGGCGAGATTCGGCGACCGGCGCCGGTGCGCGCGCCGGAAGCCGAGCGCGCTCCGCCGGCAAGTGAGCCGCGGGCGCCGGTGCGCGAACCCGAGGTCGTGACGCCGGCGCCGATTACGACGAGCGCGGCGCCGCCGGCGCCTCTGCCCGGCACTTACGGCGAGGTCCAGCGTGGCGAAACACTCTGGGGCATCGCGAGAACGCTGCGGCCGAGCGGCGTGACCATGAATCAAATGATGGTCGCGATCTACGAGGCGAATCCGCAAGCGTTCAACGCCAACATGAACATTCTGCGGCGCGGAGCCATCCTGCGCATACCGGAATTGAACGAGATCGAGGCTCTGGACACGCGTGCCGCGACCGCCGAGGTGCAACAGCACACGGATACCTGGCAGGGGCGAGTCGCCGACCAGGAGCCACGCTTGATCCTCGTCCCGCCGTCGGACGATATCTCCGTAGCGGCGCTCGATTCCGGCAACGCGGATTCCGCGGCCACCGACGCCACCAGCGCGGCCGACGAGACCGCATCCTCCACCGCAGTCGAGCCCGGCGACCGCTTGCTCGACGTCGAAAACTCAGAGCTGGCCGCGCTTCAAGACAGTGTCGGTGCCGGGGCCGAGGAGGCGGCAGTGCCGCCCGCCGCCGGAGCCGACCCCGGGGTCGAGCTCGAATCGGAGTCGGTCTTTGCCGACGAGCCCGCGGTTGCCGGCCAGGAGCCTGCTCCCGAACCCGCAGTGACCGAGCCGGCGGTTGCACCGCGGCCGGCACCGGCCGCACGCGCCGAGCCGACGCTGCTCGAGACTATCCTCGGCTGGGTGGCGATGCCGATCGTTTGGATCGCCGCGGGCGCCGTCGTCGTGGTCGTGGGCCTCCTTTTGTTCTTGCGCCGCCGCGGGCGTGCCGAGCCCGAGGACGTCACCGGCAAATGGGAAGCGCTCGAAGCCGAGCTCGACGACGACGTCGCGCGGGAGGCGACGGCGCGGCTGCGTCGGCAAGCGCAGGACGAGGACTTCGTCGTCCAGGAGCAACCCGCGGAGCCCGAGCCGCCAGCGCCGCCGGCGGCGGCACCGGCACCGGCGCCGGCGAAAAAGACGCGGGCGTCCGCGGCCTCGGCAGCCGCGGCGGCAGCGAAGGAGCCCGAGCCCGCCGATCAAACCCTGTCGAGCCAAACGGTCATCAATTTGGACCAGGCCGATCCGATCGCCGAGGCCGATTTCCACATGGCCTACGGCTTGTACGATCAAGCCGCGGATCTGGTCGCCAAGGCCGTCCAGGCACAGCCGAAGCGCCGCGACCTCAAGCTCAAGCTTCTTGAGGTCTTCTTCGTCTGGGGCAACAAAGAATCGTTTCTCAAGACGGCCAAGGGGTTGCGCGAGGAGATCGGGGCCCGGCCGGACGCGGACTGGGACAAGGTCGTCATCATGGGCAAGCAGATTTGCCCCGACGAGCCGTTGTTTGCGGCCGCGACCAGGGCGGCCGCGGAAGTCGACGTCGATCTCGAGGCCGGCGATGCTCCCGCGCTCGATCTCTCGTTCGATGCCGACGAAGGAACCGCAGCCGGGGCCGGCGTCGATCTCGACCTGGGCGCCGGTCTCGACGATCTCTCGCTCGCGCAGAGCGGCGCGAGGGCACAGACCAAGCCGGCGGCACCGGCGAAGCCTGCCGGTGGCGGCCTCAACGTAGATCTCGACATCGGCACGCGCACGCAAGCGGGTCTCGAGGCCGCGCTGCTCGAGCTCGATGAGAAAGCCTCGCAGACGACGCCGGATCTCGAGGATGCGCTCGCGGCCACGCAGGAGTCGCCGACGGCCGAAACTCCGCGCTCGGGCTTCGACGACTGGTCGGCGGTCACGATGGAAAGCCCGACGGTCGAGTCGGAGGCGCCGGAAACGGTCGAGCAGTCGGCGTTGCGCGAATCGCCGACGATGGAGACGCCGACGGTCGAAAGCACGGGGCTGCGCGGCAAGAGCGCAGAGACTTCGGGCGAGTTCACGGCCGAGCTCAACCTCGACGATCTTGGGCTCGATGTCGACGACATCAAGGACCTGCCGCAGAATCTCGGCGACGCGGCATCGGGCGAAGAGGAAAGCGATACACGCGAGCAGCTGCAAGTGGGCATCGAGAGCGATCTCCTGTCCGCCACGGGCGTGACGCAGGTGCTCCACGAGGAAGATCCGGAGATCGAGCACAGCAGCACGGCGATACTCAGCGATAGCGACGCGACGATGCTCGCACCGGGTTTCGACGGCGATGGAACCGTACGCACCGAGGTCATCGAGCGGCCGATCGAAACGATGGTCCCGCCCGCCAAACGCAAGAGCGATCTCGACCTCGACCTCGATGACTTCTCCGCGGCGCTCCATGGCGGCGACACCGTCGAGCAGCCGCACCCGCAGAGTCTCGAGACAGGAATCTTCCAGAGCGGCGGCTCGACACCGATCGATCTCGACATCGGCGCGGACGTGCGCGGTGACGACGAGCCGACCGGCACCGAAGAAGTCGGCTCGGTGGATCCGCAGACGCTCACGGAGGTCGGAACCAAGCTCGACCTCGCGCGCGCATACATCGATATGGGCGATCCGGAAGGCGCGCGCAGCATTCTCGAGGAAGTCCTCGGCGAGGGCGATCCCGGGCAGCGCCGCGAGGCGCAGACGCTGATCGACGCGTTGCCGGCTTAAGCCCGGGCACCGCGCGCGCCCGCTTCGGCGTAGACGTATGCCGAGAATCGCCTTGGGTGTGGAGTACGACGGCACCGATTTCGTCGGCTGGCAGCCCCAACATAACGGCCGGTCCGTCGCTGTCGAGCTCGCGGCGGCTATCTCGGCCGTGGCCAACGAGACGATACAAGTCCATGCGGCGGGACGCACCGACGCCGGTGTGCATGCGACCGGGCAAGTCGTGCACTTCGACACGAGCGCGACGCGTTCGGCCCGCGGATGGGCGCTCGGCATCAACTCGAATCTGCCTCCGGACGTCGCCGTCGCGTGGGTGCACGAGGTGCCTGCCGATTTCGATGCACGCCGTTCGGCCATCGCGCGCCGCTATCGCTACGTCATCGCGTCGTCGGCGACTCGACCGGCGGTTACGCGGCGGTTCGTGTGGTGGCTCCGCGACGTGCTCGACTGCGCGGCGATGTCGCAAGCGTCGATAGCCTGGCTCGGCGAGCACGACTTCTCCGCATTTCGTGCCGCAGAGTGCCAATCGTCGACGCCGATGCGACGCGTTCACGCGATCGGCATTGCCCGATACGACGAGCGCGTCGAGATCGAGGTCACGGCCAACTCGTTCGTCTATCACATGGTGCGCAATCTCGTCGGCACGCTCGCGGAGATCGGTCGTGGCCGCGCTGCTCCGGCTTGGGCGGCGGAGCTTCTCGCGGGACGCGACCGCAGGCAGGGCGCGGCGACGGCCCCGGCTCACGGGTTGACGCTCGTCGAGGTGTATTACCCGGAGAAGCTCGGGTTGCCACGCCGTGGAGACAGCCCCTTGTGGGAGCGACTTTAGTCGCGATTGTCCACGGGGGAATCGGCTGACGCCGCCCCCACAGTGCCCCCGAAGCCGGGCCTGCTATCATTCCTGCCGCTGGGGATTGGGGACCACGCATGAGCTGGTTTGACAAGCTGATGCCTTCGCGCATCCGGACCGAGCAGCGCAGTCGGTCCGTGCCCGAAGGCCTATGGGTCAAATGCCCGGCATGCTCCGCGCAACTCTATCGTGCGGAGCTCAAGCGCAACCTTTCCGTTTGTCCCAAGTGCGGCCACCACCTGCGCATCAATGCACGCGAGCGGCTCGAGTCGTTTCTCGACGCGGACTCGGCGCGCGAGATCGCTGCCGATCTCGAGCCTCGCGATCCGCTGCGGTTCAAGGATACGCGGCGCTACCGGGACCGTTTGATGGACTACCAAAAGCGCACCGGCGAGCGCGATGCGCTCATCGTCATGACGGGGTCATTGAAGTCTATTCCCTTGGTCGCCGCTGCCTTCGAGTTTCGCTTCATGGGCGGGTCGATGGGATCGGTCGTCGGCGAGCGCTTCGTCCGCGGCGTGCAATACTGCATCGAGCACAAACGCCCGTTCGTGTGTTTCTCGGCGAGCGGCGGAGCGCGTATGCAAGAGGCGCTTTTCTCGCTGTTGCAGATGAGCAAGACGAGCGCTGCGATAGCGGCGCTCGGCGAAGCGGGGCTGCCGTACATTTCGGTAATGACGGATCCGACGATGGGGGGCGTCTCGGCGAGCATCGCGATGCTCGGCGACGTCAACATCGCGGAGCCGGGCTCGTTGATCGGGTTCGCCGGCCCGCGGGTTATCGAGCAGACCGTCAAAGAAACGCTTCCCGAGGGGTTCCAGCGCGCCGAGTTCTTGTTGGCAAAGGGAGCCCTCGACATGATCGTCGATCGACGCAATGCGCGCGACGAGATCGCGGCAGTGTTGTGCAAGCTGCTCGATAGGCCCGAGGCGTCGTAGGCTTGGAGAGACGCGCGCCGTCCGCCCAGCACCGTTTCACGACCCTGGCCGAATGGCTGGCCTGGTTCGAGACGCTGCACCCGAAGAAGATCGATTTCAGCCTCGACCGGATCCGTGCGGTGCTCGAGGCGTTGGGGATCGCCAAGCCGCAGTATCGCGTCGTAACCGTCGGCGGCACGAACGGCAAAGGCTCGTGCGTTGCGATTCTCGAGAGCATCTACGTACACGCGGGCTACAAGGTCGGGGCGTTCACCTCGCCGCACCTGTGGCGCTTCAACGAGCGGATTCGTTTGGGCGGCGCCGACGTCAGCGATGCGACGTTGATCGGGCTCTTCGAGCGCATGGAAGACGCGCGCGGATCGATCACGTTGTCGTACTTCGAGGCCTCGGCCGTTGCTGCGATGTTGCACTTTGCCGAACAGCGCGTCGATGTCGCGATTCTCGAGGTCGGAATGGGCGGTCGGCTCGATGCGGTGAACGTCTACGATGCCGATGCGGCGCTCATCGCGAGCATCGACCTCGATCACCGCGAATACCTGGGGCCGGACCGCGAATCGATCGGCCGCGAGAAGGCGGGCATCCTGCGTGCCGGCAAGCCCGCAATCGTCGGCGATCCCGATCCGCCGCAGAGCGTCTTTGCGATCGCCGCGGAACGCGGCGCGGCGCTTCTCTATTTAGGGCGCGACTTCGGCGTCGAAGCCCATGCAGAAGGCCTCGTCTACCGGCGCCCGGGCGCCGCCCCGCGGGTGTTTCCGCGGCCGGCGTTCGGAAGCTCCATCCAGCGCGTCAACGCGGCTGCCTGCATAACCGTGGTCGAGGAGCTCGCGCACGTGCTGCCCGTCGGCAAGGAGGCGCTCGCGGACGGCATACGCGATGCCCGGATCGCGGGCCGCCTCGACGTCCGGAACATCGACGGCGTCGAATGGGTATTCGACGTTGCCCACAATCCCGCGGCGGCGGCGGGCTTGCACGCGGCCGTCGAGCAATTGCCGCGCGCGCCGCGCACCCTCGCGGTTTTCGGCGCGATGAGCGACAAAGACCTCGCGAGCGTCTTGCGGCCGTTCATCGCCGGCGTCGCCGAATGGCACGTCGCGCCCGTCGGCTCGGAGCGCGGGGCCTCCGCCGAGCAGCTTTGCGTCGTGCTCGACGAGCTCGCGGCTCGCGGGGTGCGCGCCTATGCCGACGTCGCCGCAGCGTGCGTTGCTGCGCGCGCAAGCGCGCGACCGCGCGAGCGCGTGCTCGCGTTCGGCTCGTTCTATCTCGTCGGCCCCGCGATGTCGGCTCTTGGGCTATACTGCGCACCACGCTCGCTGGAATGACTGCGCATGGATTCGCGTTTGAAAGAACGGCTCATCGGTGCGGCAGTGCTCGTTGCGCTCGGTGTCTGGCTGATTCCATGGTTGCTCGACGGTGCGGGGCGTCCGCGCGAGTCCGCTGCTCCGGCGCTCGAGCTCCCCGCAGAGGCTGATGCCGCGCCCGTGAGGACGCAAACGATTCGACTCGACCAAAGAGCGGTTTCGGCAGAGGCCCTGGCCGAGGTGCCGAGCCTGGCCGGCACGCCGGCCGGGACGCACGTGGCTGCGCCAGCCGGCCCCGCCGCCGAACGCGCGGCGACTGCCGCCCCGGGGCTCGCCGGCCCGTGGCTGGTTCAGCTCGGGAGCTTCGGCGATGCCGCGAACGCCGAGCGCCTGGCGAGCCGCGTCGACGCGTATGGTTACGCCGCCGCCGTGTCCGCTGTCAAAGCCTCCGGGAAGGTCATGCACCGCGTTCGCCTCGGTCCGTATGCGACGCGCGGCGAGGCCGAGGCGGTGACGTCGTCATTGTCGGTACACGGGTTCGTCGCGCAAGTCGTCCAGGAATAGCAAGACGGAGCGGAGCCGTGACCTGGGCGGACTACTTCATCATCGCCATCTGGCTCGCTTCGGGCGCTTTCGGATACTGGCGAGGATTCACGAAGGAAGCGATCGCGCTTGCATCTTGGCTCGTGGCGATCTGGCTTGCTTGGCGGCTCGGCGGGGTAGTCGAGCCCATGCTGGGCGAGTGGACGGCGGCACCGGAGCTGCGCATCTGGGCGGCGCGCGTGGTGATCCTCGTCATCGTGCTCGCGGCGGGCGGCCTGATCGCGTGGTTCGCGCGCGCGCTGATTCGGAGCACGGGTTTGAGCAGCACGGACCGGTCGTTGGGCGCATTGTTCGGCATCCTGCGCGGCCTTCTGATCGTCGGCCTCTGCGCGATCGGCATCGAGCTCTTAGGGTTGGATGGGGACTCGTGGTGGCGGGACGCGAAACTGCGACCCTTGAGCGATCAAATCGCCGCAGGTATCCGCTACTATGCAGAGCTCGGCGGGGATTTACTGGCTGACCAAACGTTCGCCGCGTCGGCGCAACGTCTCGGGTGAACTAGATGTGTGGAATCGTCGGAATCGTCGCCACCGGGCCCGTTAACCAAGCGCTCTACCATGCGTTGACGGTGCTGCAGCACCGCGGCCAGGACGCGGCCGGCATTGCGACCGAGGAAAACAACCGCGTCTATACGCGCAAGGCCAACGGCCTCGTCGGGGATGTCTTCCAGGAGCGCCACATGCTGCGCTTGCGCGGCAACATCGGGCTCGGCCACGTGCGCTATCCGACCGCGGGCAGCGGCAGCTCGTTCGAGGCGCAGCCGTTCTACGTGAATTCGCCCTACGGCATATGCATCGCGCACAACGGTAATCTCGTCAACGCCGAGGAGCTGAAGCGGCTCGTCGTCGAGCGCGACCGGCGTCACCTCAACACGAATTCGGACTCCGAAATCCTGCTCAACGTGCTCGCGCACGAGCTCGGGCGCCACGCGAGCAACGGCCTGACGCCCGACGAGATTCTGAGCGCCGTGCAGGCCGTGCACGGACGCTGCTCGGGCGGCTACGCGGTCATCGCGCTCATCGTCGGCCACGGGCTACTTGCGTTCCGTGATCCGCACGGCATTCGCCCCGCGATCTTGGGCGTGCGCGAGACTGCGAACGGGCTCGAGCGCATGGTTGCCTCCGAGAGCGTCGCGCTCGATGCGCTCGGGTTCGAGATCGAGCGCGATATTCGCGCGGGCGAGGCGATCTTCATCGACAAGTCGGGAAAGCTCCATTCGCGCGAGTTCGCGGGCAAGACGACGCGCACACCGTGCATCTTCGAGTACGTCTACTTCGCACGGCCTGATTCGATCATGGACAGGCTGTCGGTCTACAAGGCGCGACTGCGCATGGGCGAGGCCTTGGCCGAGAAGATCAAGCGCATCCGCCCCGATCACGACATCGACGTCGTGATTCCCATTCCCGATACGTCGCGAACGTCGGCCATGCAAGTCGCGCATCGGCTCGGCCTCAAGTACCGCGAAGGGTTCATCAAGAACCGCTACATCGGGCGCACGTTCATCATGCCGGAGCAAGCCGCACGGCAGGCCTCGGTACGGCGCAAGCTCAACGCGATCGGCCTCGAATTCGACGGCAAGAACGTGTTGCTCGTCGACGATTCGATCGTTCGCGGCACGACGTCGCAGCAAATCATCGACATGGCCCGCGAGGCCGGCGCGCGCAACGTCTACTTCGCTTCGGCCGCGCCGCCGGTGCGTTATCCGAACGTTTATGGCATCGATATGCCGGCCGCGGCCGAGCTCGTCGCCGCGGGGCGCACGGACGCGCAAGTGCAGCAGATCATCGGCGCGGATTGGCTCGTCTACCAGGACCTCGCGGATCTAGAGCAGGCCGTTCACCACGAGAAGGCCGACATCGACGGCTTCGATTCATCTTGCTTCTCCGGCAAATACGTTACCGGCGACGTGAGCCGCGCCTATCTCGACGAGCTCGAGGTCGCCCGATCGAACGTCAACAAGGCGCGCCGCGACAAGCAGGCTCGCAGTGAAGAGGTCGACGAGGATACGGTTCAGGTAGCGACCGGTCTCTGATGGCTCAATAGAGCCCATGCGCGTTCTCATAATCGACGATCTGCCGGAGTACCGGCGCACGCTGCGCTACCACGTCGAGGTGCAGTGGCCCGGCGCCTTCGTCGACGAGGTCGATCCCGGAGCGAAGACGCTCGCCCAGGTCGTCCACGATCTCGCCGGCTACGACGTCGTGATGCTCGGACACCCGCTCAAGGGCGAAACGGGCTTTGCGTGGCTCGAGGGATTGCGCAAGGCGGCTCGTTGCCCACCCGTGATCGTGTTCGCCGAGCCGAGCGACGAGTTCCTTGCGGTCGATGCCCTCAAGGCGGGCGCCGCGAGCTACTTCCCGAAGGCGCGCGTGACCCACCAGCGGCTCATCGACACGCTGCGCAACGCGCTGCGCCAGGAATCCGTGATTCCGGACCCGGCTGCCCTCATCGGCAAGGTGCGTCGTGGAACTGCGCACAACTACGAGCTCCTGAAGCCCTTGCATTCGAACGCGTTCGCATCGGTGTATCTCGCGCGCGCCGATCGCGATGGCCGGATGCTCGTCTGCAAAGTGCTGCGCCACGTCCCCGATGCGGACGGGGAAGGCCTCTTCGACCGTTTCCTGCAGGAATACGAGATCATTGCCGGGATCGAGCATCCGAATGTCGTGCGCATCTACGATCTCGGCGTCGCCGACGATCACGCGTATATCGCAATGGAGTATCTGCCGGCAGGGAGCCTGCGCGAGCGCATCAACCGACCTGTAGAAACTGAACGCGCACTCGTTTACACGCGGCAAATAGCGGGCGCCTTGCAGGCGATTCACGACGTCGGCGTCCTGCATCGGGATCTCAAGCCCGGCAACATCATGTTTCGCGACGACGATTCGCTCGCACTCATCGATTTCGGCTTGGCCAAGCACCTGAACCTGCAGGGCGCGATCACGGGCATCGGGCAAATATTCGGGACGCCGTTCTACATGAGCCCTGAGCAGGGCCATGCCGATCCCACGGACCACCGCTCGGACATCTACAGCTTGGGCTGCGTCGTCTACGAGATGTTGACCGGCGAGCGCCCGTTTACGGGCGCGACCGCCATGAGCGTGATCTACAAACATGCGAACGCGCCACGGCCGAGACTCGAGCGCGGCCTTGCGCGACTCCAAGCGCCGCTCGATCGCATGCTCGCCGTTCGCCCCGAGGACCGTTATCAATCAGCGGGTGAGTTGCTCGACGACCTCGCGGCGTTGTAGGAACCGCTTCTTTGTGGGAGCCGCTCCCACAACTATAGTCGCTCGCACGGTAACGTTTCGAGCTCGAAGCCGGATTCGTCCCAGCGCAAGCAGCTGCCCTGCTCGTACCACGCGCCAAGAACGATGCGCGTCGCCTCGCGGCCGTCGAGGTCGAAACGGTGGATGCCCGGACGGTGCGTGTGTCCGTGCAAGAGCATGCGGACGCCGGATTCGCGCATCGTCGCGGCGACGGTGGCCGCGTTCACGTCCATGATCTCCTCCGGTTTCGCCGAAATTTCCGTCCGGCTCAGCGCGCGCAGCTCGCTCGCGATCTTGCGCCGCTCAGCGAGCGGCTTGGCGAGGAAGTCGCGCTGCCAGGCCGGGTCGCGCACGGTCGCGCGCAGCGTCATGTAGCGCGTGTCGTCGGTGCAAAGGAGATCGCCGTGCGTCAGCAGCACGCGCTCCCCGTAGAGCTCGACCCTCTCGTAGTCGCCGAGCAGCCGGCAGCCGGTGCGCGCCGCAAACCGCCGGCCAATGAGAAAGTCGCGGTTGCCGTGCATGAAATGACAGAGCGTTCCGCCGCGCGCGACGGCGGCGAGCGAGCCCAAGATAGGCTCGAGGCCGGGATCGTCGTCGTCGTCGCCGATCCAGGCCTCGAAAAGGTCGCCGAGTATATAGAGTCGCTCGACGCCTCGCGCCCGGCGTTCCATGAACGCGAGGAACTCGCGCGTCGAATGCGGTCTCTCCGAATCGAGGTGGAGGTCGGAGATGAAGAGGGCGGTCATCCGCCGATCAATCGGTCAGCAGGACCATGCTCTCGATCACGATCGGCGTCACCGGAACGTCGCTTTGCAAGTTACCGCTGGCGCCCGTCGGCACCTGGCCGATCGAGTCGACGACGTCCATGCCTTCGACGACCTCGCCGATGACGGCGTAGCCCCAGCGAGGCGGTCGGGGATTCAAATCGAGGTTATCCGCGAGGTTGATGTAGAACTGACCCGACGCCGAGTGTGGATCGGTGGCGCGCGCGAGCCCGACGGTGCCACGCAAGTTGCTGAGGCCGTTACCCGACTCGTTGAATATCTTGAGGAGGGTCGGCTTGAGCTCGATGTCAGTCGTGTATCCGCCGCCCTGCACCACGAAATTGCCGATGACGCGGTGAAATATGGTGTTGGCATAGAACCCAGAAGCCACATTCTGCAGGAACGCCTCGACGGACAACGGTGAGCGTGCGCGATTGAGCTTGATGACGAACTCGCCCTTCGTCGTGACGACGCGTACACGTGGACTCGCGTTGACCGCGATCGGCTCTTGCGCGAGCGTGGCCACCGACAGGAACAACATCGCTAAGAGAATCGAACGGCGCATGCTCGGGGTCTCACGAGGGTCTTGGCGGCGAATCATACCTCTCCTCGAGAAGAGTCGCGGCTCCTTGTGGGAGCGGCTTCAGCCGCGATCCTTCTTGGCGAGCTTGAGCTCCGCGGCCTTGACCGTGTTTGCCATGAGCATCGCGATCGTCAGGGGTCCGACGCCGCCGGGGACGGGAGTGAGCGCGCCCGCGACGGCTGCGACGTCCGGGTGGACGTCGCCGACGAGGATCGCGCCCGTTTTGGCGAACGTCTCGAGCCGTTTCGGATGATTCGCGAAGATCCGCTTTGCGACAGTCGCGTCTGTGATCCGATTGATGCCGACGTCGACGACGACGGCGCCGGGCTTGACGTAGTCGGGCGTGACCATCGCGGGCCGGCCGATCGCGGCGACTAGAATGTCCGCCTCGCGCGCGACGGCCGGCAAGTCGCGCGTGCGCGAGTGGCAAATCGTGACGGTGGCGTTGCGGTGCAAGAGCAGCATTGCCATCGGCTTGCCGACGATGTCGGAGCGTCCGAGCACGACGGCGCGCTTGCCTTGAATCTCGAAGCCGTCGCGCTCGAGCATCTCGATGACGCCCGCGGGCGTGCAGGGTGCGAACCCCGCGCGATTCTGCGCGAGGTACCCGGCGGAGATCGGACTGAAGCCGTCGACGTCCTTTGCCGGATCGATGGCATCGAACACGCGCTGCTCGGCCTCGGCGCCCATTGCGGCCGGCAACGGCGATTGCACGAGAATCCCGTCGACGGTACTGCTCTTGTTCAGCTTCGCGACGATCGCGAGCACCGCATCGACGCGCGCGCTCGACGGCAACGTCTCGAGCTTAACCGCCATGCCGGATTCCTCCGCCGTCTTGAGCTTGCTCTTGACGTAGACGTGCGAGGCCGGGTCATCGCCGACGAGCACGATCGAGAGTCCCGGCGGCCGCCCAAGGCGCTTCTGCACGGCGGCGACTCGCGGGGCTAAATCGTCTCTGATCCTCTGCGCGATGGCTTTGCCATCGATGAGCTTTGCAGGCACCGTGCCACTCGAGATTGTGAAAGAGCGCGGATTATAGCGAAGTTCATTTGACGGTCCGCCCGCGCGGCCCCTACCATTCTCGAGTTTGTCGGGGCATGGCGCAGCCTGGTAGCGCATCTGCTTTGGGAGCAGAGGGTCGGGGGTTCAAATCCCTCTGCCCCGACCAACACGACCAGCGCCCGTAGCTCAAAGGATAGAGCACCGGCCTTCTAAGCCGGGGGTTGCAGGTTCGAGTCCTGCCGGGCGCGCCAAGATCGACTAAAATGCGTCGCACAAAAGAACGCTGGTGGACGTAGCTCAGTTGGTAGAGCCCCGGATTGTGATTCCGGCCGTCGTGGGTTCGAGTCCCATCGTCCACCCCACTCCCGCCGCGGGCCGTTAGCTCAATTGGTAGAGCAGTGGACTCTTAATCCATTGGTTGTAGGTTCGAGTCCTACACGGCCCACCACTTCGAACAACAACTTACGCAGTTTCCGAAGTCAGGCAAGTGTCCGCCAAAAGGCCCATTACCACCCGAGAGCCGCGTGCCTAGGTTACGCGACGACCTTTCTCCCGAACTCCCGAACGTCCATTGTTTGTGGTGTTTACCGACCTTCGTCGGATTCAGAGAACAATCTGTCGAATTTTCGCTGGTACGTCAATGCTATTCTGCGATGCCGAGGGCGGGGGAAAGCGGCATGGCCAATCACATAGCCCACTTCGAGATTTTCGCGAGCGACGTGGAGCGCACTCGAAAGTTCTATGAGCGCGTTTTCGCATGGCGCTTCGAGGTTGGCGGTCCGCCTGACTTCTATCACATTGTCACTGGACCTGCAGCCGAGCACGGCATCTCACGCGGGTTGATCGCCAAGCGTCAAGGCACTGCGGCCCAAGGTGTGGTCAGCGGTTTTCGTTGTACGATTAGCGTGAATTCCATCAGCGAAACCGCCGCGGCCATAGAAGCCGCGGGTGGAACGTTGCGCTCGGCTGTTATCGAGATCCCCGGCGTGGGCAAGCTCGTTGAGTTCGCCGACACCGACGGCAACATTGCCTGCGCGATGCAATACGGGCCCAGCGTCTAAATCGAGACACGTCCTCGGCATGACTACCCTTGAATCGCTGCGGACGTTTGTCGAAGGCTATCCGCAGGGTGGACGCATCGCGCCGCACACACACGATTGGGACCAGTTGGCGTTGATCTCGGAGTCAGCGGCTATCGTCGAGACCGATACGGTTTACGTCGTGCATCCGGTGTTGAAAGGCTTGTGGTTGCCGGCCGGAGTCCAGCACTCGATCTACTCTCCACGTCGATTCTATTTGCATGCCCTTTACTTTGAACGCGGCAGCCTGCGAACCGATGCAGGCCCACAAGTGTTGGGCCTCGACAGCTTGGCGCGTGAGCTTATTTTGTTTCTCTGCAGTGCCCCGCGAGCCTCGCAGCGTAGTTCACGGCATGCACATGCCTTGGCGCTGCTCGAGGAACTACTGCGCGACGCCAAGCCCGAGTCGTTCTCGTTGCCTCGACCTCGAAGCGAGCGAGCTCGCAAGCTTGCCGACTACTTCGCCGCGCGACCAAACGATGGACGCTCTGTCGAGCTCATTGCAGCAGAAGTCGGCGGCGCGAGCCTGCGCACATTTGAACGCTCCTTTGTGGAGGAGACAGGGCTCAGTCTGGCGGCTTGGCGACGGCAAAGCCGTTTGCTGACGTCACTGTCGCTATTGGCAGAAGGCAGGAGCGTCGGCGAGGTCGCTCACGCAGTGGGCTACGACACTGCGGCAGCGTTTAGCACCGCTTTCAAGCAATGTTTTGGCGTTTCGCCGTCGAGCTACCGCTAAGGCTGCGCGCCGGAGTTATCCATACGGAGAAACGACGATGGCGACAAGTTCCAGAGTTCGAAGCATTCTTGCATTGCCGGCCGGATACGCGGCGTGGGTATTCGCGTTCTGGATGCCGATCTTTCTCACGTCTCTAGTGTGGCTCACTTTGAGCGAGGTCGGACAGCAGTTCTGGCAGGAGCAGCGGTACGACATTTTTCCGACTTCGGCCCTAATCCTTTTTCAGTTCGTCTGGCTCCTCGCAAACGGCGCGGCCGGCTTCGTCGCGCAATGGATCGGGAGAAGTCAACGTCTGGTCTGGATCGGCGGCGGGCTGCTGTTTGCCTATTTCGCCTACAACCACTGGTGGGCGCTGTGGGGCGTGATGCCGGACTGGTACAACGTGCTGGTGGTCATTCCGGTCGTGCCGATGGTCTGGCTCGGCAGCTTCCTCGCCCGACGATTCACCTAGGAGGCCCATGGCGCTCGAGCGAGTCGCACGCTTCTCGGTGGGTGGTCGGTATCGGCGACTTGAGTACGCATAGCAGGCGGAAGTCGAATAACTGTCCGCCAGCACCCCATGAAACCGCATACGTTCGGGGCGATATCTCACCCGAATTGGCGGACGAATTTTCGTAACTGGTTCATCGGCCTCGAAAACACGGGTAACTCTTAATCCATTGGTTGTAGGTTCGAGTCCTACACGGCCCACCACTCGCGCCTTGACCGAGCTCTTTGGTTACCGTGTAATCGCACCTGGGTGTCAGCTGCGCTCCGCAGTCGGACAGGCAACAACGTTGGTCGGGCCGCCAACGGCGGAGTAATTCGTGGTTGACCGACATGCGGCGCCAGAGCCGTTGCCGCCTGCGCAGCTTCTCGCTGAAAAACTCTTAGCCGGGCTCGAGCGCTTTCTACACATCGAAGCCGTGAGCGGAATCCTGCTGCTCGCGGCCGCTGCGACCGCATTCGTTTGGGCGAATTCGCCGTTCGCGGACGCCTATCACGGCTTTTCGCACGTGCCGCTATCGCTCGGTATCGGCGGGTTTCTCTTCGCGCAACCGCTGCATTTCTACGTCAACGACGTGCTCATGACCGTTTTCTTTCTCGTCGCCGGGTTGGAAATTCGCCGCGAGCTCCATGATGGGGCGCTATCGAATCTCCGTCTGGCCGCGCTGCCGCTTGCTGCGGCTGCGGGCGGAGTCGCAGTCCCGGCGGCAATCTATCTCGCGATCAACCCCGACGCCGTCCTTCGCGAAGGCTGGGCGGTGCCGACTGCAACCGACATCGCATTCGCGGTCGGCGTGCTCGCACTCCTAGGTCGATCGATCCCGAGCAGTGTCCGAATTTTTCTTCTTGCGATTGCGATCATCGACGATATCGCGGCCGTCATCATCATTGCCACGTTCTATTCCGGTGGGCTCGACCCATCCGGGCTCCTCATCGCCGGATCGGGTGTGCTACTCGTGCTGGGCTTTCAGCGGATAGGGGTTGGCGCGGCATTCGCGTATCTCGTGCCTGGAGCGATCCTGTGGTTTGGCTTATTCAGAGCCGGCGTTCATCCCACATTGGCCGGAGTCGTGCTCGGCCTCTTGACCCCGGTAATCCCGATGAAACGGCGCGAGCGGCCGCTCGATCTGGCGATGAAGGCGCTGGAGCGTTTCAAGCGGAACGCCCAGTCACGGGGCCACGACCGGGGTGCAGACCTCGCGCCGTTGAAGGACCTGCGCGCGGCGCAACGCGAATTGTTGCCGCCGGTCGTGCGTGTCGAGGCCGCATTGCATCCTTGGGTCGCGTACGGCGTCATGCCCCTGTTTGCGCTCGCGAACGCCGGCGTAAGCCTCAGCGGCTTGGAGCTCACGAGCGGATCGGCGCAAAGCGTCCTAATCGGAGTAGCAGCCGCGCTCGTCGTCGGCAAGCCCGTCGGCATCACGCTCGGAAGCTGGCTCGCCGTGCGGCTCGGCTGGTGCCATCTCCCACGCGGTGTTACGTGGCGAAGCGTGGCCCTCGTGGGCTGCCTCGGGGGCATCGGGTTCACGATGTCCATCTTCATTGCCACGCTTGCCTTCGGCAGCGAGAGTCTGTTGGCCGCCGCCAAATCGGGCGTTCTGATCGCTTCCGTCATGGCGGGCGTCATCGGGCTCATACTGGGTCGTATCGAAGTGGGCCGCGCGCGCGCATCCCAACGGTCACGCGACGCAAGCGCACGTGTCTGAGCGGCGGTGCGCGCGTTCAATGCGCCACGGGCGCCGGGGCGACCGCGGGCTTGCGCACGAAAAACGTGCTCGCGACGGCGAATAACGCGCCGACGGCGCCGACGAGGAACGCCGCACGAATGCCGCCGGCGAGGGCCTCGAGCGCCGTAGTGCCGCTTGCCGACAGCTCCGCGGTTTGCGCGGTCATGATCGCGATGAAGAGCGCGACGCCGGCCGCCCCGCCGACCTGCTGGAACGAGCCCAAGACGGCGCTGCCGTGAGAATAGAGCTGCGGCGGCACCGACGACATGCACACCGTGAAGAGCGGCGTGAAGAGCAGGGCGAAGCCGACGCACATGACGATGTGGCCGGCCAAGATGTACTGCCAATGGCTCTGCGTGCCGAGCAACGTCATGGCCCAGAGCACGGCCGTGACGACGATGACGCCGGGAATCACGAGCTTCGCGGCGCCGATGCGATCGTAAGCCCGGCCCACGGTCGGCCCGAGTCGGCCCATGAGCAACGCACCCGGCAAGAGCAGCAGGCCCGTCTGCAGCGTGCTCAAGCCCAGCACGTTCTGTAGATAAATAGGCAGCAAGATGATCGTGCCGAACAGCGTCAGCATGAGGAGCGCGAACACGGTCAGCGAAATCGTGAACATGCGCGAGCGGAATACGCGCAGATCGAGAAGTGCTGCGTCGGTGCGTTGCAGGACGAGCTGTCGCCAGACGAACACGACCATCGCGGCGCCGCCGATCACGAGCGGAATCCACGGCGGCGGGTTGCCGGGCCCGGGCGGCACGCCGAGCAAGCTGATTCCGTAGACGCTGCCGCCGAACGCGAACGCCGAAAGGATCACCGACACGATGTCGAGCGGCGCCGCGCGCGGCGTCGTGACGTTCTCGATACGCCGCCAGCCGAGCCAGAGCGAAAAGAGCGCGATCGGCAGCACGAGCACGAACATCCAGCGCCAGTGCAAGTAATTGAGGATCGCCCCCGACAGCACCGGGCCGATCGCGGGCGCAACGGAGATGACGGCCGAGACGAAGCCCATCGTCTTGCCGCGCGAGTCCGGCGGCACGAGCGTCATGATCGTCGTCATCAAGAGCGGCATCATGATCGCGGTGCCCGACGCCTGGATCACGCGCGCGCCGATGAGCGGCGCAAGACCGGGCGCAATCGTGGCCGCGAGAGTACCGAGCGAGAAGAGCGCCATCGCGAGAATGAAAACCGTGCGCGTGTGGAGGCGTTGGAGCAGGAAGCCCGTCATCGGAATACCGACGGCCATCGTGAGCAGAAACGCAGTCGTGAGCCACTGCGCGGCCGCGGCGGTCACGCCGAGGCTCTGCATGAGCGCAGGCGTCGCAACGGCCATCATCGTCTCGTTGAGAATGACGACGAACGACGACACCAACAACAAGTTGATGACGAGTCGATTACGCGCGGCGAGATCGCCGCCTGCTTCGAGGGTGACGGTACTCATAGGGGTTGCGCATTGTGCGCCGGCGCGAGCGCGGCCGCCAGTCGTGCTGCATACTTGAGCTAAATGAACGTTCTCTTGTATCGGCCGAGCTTGAGCGTTACGAGCGGCGCCGGGCAGCTCATCGCGATGCAGGTCCGAGGCCTCGTCGCGCAAGGTGCCCGCGTCGAAGTCGGAGCGGCGCGCGGCGCGCTGAGATTCTTCGTGCGCACGGGCATCCGCGCGCGCCGGCTCGCGCTCGCGCGCGCCAACGCTCTAGCCGCCGCGAAGGAAAGAACAGAGATCGTCGTCGATCACGGTGCGTGCCTCGTGCGTGCGGACATCACGTTCGTGCACAACCTGTGTACGGAGGCGCAGCGCTTCGTTGCGCGCGCTGAATGGGTCGATGAGATCGAGCAGGAGCGCGCGTTTTTTGCCGGGCTCGCTGCCGATACGCCGATCGTTGCGAATTCCCATCTCGTCAAGGGCGCATTGATCCGCCACTTCGGGCTCGCGCCCAACCGCATTGCCGTGCATTACCCCGGATTTCGGTCGGCGGTTTTTGTGCCTGCGGCAACGCCGGCGTTGCGGGCGCGCGCCCGCGCGAGCATCGGGCTCGATGCCGAAACGTGCGTCGTCGGGCTCGTGACGTCGGGCGATTTCGAGAAACGCGGCCTCAAGATCTTTTTCGAAGCTGCGGCGCGCATCGTCGAGCGCGCTGCCGGCACTCGGTTTCTCGTCGTCGGCTCAACGCGCCTTCCCGAATGGGCGCAACACCATGCGCTCGTGACCACGGGCCGTGTCGTCTACCGGCCCAAGAATCGGCACCCGGAGCGCTGGCTCGCCGCGCTCGACGTGCTTCTGTATCCGGCGCCGTTCGAGGAGTTCGGCATGGTCGTCGCCGAGGCCCAAGCGCTCGGCGTGACTGTCGTGACGTCGCGTCGGGTCGGTGCCGCCGAATGTTTGCCACCCGACTACGCGCCTTGGGTCCTCGATCAGCCCGCGGCGGATGCCTTTGCGGACAAGGTCGGCGAGCTGCTTGCCGATGCGAATACACGGCAGCGGCTCGCGGCGGCCGCAGCCGCGACCGTGCGCAATTTCGATGACAGGAGCTACGTGCGCGCGACGGTCGGCGCAATCCTGGCTCAGAAACTTCGGCTCAGGTAAAGAGTCAGGCTCAAGACGTCGTGGAAGTTGTCGGGGCTGCCGCCCTGCGGGTCGGAGGGCAATAGATTGTCGCGGGCGAGGTTGTCGCCGGAGCGAAGCTCGACGCCGAAGTCCCAGTCCCGCAGTAGCTCCTTGAGCGTTACGCCGCCGCCCCAGTAGTAGCCATAAGCCGGGGTTTCGAGATCGAGGCGCGCAGCGCCGAGGAAGAAGCCGACGGCCATGTTCTCCGAGACGTGCCGGCGATAGTCGACGGCCCGGATCGCAATGTAGAGATTCGAGTCGACGTCATCGAGCTCGAGACGCGCGCCGATGTCGCTCTTCTCGCCGGCGGCACGCCGCACCCCGATGCCGACATGGGCGCTGCCGTTCGTCTCGCCGATCCATTCGTCCTGCAAGGCGAATTTGCTTTCGAGCCTGTTCGCGCCCAAACCCAAGTCGACGAACCATTCCGCCCGTGCCGGCAGCGCGAGTAAGCAGAGGACGAAGGCTGCAGCTCTCATGCGGTTCGTCCTCAGAAGCGCAAGAACACGCTCGCGCGCGAATAAGACTCGCCGAACACGTCTTTGCCCACGTAAACCTCGCCACCGAAGTGGAAGTCTCGCCATGCGCGGCTGTAGCGCAGCTCGAGCGCCTGCGCCCGCTCGTACGCGTATCCCGTGTAGTCCTCATTGTCGAGCGTGCGATAGGTGGCCTCGAGCATGCCGCCCATGCGTCCCTGCCAACCGATTCGCGTCATGTAGCTCAATGCGCCGACGCCGTCGTTGAGGACGCGCATGTCGCCGCCCCAATGACCAATGACGTTGCCCTCGTTGCGCAGCCCATCCTGATAGATGTGATGAACGTACCAGGCGTTCTGCCATTCGCTTGCCTCGAACGTGAGCTCGACGCTTCGCCAGAGCATTGGGAAGTGCACGCCGGCCGAAAGCGCCGAATTGCCCAGGCGGACGTTGCTGTTCTTCGAAGTATCCTCCCCCGCGAACTCGAGGTAGAGGGCGAGCGGAACGTCGCCTTGGACCAGGAAGCTCGACGTAATCGAGGCAAGCTGGTTGCCGAAATCCTGATCGGTGCCCGTATTGTCCTCTTGGTTGGGGCGCAAGAACGCATCGAACATATCGCCGAACGAATCGGACCGCTCGCCGCCGCCGTACTGCATGAGCCGATTGAAGCCGATGGCCCAGCCGGGCAGGGGCTCGACCGAGACATGCATGCCCGCGAGCTGCGGATTCCCGGACGTGTACCCTCCCTCGAAGGCAATATTGCTCGACTCGCTCATCTCGGCGATGAAGAATTCATAGCGCAGTCCCAAGCGTGTGATCGGCGAATAGCTCGACAGTGTCACTGACGGCATCGTTTGCGCCTGCGTGCTGAGCAGCATGGCGCTATCGGTCATCGGCGACAGCCAGTGATCGCGATACCCGACGTCGACTTGTGCGTGCTCGACGCCGAAGCTCAAGACGCTGCCCGTTGCGATCGTCTCGTCTTCGTAGGCGAGGAAGCCGCCGTTGAGCAACACGAAATCGCTCGGTTGCCAGTAAAGACTCGCCGATAGCTCGTAGCCGCTGCCCGAGGCCATGCCATGGCGGTTCGGCAGGCTGCTCGTCTCGGTCGATGCCGACGCTGCCGCGACGCTGAGATGCGTGAGCCCGGCGGATTTCATGTAGGGGCGCAGATAGCGGCGGATTTGCTCGCAGAGGACGGGATCCTTCGCGCACACGGCCGGCAGGGCCTCGAGCACGGTCGCAGCGGCGATCGGGCGCGTCAGGATCGGTTTATCGGCGAGGATCAGCGCACGCTCGATCCGCCGCTCGATCTCAGGCGAGAGCCCAAGGGGCAGATAGGGGCTCACGCCGCGGGCATGGGCCGTAGGCGAAAGCAGGGCGGCGATGCAGGCGGCCGCGATTCGTGATGGCACGACGCTCATCGGTATTTGACGTAGTAACGCCCGTTACGTCGCGAGTCGCCGATCGACGACGTCGCGAAGCAACGACGGGTAAATACGAAACTCCTTTATTTACCGGGGGATGATAAGCGAAGTGCGAGTGGGTTTTACATTTGTTCATCTCGCAGTCGCTGCGCAGCGACACCCCGCACAACGATTCTGACGACTGCGTCGCAATCTGCAAACACTTAGTCGCGTGCTCTGCGTCGGCGTCGACCGGAAAAGCCGCACGGCGCCGTGAACATGCCGGTTGGCACGTTAATTGTAACTAACGTTTGTGCCACAGCCCGCGCTAGCATGGGCTGACAAAGGTAAACCCGCCGCGAGGCGGGGACGCAAAGCCACCGGTCTGGCGAGCGGAGTCAATGACGAGTCCGTTCGTTACGACAGCGGGGTTGCCGGGCCACCGCCGTCACGCGTGGGTCGTCCGCTCCCCGAGCTCGGTGTGCTCTGCGCACGAGAAGCCGAGTCTTCTAGGGAGTAGGAGTAAGTGAAAGTGACTATCGCCGAGCGGACGACGCGGTTTTGCGTCTTGATGGTCTGCGCTGCCTTGACCGTCGCGTGCAGCGGCGGCGACGATGAAGCGGCACAGAGCACTGGGCCCCCGCCGACCGGCAATTCCGCCCCGACGATCGCAGGTACACCCCCACTGACGGCTCAAGTCGGCACGCCGTACTCGTTCACACCGACGGCGAGCGACGCGAACGGCGACGTGTTGACCTTCGGGATACTCAATCCTCCCGCGTGGGCGACTTTCAGCACCACGACCGGCCAGTTGCAGGGCACGCCGACCGCGGCGGGTACTTTCGCGAACGTCACGATCGGCGTCAGTGACGGGATGGCGACGGTAGGTTTGCCGCCGTTTACGATAACGGTCACGGGAGGGCCGCCCCCGCCGCCACCCTCTAACTCCCCGCCGACGATCTCGGGCACGCCGCCGACGTCGGGCCAAGTCGGAACGCTGTACACGTTCACGCCGACCGCGAGCGATCCGGAGAACGATCCCCTGACGTTCGTGATCGCGAATCGTCCGGCCTGGGCGACGTTCACCGCGAGCACGGGGCGGCTGCAGGGCACGCCGACGGCGGCCGGCACTTTCGCGAATGTCGCTATCGGCGTCAGCGACGGGACCACGACCGTAGGGTTGGCGCCGTTTACGATAACGGTGACGACAGCGCCGCCCCCCCCGAACTCCCCGCCGACGATCTCGGGCACGCCGCCGACATCGGGGCAGGTCGGCACGCAGTACTCGTTCACGCCGACCGCGAGCGATCCGAACAACGACCCCTTGACGTTCCTGATCGCGAACCGCCCGGCGTGGGCGACGTTCACTGCGAGCACCGGGCGGCTGCAGGGCACGCCGACGGCGGCCGGAACCTTCGCGAACATCACCATCAGCGTCAATGACGGAACGGCGACGACGTCGCTGCCGGCGTTCACGATCACGGTCGCACCCGCGCCGAACTCCCCGCCGACGATCTCGGGCACGCCGCCGACGTCGGTGCTCCAGGACAGTCTGTACTCCTTCACGCCGACGGCGAGCGATGCGAACGGCGATACGCTGACGTTCGCGATCACCAACCCACCCGTCTGGGCCACGTTCAGCACGGCGACGGGCCAATTACAGGGCACGCCGACTGCGGGCGACGTCGGCAGTTACGCCAACGTCACGATCAGCGTCAGCGATGGTTCGGCGACGGCCGCGCTGCCGGCGTTCACGATCACGGTCGTCGCGGTCGGGACGGGAACAGCCACGTTGACTTGGACGCCCCCGACGCAGAACGAGGACGGCTCGCCTCTGACGGACCTGGCGAGCTATCGCATCCATTGGGGGACGGCGTCGCGCAACTACACGAACAGCGCGACGATCAGCTCGGGGTTGACGACATACGTCGTCACCAATCTCCTGTCCGGCACCACGTATTACTTCGCAACGACGGCTGGGAACAGCCAAGGCGTGTATAGCGCCTACTCGAACGAGGCGACCAAAACGATTCCGTAGCCCACCTGGGGGCGGCTTTAGCCGCGAAGGGAGTCGCGACTGAGGTCGCCTCCCACGATTCCCACCTGCGGCGCCGCCGCAAAGCGCTCGCGCACACCATATATAATGGCCGCCATATTTCGTGTACGGCGAAAGTGGCGGAATTGGTAGACGCGCTGGACTTAGGATCCAGTGGGGCAACCCGTGGGAGTTCGAGTCTCCCCTTTCGCACCAGTACAATGTTGCGGGCGGATGGGCGATTCGACTCCACGGGAACGGCGCACGGTGACTGATTCGACGAACCTCGACGTTTCGCTCGAGAAAGCCAAGGGCCTCGAGCGCCGGATGACCGTGCGCGTGCCCGCGGCCGAGATCGAGCGCGAGATCGACGCGCGCTTGATCAAGGTGGGCCGCACGGCCCGAATCAAGGGATTTCGCCCAGGGAAAATTCCGCCCAAAGTCGTGCGGCAGCACTACGGCCCGCAGGTGCGCCAAGAGGTGCTCGCCGACGTCATACGCGCAAGTTTCTCGCGGGCCGTGCAGCAGGCCGAGCTCAACCCCGCGGGCGGCCCCGCAATCGAGCCCCTCGGTGGCGCGGACGGCAAGCATTTCAGCTATCGTGCGACGTTCGAGGTCTATCCCGAGATCGCCCTCAAAGGGCTCGAGAAGCTCGGGATCGACAAGCCCGTCGTGGCGATCACCGCTGCGGACGTCGAGAAAATGATCGAGCGACTACGCCGACAGCGCGCGACTTGGCGGAGCGTAGATCGCAAGGCGCAGGTCAATGACCGCGTCACCGTCGATTTCACGGGGAAGATCGACGGCACGACGTTCGCGGGCGGCGAAGGCAAGGACGTTCCCGTCGTGCTCGGCAGCGGGCAGGTCGTCGAGGATTTCGACGCGGCGCTCCGCGATGTCGAGAAGGGCGAAGAGAAGACCGCCAAAGTGAAATTCCCGAAGAACTATGGTGTTGCAAGCGTCGCCGGCAACAAGGCCGTGTTCGAGATCCGCGTCAAGGGTGTCGAAGAGCAGGTCTTGCCCGAGATCGACCAAGAGTTTCTGAGCGCGTTCGGCGTGACCGACGGCGGTCTCGACGCGCTCAAGGTCGAGGTGCGCAAGAACATGCAGCGCGAGCTCGACGAGCGCCACCGACTGCACATGCGAGCTCAGGCGTTGAACGCCTTGCTCGACGGGAATCGCATCGCCGTGCCGAACGCCCTCGTCATGCAAGAAATGCGCAGTCTGCAGGCGGACGCGATGCGCCGCCTGGGCACGCAGGATCCCGTGAAGGCGCCGCCGGTCGAGAGCTTCCGCGAGTCGGCGACGCGGCGCGTCCAGCTCGGGCTCCTCGTTCAGGAAGTCATCCGCGCCCACAAGGTCGAGCTCGACCGCCACCGCGTAGACCGCCGCATCGAGGAGCTCTCGGCGCCGTACGAGAAGCCGCACGAGGCCGCGCAGCTCTATCGGAGCAGCCGCGAGCTCATGGGCCAGGTCGAATCCGCGGTGCTCGAGGATCAGGTCGTCGATTTCCTGCTGGCGCACGGCAAGGTCAAGGACAAGGCCTCGACCTTCGACGAGTTCATGGGCATGGAGGTGAGCAAGTGACCACGAAAGCTTTGAATCTGGTTCCGATGGTCGTCGAGCAGACGGCGCGTGGCGAGCGCGCTTACGACATTTATTCACGTTTGCTCAAGGATCGCGTGATCTTCATCGTCGGCAACATCGACGATCAGGTCGCGAACCTCGTCGTCGCGCAGCTCTTGTTCCTCGAATCCGAGAATGCCGACAAAGACATTCACCTCTACATAAACTCGCCGGGCGGCATCGTCACAGCGGGCCTTTCGATCTACGACACGATGCAATTCATCAGGCCGGACGTGAGCACGATCTGCGTCGGGCAGGCCGCGAGCATGGGCTCGCTGCTATTGGCGGGCGGTACGAAAGGCAAACGCTTCTGCCTGCCGCACTCGCGCATCATGGTCCACCAGCCGAGCGGCGGCTTCCAGGGCCAAGCGTCCGACATCGATATCCAGGCACGCGAAGTGCTCAAGCTGCGCGAGCAATTGAACCAAATAATGGCGCGGCACACGGGACAGACGCTCGAGCGCATTGCCGCCGACAGCGACCGGGACTTCTTCATGGACGGAGCCGCGGCCGTCGAGTACGGCTTGATCGATACGGTGCTCGAGAAGCGCGCCGACCCGGCCGCTAAAGCGAGATGAACCAACGACATACAGGCGCCGGAAAACTGGGAGTTGGCGCTTTGCAGTCACTTTACAGTAATGCTATAAGGCCATTGAGTGGCTTATCGTCGGGAGGCAGAAGGACCTGACTTATGAGCAGTGATTCGCGCGGCAAGTCGGACGACGGCAAGCTTCTCTACTGTTCGTTCTGCGGTAAGAGTCAGCACGAAGTTCGAAAGCTCATTGCCGGCCCTTCGGTTTTCATTTGCGACGAGTGCGTCGAGCTCTGCAACGACATCATTCGCGAGGAGCTCGATGATCGCGCCGAGCGCGGGCGCGACAAGCTCCCCAAACCCCACGAAATCAAGGCAGTACTGGACGAATACGTGATCGGCCAGCAGACGGCGAAGAAGGTGCTCGCCGTCGCCGTATACAACCACTATAAGCGCCTCGAGACACGCTCGCGCGAGAAGAACAAGCAAGACGTCGAGATATCGAAGAGCAACATATTGCTGATCGGCCCGACGGGCTGCGGCAAGACTCTGCTCGCCGAGACGTTGGCGCGGGTGCTGAACGTGCCCTTCACGATTGCCGATGCGACTACGCTGACGGAAGCAGGTTACGTCGGCGAGGACGTCGAGAACATCATTCAGAAGCTCTTGCAGAAGTGCGAGTACGACGTCGAGAAGGCGCAGACGGGTATCGTGTACATCGACGAGATCGACAAGATCTCGCGCAAGTCCGATAACCCTTCGATTACGCGCGACGTTTCGGGCGAGGGCGTGCAACAGGCGCTGCTCAAGCTCATCGAAGGCAGGATCGCATCCGTGCCGCCGCAGGGTGGACGCAAGCACCCGCAACAGGAATTCCTCCAGGTCGACACGACGAACATCTTGTTCGTCTGCGGCGGCGCGTTCTCCGGCCTCGAGAAGATCATTCTCAACCGTTCGAAGAAGAGCGGCATCGGCTTCGTCGCGGAGGTACGAAGCTCCACCGACGTGTCGGAGCAAGTCGGCGAGCTCCTCAAGGACGTCGAGCCCGAGGACCTCATCAAGTACGGCCTGATACCGGAATTCGTCGGCCGCTTGCCGGTCGTCGCGACGCTCGATGAGCTCGACGAGCAGGCGCTCATGGAGATTCTCACGGAGCCGAAGAACGCGCTCACGCGCCAGTACCAGAAGCTTTTCGAGATGGAGGGCGCGGAGCTCGAGTTCCGCGAAGACGCGCTGCGCGCCGTCGCGAAGCGCGCGATGCAGCGCAAGACCGGGGCCCGGGGTTTGCGCACGATCCTCGAGACCGTGTTGCTCGATACGATGTACGACTTGCCCTCGATGACGAATGCGACCAAGGTCGTCGTCGACGATGCCGTGGTCACGGGCGAGACCAAGCCGTACGTGATCTACGAGACCGAGGAAGCGGCGGCCGTCGGCGACGAGCGCCGCTGAGCGATCGCAGCGTCGTCCATGGCAACCGAGACAGCTCTACCCGTCGGCCTCAAGCGCTTGCCGATCCTGCCATTGCGGGACGTCGTCGTTTATCCGCACATGGTCATACCTTTGTTCGTCGGCCGCGAAAAGTCCGTGGTCGCTCTCGACCAGGCTATGGCCACAACGAAGGAAATCCTGCTCGTCGCCCAGACTCAGGCCGACGTCGACGAGCCTCTTCCTAAGGATCTCTATTCGGTCGGCACGGTGGCGACGATTCTGCAGCTCCTGAAGCTGCCTGACGGCACCGTCAAAGTGCTCGTCGAAGGCGTCAAGCGGGCGAAGCTCGCGGACCTCGAGATCGGGGATTGCTTCACGGCCGCGGCCGAGCCGCTCGCCGAGCCGGGCCCTGTCGAAGCCCGCGAGATGGACGTCCTCACGCGTTCCGTCATCGAGCGATTCCAGCAGTACGTGAAGCTCAACAAGAAGATCCCGCCCGAGATTCTCACGTCGCTTTCCGGAATAGATTCCGCGAGCCGGCTTGCCGACACCGTTGCGATGCACATGGTGCTCAAGCTCTCGGAGAAGCAGAAGATTCTCGAGCTCGTCGATCCGCGGCCGCGCCTCGAGCACGTGCTCGGGCTCATCGACGCCGAGATCGACATGTTGCGCATCGAGAAACGCATTCGCGGCCGCGTCAAGCAGCAGATGGAGAAGAGCCAGCGCGAGTACTATCTCAACGAGCAGATGAAGGCGATTCAGAAAGAGCTCGGCGAGATGGAGGACGCGCCGAACGAGCTCGCCGACATGGAGCGCCGTATCAAGACGGCCGGCATGTCGAAAGAAGCCAAGGAGAAGGCGACGTCGGAGCTCAACAAGCTCAAGCTCATGTCGCCGATGTCCGCCGAGGCGACGGTCGTGCGCAACTACGTCGATTGGCTGCTCAAGGCGCCGTGGAAGAAGCGCACGAAGATTCACCAGGATCTCGTCGAGGCCGAGCGCGTGCTCGAGGAAGACCACTACGGCCTCGAGAAGGTCAAAGAGCGCATCCTCGAGTATCTGGCCGTGCAGCAGCGCGTCAAGGAGCTCAAGGGGCCGATCCTATGTCTCGTCGGCCCGCCGGGCGTCGGCAAAACGTCGCTCGGGCAGAGCATCGCCCGCGCGACGAACCGCAAGTTCGTGCGTATGTCGCTCGGCGGCGTTCGGGACGAAGCCGAAATTCGCGGCCACCGGCGCACGTACATCGGCTCGATGCCCGGCAAGATCATTCAGAATCTCGGCAAGATCAAAGTCCGGAATCCGCTGTTCTTGCTCGACGAAGTCGACAAGATGTCGATGGATTTCCGCGGCGACCCATCGTCGGCGCTGCTCGAGGTCCTCGACCCGGAGCAGAATTCGACGTTCAACGATCACTACCTCGAGGTCGATTTCGATTTGTCCGAAGTGATGTTCGTCTGCACGGCGAACAGCCTCAACATTCCGCCCCCGCTGTTGGATCGCATGGAAGTCATCCGGCTGCCGGGCTACACGGAAGACGAGAAGCTCAATATCTCGACGCGTTATCTCGTGCCGAAGCAAATGCGCCTCAATGGGCTCGGCGCGGGAGAGCTGTCGATTTCCGATTCGGCGATCATCGACATCATTCGCTTCTATACGCGCGAAGCGGGAGTCAGGAACCTCGAGCGCGAAATCGCGAACATTTGCCGCAAAGTCGTCAAGCAGCTGCTGTTGCGGCCGCGCAAGAACACGATGCGCGTCAACCACGCAAATCTACAGAAGTACCTCGGCGTGCGCAGATTTCGTTACGGGCGCGCCGAAGAGAACGATCAAATCGGTCAAGTTACGGGGCTCGCGTGGACCGAAGTCGGCGGCGAGCTCCTCACGATCGAGGCGGCGACGGTGCCCGGCAAGGGCAAGCTCATTCAGACCGGGCAGCTCGGGAACGTGATGCAAGAATCAGTGCAGGCTGCAATGACCGTCGTTCGCAGTCGTGCAAAGGTGCTCGGCATCGAGGAGAACTTTCAAGCTTCCAACGACGTCCACGTGCACGTTCCCGAGGGGGCAACGCCGAAGGATGGACCCTCCGCGGGCATCGGAATGTGCGCGGCATTGGTCTCGGCGCTGACGAAAATCCCGGCACGCTCGAATGTCGCGATGACCGGCGAGATCACGCTGCGCGGGGAAGTGCTGCCGATCGGCGGCCTCAAGGAAAAGTTGCTCGCGGCACACAGGGGCGGCATCGAGAAGGTATTGATCCCGTCGGACAACGAGAAAGACCTGGCGGAAATTCCGAAGAACATCAAAGACAAGTTGAACATTGTTCCCGTCAAGTGGATCGACGAGGTGTTCTCGTTGGCGTTGCAACACATGCCGCATCCGAAAGCGACGGAGCAACCGCCGACGGGCGAGCGCGCAGCGACACCCGCTCAAGAAGAGAGCAAACCGATTCTCCCGCACTGATGCTCGAAGCGACTTTTGTTGACACGTCAAAATCCGCCTTGGTATAAGACTGCGTGTCGCGGAAGCTCGTCGAGAGCACTTCGACGAGTCGTGCGGCCACTTCCGGACACATCTCAATGGTAGGCGTCGCGTGCGCCTGGGGATCAACCAATCTTTTTAAGGGACAGGAATGAACAAAGCGGAACTCATTGATGCCGTCGCTGCGTCGGCGAATCTTTCGAAAGCGGATGCAGGGCGTGCCATAGACGCGGTGGTCGATGCCATCGCGAAGTCCTTGAAGAGGGGACAACAAGTTGCGGTCGTGGGATTCGGGACGTTCAGCGTGAAACACCGCAACGCTCGACAGGGCCGCAATCCACGCACGGGCGAGACGATCCAAATCGCCGCGAGCAACGTGCCGGGCTTCAAAGCTGGTAAGGCTCTGAAGGATGCCGTAAACTGACCGGCTCTGTCCCGGGTGCTTAGCTCAGCTGGGAGAGCGTCGCCCTTACAAGGCGAAGGTCGTGGGTTCGATCCCCTCAGCACCCACCAGAAAGAGCCGGAGTGGTAGTTCAGCTGGTTAGAATACCGGCCTGTCACGCCGGGGGTCGCGGGTT
>DATBLZ010000180.1:0-1783 GCA_036555065.1 Gammaproteobacteria bacterium
CAAGGAAGTCGAGAACTCGAATGTGCCTTCGGTCGTGGGGGTTACATCGGGCGCGACGGCGCGAAAGACGCGGCCGAGATCGAGGTCGTCGATGTTCGCGTGGAAGTCGAGCGTATAGGGCTTCGGCTCCTCTGCGGCGAAGACGACGATCACATCCGCGGCGAGCTTCGCACCAAAGAGCGAGGCCTCGAGGCCCGTGAGCGCCGCGCGCTCGGGCGTCACTTCGAGCTTGCCGCGCAAGCCCTCGATCGTAGACGTCGGATACACGATGCTCTTGATGTCGACGCTCGCCGTTCCTCGTAACCGATCGGTCCACGCGGGAACGCTGTCGCGCTCGGCGCGGAGCTTTGCGATCGCCGAGCGCGTTTCCTCGGACAATGGCGCGAGCCCGGAACGCTCTTCCGGAGCGGCCTCGCCGGGCGGCGCTTGGCCGGGCGGCGGTTCGCCGGCGGGCCCGTCCTCGGGCGGATTGAAAACGGCGCTGAGCCGATCGACGTCGCTCATCGCGACCCGCTCGCCGACGAGCGCGGCCTCGAAATTGCGTACCCCGTTCGCATCGAACATCGACGTGCCCTGAAGAAGCAAATCCGAGGTGCCGAGCTCCGCTGACTCGAGCTTGAGCGGCAGCGAGAATTGCACGTGATCGCCGAGCACGCCGGACGCGTCGAAGCGCAGGTCGAGATCGGGCAGTACGCCGGAGCCTGCCGTGGCTGCACCCTCGAGCTCGACGCTCAATCCGAGCGTCGTCTCCTCGCCGTTGACGAAGTCGAGCGACGTCGCAAGCGTGCCGGCCGTGAACGGCGGAAGATCCGCCAAGATCGGTTGGTCGGAAAGCGGCGCAAGATTCCCCTCGATCGAGATTCGCGCGCGATCGAGCAGCCGTGTGCTCGTCAACGGCACCACGGCCTCACTCGCGGCGTGCAAGAGCATCCTGCCGTCGGGGGCCGTCGCCGTGAGATCGACGGACCGTGCCTCGAGACCGCCGGCCGAGTAGGCGACCTCGTATTGGACGCCCATCGTGACCCGGTCGAGCAGCGTTGCCTCGCCCCAGCGCACGCTGACGTTGCGAAACATGAGCGGCGCATCGGCCGCGAGCACGAGCCGGCCGTCGATGGCGCGGCCGTAGAACTCGCCCTCGGGCAACAATCCCTCGACGTCGAAGCCCAAAATCTGCGGCATCAAATCCTGCAGCCGCAACGGCGTCACGACGACGCGGAGGATGTCCGGAGAGCCGGAATCGACGCCGACGCCGAAAGGCGCCGTCATGATGAAGAACGGTCGCAGGGCTTCGACTTTGAGGATGTCGCCGCCGGTCGGAGCCACGACGTTGAGCGCGAGCTCCTCCACCGCGAACCGGCCCGACGCCGGCTCGAGCTCGGAGCGTTGCCGGAAGCGCAAGGTGTTGAAGCGCGCGCCGTAGCGTTCCGCGAAGCCGCGAAACTCGCCGTCGAGCGCGACTGAAATGGCGATCTGCTCGGCGGCGGCCGGCGCCTCGACGCTGATCTCGCCGGTGAGTCTGCCGCCGTCCGGCGCCTCGATGCGGAGGTCCTCGAGCGCAAACGAGCTCAACGCATTCGAGAGCAGCAACCGCGGGCGCACGGTCGCCGTGATCGTTTGCCGCGCTTCCATTCCGCGGAAGATGGGCAAAGCGTTCCCGATCACGATCGGCTCGTCGACCGTAAGAAGCACGCCCTGTCCCCCGCCGCCGGCCAGCGTGAACTCGCCCGAAGCCTCGCCGCCGCGGAACTGGAGCTCCGGCATATAGGGGCTCAGCCAGTCGATG
>DATBLZ010000003.1:0-54109 GCA_036555065.1 Gammaproteobacteria bacterium
CGCTTCGACCAGAGGTGAAACCCGTTCTCGACGTCGATGAGCTGCGCGGTCACTCTGAGCCTTTCGCTGGCCTTGCGCACGCTGCCCTCGAGGATCTTGCGCACGCGCAGCTGCGCGCCGATCTCACGCGTATCCATGGGCGCGTTGAGAAACTTGAACGATGATGTGCGCGACGCGACGTCGAGGCCGCGGACGTGCGTCAACGCGTTGATGATCTCCTCGGCCATGCCTTCGCAGAAATAGCCCTGATTGCGCTCGGGGCTGAGATCGAGGAACGGCAACACGGCAACGGAGTTCTCCGACGCCGGCGGTTGGGTCCGACGAACACCGTGCGGCGTGATGTCGAACGCCCACGCGAGGATCAGCGCGAGCGGGTAGCCGAGAACGACGAGCACGATGACGAGCGTGATGCTCCACGATGGCAACCCGAGCGGGCCGAAGGTCCCGCCGGCGACCTGGATCAGGAGCCAGGCGACGATCGGGTAAGCGATCGCGACGCGAATCACCTTGCGGCGGCTCAGCTCGTGTAGCCAGCGTTTTATTGTCGAAATCACTTCGTCCCGATGCCGGCTTCAGCCCGGAGCGAGCGTACCAGAATTGAGCGTCGTGCTGTCGCCAAACAGCGACGTTTGCATTCGGCGACGGGTTTTGCGGGCTCCGTCACACTCCCGACCGGGCCTTTCGTAAACACTGGTCCGCGTACTCCCAGCCGGTCCGCTGCTGGCCTATTTCCAATATGCGGCGGCTGAACTATCCGATGCCAGCCAGAGGTATCCAAAGATGCAGAAACGGATCGCGGCCGTCTCGTTTTTACTGATTTCCCTGAGCGGTGTCCAACCCGCCGGCGCGCAGAATCCATCGACCGAGGAGATGCGCAGCCTCGACGAGCAGGTTCAGGAGATCAAGTCCGACGTGCTCGGCATCGCCGCCGATTTGAGTCGTCTCGAGGAGAGGTTGCTCTATCCCTCCAATACGCAGCTCGCGGTGTTCGTTTCCGTGGCGGACGGCGAGACGTTTCGTCTCGACGCGATGCAGATCAACATCGATGGCGAGCTCGCGACACACTTCATATACAGCTTCAAGGAGCTCGAGGCGTTGCAGAACGGCGGAGTGCAGCGCGTCTACACGGGCAACGTCGCGAGCGGCACGCATCAAATCGAGATCTCGGTGAACGGGAAGAAGCAGAACGGCGACGACTTCAACCGCACGGACAGCTTCGCGTTCGAAAAAGGTGTCGAGCCCAAGCTTCTCGGCATCACGCTCGCAGGTCCTGAGACGATTCAGCTCGGCGACTGGTAGCAATCCGGGAGCGCTCCCGTGTGGTACAGACGCTCAGTACGCGCGACCATGCTGATCAGCATGACGGGCCTTTTTCTGGCCACGTCCTCGACGGCGGGCCCGTTCTCCGGCCACAAGTCCGAGGCAGAGATCCGCCGCGACTTCTATTTCGGCGAAGCAATCTATTACGCGCATCAGGGACATTACTTCGATGCGATCGAGCGCCTCGATGCGGAGCTCGGCCAGCACCGTGCGGTCGACGAGCCTGTCCTCGACTCGCTCTATAGTCAACTGCGCGAAGCAGAATTCTCGGTCGGCGACTTCGAGCTCAACTATCGAATGCACCACCGTGCCGGCCGCGCGATCACCGCTGTGCTCGAAGGTGCCGTCGACGAGGTTGTGCGTAACGACGCCGCGTTCCGTCTCGCCCGCATTCATTTCCAAAAGGGGCAGCTCGAGGACGCGCTGCAAGCGCTCGACAGAATCGCGGGGCGAGTGCCCGAGGGAATCCGCGACGACATCGAGTTCCTGCGCGCGAACGTCTACATGGGTTTGGGACGTTACGCCGACGCCGTCGAGGTTTTGCGCGGCCTTCAAGGCGCGCAGACCCTGACCGGCTTCGCCGAATACAACCTCGGCATCGCTCTGCTCGAGGATGGCCGACGGCAGGACGCGCTCGCGCAGCTCGAGCGGGCGGGGCAGGTGCAGAGTGACGACGCGCCCGTGCTCGCGATCCGCGACAAGTCGAATCTGGTTCTCGGCACGTTGCTCGTCGAATCGGGGCAGTATGGCGACGCGCAGCGATTCTTCGACCGTGTTCGCTTGGACGGGCCATTCTCGAACGCGGCGCTGCTCGCGTCGGGTTGGGCCGCGGTGACGGGCGAGGACTTCGAGCGGGCCGTGGTTCCGTGGAGCATCCTCGCGGAGCGCGAGGCCACGGATGCCGCCGTGCAAGAAGCCAGGCTCGCACTCCCGTATGCATACGGCCAGCTCAATGTTCACGGCCGTGCCGCGGTCGTCTATGCGACGGCTGTCGACTCGTTCGGCACGGAGCTCGAGAAGCTCGACGCGTCGATCGCCAGCATTCGCGACGGCAAGTTCCTCGCGATGCTCGTTCGCGAGGAAGTCAGGCAAAACACGGATTGGGTGATCCGGCTGCGCTCGCTGCCCGACTCGCCGGAGACGTACTACTTGATGGAGCTTGCGGCTTCGCACGACTTTCAGACCGCGTTGCAAAACTACCTCGACCTCGACGATTTGCGCAGGAAGCTCGCAACCTGGGAGATCAGCTTCGACGCGTTCGACGATCTGATCGGCAAGCGCAGCGCTTACTACGAGCCGCTCTTGCCGGAAATCGACGCGCAGTTCCATGAGCTCGATTCGCGTATGCGGCTCAGGCTCGAGCAGCACAAGCTGCTCGACGGACGCCTGCAAAATATGCTCGTCGCGCCGCAGCCCGAGGTTCTGGCAACGACCGACGAACGGCTCGCCGGCGAGCAGCTTACGGAGCTCGCGAGCCGCCTCGAATCGATCGATACGCCGGCGGCGACGGAGTTGCGGCAGCGCATTCAGCGGCTCCAGGGCGTTCTCACGTGGGGGCTGCGAACGGAATACCACGAACGTCTCGATGTCTTTGCTCGACATCTCGCGGAGCTCGGCGAGGCAGTCGAGGTGCTCAACGCGCAGTACGAATCCTTCGTGCGGGCGCGCCAAGCGGCCGTGCACAGCTACGAAGGCTACGACACGCCGCTCACGCGCCTGCGCCGACGCGTCGGCGACGCATTGGGCCGCGTGAATCTGCTGATGGCGAGACAGGGACGGATGCTCGAGATCGTCGCGATCGACGAGCTCGTCGCACGCCGTGACCGCTTGGAGACGTACCAAGACCAGGCTCGCTATGCATTGGCCGACAGTTACGATCGCGCCACGAAGGCGCAGGCCGACGCCGAGATCGAGGCGCATCCGCGGCGCGAGGCCGGCGGCGATGCCGAAGCGGAAGCAGAAGGCCAATCTGAGACCACGGCAGCCGTTCGTAGGGAGGCGACGCGATGAGCTGGCGTTTCGTCGTCGTGCTCGTCCCGGCGATCGTCGCCGGCTGCGCAGCCGCCCCGACTCGCGGCACGATCGGCGAGCTGCACTCCGTCGAGCCGGACGTCACGGAGGTCGAGGTCGACAACAGCCTCGACTTGGCCACGGTGAGCTATCGCCGCTATCTCGAAGAGACGCCGACCAACGCGATGACTCCGGAGGCCATGCGCCGGCTCGCGGATCTACAGCTCGAGAAGGAATTCGGCATCACCGGCGACGGTGAGCGCTGGCGGGAAATGGCCGCACCCGAGCAAGGTGCGGCGCCCGAGTCCCCGATCGCGTCGGATCGGGGCGCTGCGTCGCCACCCGGCGTCAACGCCCCGGTCGAGTCGGATGCCGAGTTCGAGGAGCGTGCGGGTCAGGCGCGCGACTTCGTCGCGGCCGACGTGCGCGAGGTGAGCCTGCCAGGCGGCGAGAGCGTCACGCAGACTGGGCCGCTCGAAGCGATCGCGATCTACAAGCGGTTGCTCGAGGAATATCCAAATTACGAACGCGCCGATCAAGTGCTCTATCAGATGGCGCGTGCCTACGATGAGCTCGGCGAGACCGAGGAGGCGATGAAAGTCACCGAGCGCCTCATCGCCGAGTACGGATATTCCAAGTACTTCGACGAAATCCAGTTCCGGCGCGGCGAGTACTTTTTCACTCGCCGCAAATGGCGCGACGCCGAGAACGCATACCAGGGGATCACCGCGCGGGCGGCGCAGTCGGAGTTCTACGAGCTCGCGTTGTACAAGCTCGGCTGGACTCTCTACAAACAGGAGTTTTACGAAGAAGCGTTGCATCAGTACATGGCGCTTCTCGATCACAAGCTTTCGATCGGTTACGACTTCGACGCCGAGCACGAGGAGGAAGACGAACGCCGCGTCGCGGATACGTTCCGCGTGGTCAGCCTGAGCTTCTCGAACCTCGGCGGTCCGGAGGTCATCGCGGACTACTACTCGACCTACGGCAACCGTTCGTACGAGGACCGCATCTACAAGAATCTCGGCGAATTCTATTTCGACAAGCTGCGCTACAACGACGCGGCGCAAGTCTACGGCTCGTTCGTCGATCTCTATCCGTTCCACACGGTATCGCCGAGCTTCGGCATGCGCGTCGTAGAGATCTATGAAGCCGGCGGCTTCCCGAAGCTCGTGCTCGAAGCCAAGAAGGAGTTCGCGACCGCCTACGGCCTACAGAGCCAGTACTGGCAGCATTTCGACACAGCCGAGCGTCCGGAGGTGCTCGCGTACCTCAAGACCAACCTCAGGGACCTCGCGAACCACTATCATTCCCTCTACCAAGACGAGACGCTCGCGGAGGAGAAACCCGCAAACTATTCGGAGGCCTCGCGTTGGTACCGCGAGTTTCTCGTCTCGTTCCCGGCCGATGCCGAGTCGCCGGGCATCAACTATCAGCTCGCGGATCTCTTGCTCGAGAATTCGGACTTCGTCGCCGCGGCACGCGAATACGAGCGCACGGCGTACGAATACGCGGCGCACGACCGCGCGGCGGCCGCCGGCTACGCGGCGATCTTCGCGCACCGCGAACGCCTGAAGTCGGTGACACCGGAGGAGGAGACGGCCGCGAAGCGCGCGACCGTCGAGAGCTCGCTGAGATTCGCGACGACCTTCCCCGATCACGAGCATGCGCCGGCAGTGCTCGGCGCGGCCGCCGAGGATCTCTACGCGATGCGTGACTTCACGCCGGCGGTCAGCGCCGCGCGAATGTTCATTGCAAGTTACCCGACCGCGCCGACTGAGCTACAAACATCCGCCTGGGCCGTCGTTGCTCACTCCTCGTTGGAGCTCGCCGACTACGCGACCGCGGAGGCCGCTTACACACGCGTCCTCGAGCTCACTCCAGCCGACAAAGAATCGCGTCCGGCGCTCATCGACAATCTTGCTGCCTCGATTTACAAGCAGGGCGAGCTCGCCAACCAAGCGGGCGACTACGGCGCCGCGGCCGCACACTTCTTGCGTATCAAGACCGCCGCGCCGACGTCCACGATCCGCCCGTCTGCCGAGTACGACGCCGCCGCGGCGTTGATGCGGCTCGAAGATTGGACGACAGCGGCGAAGGTGCTCGACGATTTCCGGAGCGCCTTCCCGGGTCACGAGCTCGAGCGCGAGGCGACGAAGCAGCTCGCGTTCGTCTATCGCGAAGGCGGGCGTCTCGGGCTCGCCGCAGGCGAGTACGAGCGCGTCGCAACCGAATCCGAGGATCCGCAGCTACGCGGCGAGGCGTTGCTCGCTTCGGGCGATCTTTACGAGCAGGCCGGCGATATCGAGAGGGCGCTCGCCGTTTATGGGAGCTATGTTGCGGAGTTCCCGCGGCCCGTCGAGATAGCGGTCGAGACGCGCCACAAGATCGCGGCCATGCACGAGGCGAAGGGCGACGACACGCGCTACCGCGAGGAGCTCGCCGCGATCGTTGCCGCGGACGCCGGCGCCGGCGCAGAACGCAGCGACCGTACGCGATACCTTGCCGCAGAGGCCGCGTTCGTTCTCACGGAGCCGCTCTACGCGAGCTTCACGCAAGTCGAGCTCGTGCAGCCGTTCGAGGAGAATCTCGCGCGCAAACGCGCGCTCATGGACACGGCGCTCGCCGAATTCGGGAAGCTCGTCGACTATGAGGTCGGCGACGTTACCGCCGGGGCGACGTTCTACATGGCCGAGGTCTACTTTGAATTCAGTCGCTCGATGCTCGAATCCGAACGCCCGACGGATTTGGACGCGGCCGCTCTTGCGGAATACGAGGAGGTCATCGAGTCGGAGGCCTTCCCGTTCGAGGAGCGTTCGATCGAGGTGCATGAAAAGAACCTGGAGCTGCTCGCGGCCGGCGTCTACAACTCCTGGATCGAGAAGAGCTTCGGCCGGCTGGCCGTTCTCGTGCCCGGGCGCTACGCGAAAGCGGAGCAGAGCATCGGGTTCATCGGCCCCGAGGAAACCTACACCTACCGCTCGCCCGCCGTGGCTGCGGCCATGGCGTCCGCCGGCGCCTATGGTCCGGCGGCAGAGGCTGACACGCGCCCCGCGCGCCGCTCGCGCGGTAACCCCCAAAAAGACTCCGCAACGCTTCTCGAGGTCATCGACGGTGTGAGCTTCACGATCACTGAGAATGCACGTATCGGCACCGAGGTTCGAGCCGAGTACGAGAACGGCTTTGGCTATCTCGAACGCGGTCAACTCGAGCCCGGGATCGTGGCTCTCGTCAAAGTCACGGAACAGGCGCCGGACCTCGTGAGCGCGCACGTCGACCTCGGTGTCGCCTATGCTCGCGTCGGCGACCTCGAGCGGGCCGCATCGAGCCTCGAGCAGGCGCTGGCTGCGAGCGGCGCTCATCCGGTCGCGTCGAACGAGCTCGGCCTCGTATACCGCAGGCAGGGGCGTTTCGCGCTCGCGCGCGAAAGCTACGAGAAAGCGCTCGCGTCGTTCCCCGATTTCCACTTCGCGCGACGAAACCTCGCGATACTTTGCGATCTTTACCTTCGTGATCTCGCGTGCGCGCTCTCGAACTACGAAGCGTACAGCGCGCAAGTTCCGGAGGATGCCCAAGTTTCCGTCTGGATCGCCGACATTCGCAGTCGCATGAGCTCACAGGAGTAAGCCATGCACACACCCAAGCTCTGTCGCGGTGCCGTGTTGCTCATGCTCGCGCTCGGGCTCGGCGCACCGGCGTTCGCCCAGCCGCCGGTGGAGCCGGCCGCCGCGCCCCCCGCCGAGTCCTCAACCGAGTCGCCGGCCGCCACACCGACCGCGCCGACCGAGAGCGAGACGAAAACGCTCGCGGGGATATCGATCTTGGGCAATCAGGAGGCGCCGAAGTCCCTGGTGATCGTGCCTTGGAAGAGCTCCGAGATCGGCTCCGGTATCGGCGTATCGCGCGCGCTCGACACGAGCATCCGCCCCGTCGACAAAGACGTGTTCATGCGTGAGCTCAGGTACTACGAGATTCGAACGGGCGATGGAAACTGATCATGCGCGTCGGGCAGAAGCGTTTTTATGTGAAATCTATCGGCGCAGATGAACGACGCCTCGTGTTGGGCGAGTGTCCGGCGCCGAACGTGGAGCGCATCACGTTTCGCGAGTTGCTCTGCGGCTTACTCTAGCGTCTTGGATCGTTCGCACTTCGTGCGTCAGAGGATTCGGATATGGACAGCATGTACGCAATTGTCGAGTTCTTCGTCGCCGGCGGCATTTTCATGTACCCGATTCTGGGTGTGTGCGCCGTCGGCACCGCGGTCGCCATCGAGCGCCTCATTACGCTCAGGCTGGTCACGGCGAAGAACCGCGCCATGTGGAGCAAGCTCCAACCGCTCGTCGCGGAGCGCCAGTTTGAGCAGGCACGCGAGCTCACCGCGAAGGACAACTCCACGATCTCGCAGCTTCTCAACGTCGGGCTCGAGCGGCAGGGCGCCGTGCGGCGTCGCGACGACATCGAGATCGCGATGGAGGAGTGCATGATGGAAATCCTGCCGCACCTCGAGAAGCGAACGGCATACGTGGGTCTCGCCGCCAACATTGCAACGTTGCTGGGTCTGCTCGGGACGATCATGGGTCTGATCCAGGCGTTCACCGCCGTCGCGAACGCAAATCCCGCGGAGAAGGCGGATCTTCTTTCGGCGAGCATCTCCGTCGCGATGAACACGACGGCGTTCGGTCTCCTCGTGGCCATCCCGCTGCTCGTGATGCACACCGTCATTGCGCAAAAGACGGGGCAAATCGTCGCGGCGCTCGAGATGGCCTCGGTCAAGCTTCTGAACGCGATCTACTCGACGGCCAAGCGGCAGTTCCAGGTCGCGGCCTAACGCGACCGCGCGAGGAGGGCGCGTATGCGCAAGCATCATTATCACCTCAAGACCGAGGGTGAGGCGGAGCTCGCCGTCACGACCTTCCTCAATCTCATGGTCGTGCTCGTGCCCTTCTTGCTGATCACGGCGGTCTTCTCGCGCCTCACGATCGTCGAGCTCAACTTGCCGAGCGCGACCGGAGGCGGCTCGCCGACGGACATCGGATTCAGGCCCGAGGTCATCGTCCGCGAGAGCGGCATCGAGGTCACCAACGGCAACAACGTGATCGCGTCGATTCCGAAGGTCGCCGGCGAATACGATATCGCGACGCTCTCGCGGTTGATGCTCTCGCTCAAGCAGGACTACGCAGAAGTCGAGGACATGTCGGTGCTGCTCGAGCCGCAAATCCCGTACGACTATCTCATCCGCGTGATGGACGCCGTACGCACGGCCGAGATTCCGGATGCGACCGTAGAAGGCGGCCTCACGCGTGTGGCCCTATTCACGGCGATATCGGTTGGAGAAGCGCCGTGAAGGACTCGCGTCGACTGCAGCGCCTTGCGCGCTATCGTCCGAAGCTGCAGACGATCCCCCTGACGTCGCTCATGGACGTTTTCACGATTCTGGTTTTCTTCCTGCTCGTGAACTCGGGCACTTCGGAGCTGCTCCAAGTGCCGCGACAAATGGTGCTTCCGGAGTCCGTAGTCGAAGTAAAGCCGCGCGAGACCGTCGTGATCTACGTCAACCAGGACGAGGTCATCGTGCAGGGCGAGGCCGTCGTGCGCATCGCCGACATTGTCGCGAGCGGCGGAGGGGACATCGTGCCGATCATGACGCGGCTTGCTGAGCTCCAGGATCGCGTCATCGGCGTGCGCACGCAGACCATCTTGCAGAGCAAGGAAGTGACGATCCTCGCGGACAAGACGATTCCGTTCAGCATCGTCAAGCAAGTCATGTCGACGTGCACGGCACAAGGTTACGAGCGAATCTCGCTGGCCGTCGTACAGAAAGAGACAACAACCCGGGGCCCGGCCGCCGCGACGCAAATCTAGGCAAATGAATTCCGCAGTCACCAAGGAACCAGAGCCGCTGTCGGCGCAACAGCCGCTGACCGAGCAGATCGGTGCAGCCCAAGGCCAATTGGGCGGGCTCGAGCGAGATCTGGGCTCGATCGACGCCGAGCTCGAGCGCCTCGCGGGCCAGGTCGAGAAGTTCGCGCTGCTCGAGCAGACCTACGGCGCACTCGAGAGGCTCGAGGCGCTCGGCGCAACCGAGCTCTTCTGGGGTCGCGGCGCTGCAGGCAGCGATTCCACGGCGCACCTCGCGAGTCTGCGGCAGCGCATCGACGAATTCCGCGCGGAGGTCAAGGGCTGCGAAGACCGCCGGCACGCGGTGCTTAAGGAGATCGATCAGGGGCGCGAGATCCTCGGGATCCTCGAGGAAGACCTCTTCGACCTGCAACTCGAGGAGGAAGAGCGGCAGAACGAGTGGGTCATCGAGCGCGACGTCGGAGAGCTACCGGACCGTCCGGCGAAAATGCCGTGGGCAAGCGACGCGGACGACAAGCAATTTCGTAAAGGCTTGAGCGCCGCGATCTTGTGGGCGCTGTTGCTCGGGCTCGTCGTGCCGCTCGTCAAGCTGCCGCTGCCGGAGCCCGCCGAGATTCTCGAGGTGCCGGATCGCGTCGTGCAGTTGATCAGGCAGCAGCGCAATCGACCCGTGACGCCGCCGCCGGCCGTCATGGCGGAGCGCCAACCCATCGAGCCCGAGCCGGTCCCGGAGCCCGAGACTCCGCCCGAAGCCGAGCCCGTGGTCGCGGACCAAGCGCCGCGCGACGACGCAGAGCCGGGGCCGGCGCCCGGGCCCGAGCCGCCGACCCCTGAGCAACGCGCCGCCTCGAGCGGCTTGCTCGCGTTCCGCGAGAGCTTCTCGACGCTCGCCGATGCGCGACCGGCGGCGCGACTCGGCGCCGACGCCCGAATCAACCGCAGCGGCGAGGCGGCCGTCGGCCAGCCCGTGCGCGCGATGGTGACGACGCAGGCGCCGGGCTCGAGCGGCGGCATCAATCTCGGTTCGTTCAGCCGCGACGTCACCGCGGGCGGCGGCGGCGGAGGCGGAATGGCAGGCGTCGAGACCACTCGCGTCGCGAGCTCGATCGGCCCGGGCGGCGGCGGTGGCCGGTTCGCCGGCGGAGGCAGCGGTGACGGCACCGGAGCCCAAGCCGGACGCACGGATGAAGAGATCCAAATCGTTTTCGATCGCTACAAGGCATCGCTGTATCGACTGTACAACCGCGAGCTCCGCAACGATCCGACGTTGCGCGGACAGATGGTCCTGCATCTGACGATCGAGCCAGACGGTACCGTCTCGATGTGCGAGCTCATGTCGACGGACATGAACGCGCCGGTGCTCGTCGAGCAAGTGCTCGCGCGCGTTCGCACGTTCGACTTCGGCGCGAAGGACGTCGCCGCGATCACGATTTTCTATCCCATCGACTTCTTGCCGGCTGCTTGACCGAAAATTTTCGCCGTCTTGCAGCTCCTCGGCCGCGTTGTCGTGCGGCGATTTCACAGAATATGTCGCCGTCGTGCGACGTAGTTCACAGGTGTGATGCACGTCACCCACGCCTCGAACGTGTTGGGTAATAGTGACGTCTGCGATTGAAGACAAGGGCAAAACCACCGAAAGGTGGTGACGCAAAGTCACCGGTCTAACGAGCGCGAGCTCTACGACAGCGGGACCGCCGCAATCTGCGCAGCTCGAGCTGCGCGGTCCCCTTTTCGGCGACTTGCCCTTGCGCGACGGGGAAGAGGGGCTATGACGGACGGCAGCAGGCGCAATCTGATGACTCGCGTCCGGCGTTTCGCCGGTGCGTTTACGCGCGCGTCTACATTGGCTCTTGCGCTGGTCACGCTGGTTCCAGCCGGGAGCGTGTCGGCGGCTACGATCCAGTACCTGTCCGTCACCGGAATCTGGCACGACCCGGTGGATAACGTCCCTGGAGTTCAACCCGGTGATCCCGTCATCACGAACGGCAACCCGACCTCGATCATCAGGTGGGGCACAACGAGCGGCACGCCGCAAAGCGGCTATGACTACACCGCAACGATACCTCCGCCTTTCACGTTGCCAGGGCCGATCCCGTTCTTTTCGCTTGGGACCTTTACGCATCAGAATTTCGTGGTCTCCGATCCGTCCTTAACTTCAGTTCAGCTCGATGTTGTCCTCGTGCTCGATGTGGATGGCGTTCCGACCGGTCCGTTGACCTTCACCTTCACGTTCAACCACGAAGAAACCCCGAACAACCAGAATCCTTGTCCCTATCCCACGCCGCCCGGAGAAGGCTGCACGGACCGTGTGACGATCGTCGCCTCGCCACAGCCCACGACGTTCAACGTCGGTGGAGTGGATTACACGTTGGCGATGAATTTTCTCCTCAACGGCCAACCGGTGTCCGAATACATCACGAGAGAAGGCGGGACCGTCAACAGCTCGGGCCTCGTCGGGGAGTTTACGTTGCCACCGGGGCTCACGGTCTCGAAGTCGGGGCCCACGACGATGAATCTGGCCGAGTGGGGTGATTTCGCCATCGACGTGCCGAACGGGAGCGCATCCGACGCGCACAACGTGACGCTCGTCGATCGGCTCCCCGACGGCCCGACCGGCGGGATGTGCGACACGACGCCGCAAGTGCTGAGCGCGCGCGTTTTCGCGGCAGACGGCGTGACACCGGTGCCCGGTAAAGGCCCTCTGGTCCAGGGGACGGACTATTCGCTCGCCTATGACGGTGTCGCGTGCGAGCTCACGTTGAGCACCATAAGCGCGGCCTCGGTGATTGGTGTAGACGAACGTCTCATCGTCGCGTATCGCGCGCGGCTCGACGCCGATACTCAGGACGGCATCACGCTGACGAACGTGGCCGGCGCCACCGAGTGGTTCGACGACGCCGACACGAATCCGGGCCGCGTCACCTACACGCGCACGCTGACCGACGGCACCGTGGGCGTAGGGGACCACGAGGACGCGCACACCGTCACCGTCGATCTGCACATGCTCAGGTTCGACAAGACCGTCGCGAACGTGAGCCGCGGCACGAACCCGGCGACGTTCGCAACGCCGGGTGAAATGCTGCGCTACACGTTCCGCGTCGAGAATCTCGGCACCGTCGCGATCAACGCCTTCAGCATCGTCGACGAGCTGGACGCGCTCAATGCGACGCCGGGGTTTGCACCCGGCACGCTGAACGTAGTCACCGTTCCGGCCGGCGCCGACGTGACGAATACGAGCGCGACGGGCGGCGCGGCCGGCACCGGCCTCGTGGATATACGCAACTTGAGCCTCGGCGTCGGCGCCGTCGTGCTCGTCGAGTTCGAGGTAGCGCTCGCGCCGGTCCTCACCGACGGTAGCTACGTCGAGAACCAGGCCGCGCTTCTGGTCGCCGGTTACACGCTCGCGCAGAGCGACGATCCGAATGTCAACGGCATTGCCGATCCGAGCATCGCCGGCGACGAGGATCCGACGCGCGTGCAGATCGAGTCGGCGCCGCGCTTCGACGTCGACAAGATCTCGACGGATTTGACGGCCGACCCGAACGTGCTGCTTTCAAGTGAGACGCTCAGGTACACGATCACGGTCCGCAACGTCGGCACGGACGACGCCCTCGACGTCACGCTCCGCGACGACGTGCCCGCGAACACCACTTACGTCGCCGGCAGCACGACGCTCAACGGCATGGCCATTGCGGACGGGCCGTCGGGTCTGGCGCCGCTCGTCAACGGCGTTCTGATTTACGCAGCGGCGGAGCCGACGCCGGGCACGCTGCGTGCCGGCGCCATGGCGACCATCGAGTTCGACGTCGTCGTCTACCCGAATCTGCCCGATGGCACGGTTATCTCGAACCAGGGCTTCGTCAGCGCCGCGGCCGACGCGATCTTCGACCAGCCGTCCGACGATCCGGCGACGCCCGTGCCCGATGATCCCACGCGCGACATCGTCGGCAACGCGCCGCTCCTGTTCGTGGCCAAGTCCGCGGCGCTACTGACGGACTTGGGCACGCCCGGCATCGTCGATCCCGGTGACGTGCTGCGTTACACGATCACGATGTACAACAACGGCACGATCACGGCGACGAACGTCGTCCTCACCGACGCCGTTCCGGCAAACACGACCTATTACGCGGATTCGACGACGCTGAACGGGCTCCCGGTCGGCCAGCCCGACGGCGGCACGTCGCCTCTCGCAGCCGGCATCCCCGTGAGCTCCGCGGACTTGACGCCGCCGCTGCCGGGCCTAAGCGAAGGCACGCTCACCGCAGGCCAATCGGCGGTGCTGCAGTTCGACCTGCAAGTCAATGCCGGCGTGCCTCCCGGCACGTTGATCACCAACCAGGCGCTGCTTACGAGCGACGAGATCCCGAGCTTGCTCAGCGACGGCGACGGCAATCCGGCGACGGGTCCCGAGCCCACCGTCGTCGTCGTCGGCGATGCCCAGCAGCTCCGGATCACGAAGGCAGTCGCCGTCGTCGGCGGCGGCCCGGTGATTTCGGGCGCGACGCTCGAATACACCGTGGGCGTTACGAACATCGGCGCCGTCCCCGCGTACAACGTCTTGCTCCGCGACGACCTCGACGTCCCGAACCCGGGCTACCTCACGTTCGTGCCGGGGTCGTGGGCCATGAACGGCTCCGTCGACGGCATCACGGTCGCGGGCCAGCTCCTGACGGCGGACTACTTCGCGACCTACGGCGCGCTCGCGCCGGGCGGGACGATCACGTTGCGATTCCGCGCCTTGATCGCGCCGGGGCTCGTGGCCGGCCAGCGAATCACGAACACGGCGACGGTCTACTGGAACGACCCGCAGCAGACCGCGAGCGCGAGCGTGTCGGTCGACATCGGCGGAACGCCCGGCATCGGCATTCTCAACGGCCGCGTGTGGCACGACGCCGATTTCGACGATGTCGCCGATGGCGCCGAGCGCTACCTTGCGGGATGGAGCGTCGAACTCTATCGCAACAGCGTGCTCACGCAAACGGTGCTGACCGACGCCAACGGCCTCTACACGATCGCCGGCGTCATGCCGAATTACCTCACCACCGATACGTTGGAGCTCCGCTTCCGCCGCCCGGGCGCCGGGCCGAATACGGCGTTACTCGGCACGGCCCATTCGGATTTCACGAACGACCTCCAGCGCATCTACGACATCGTGGTCATGTCGGGCAACAATCTGCAGAACCTCGATCTGCCGATCGAGCCGAACGGCGTCATCTACGACTCGATCGGGCGCGCGCCGATTACGGGCGCACGCGTGACGCTCGTCGACGCAGCCGGCGGCGCTCCATTGCCGTCGAGCTGCTTCTACGACGTCGGCCAACAGGACCAGGTCACGCTCGCCGACGGCTACTACAAGTTCGACATCAACTTCGCGGATGCCGCATGCCCGAGCGGCGGCAGCTACGTGATCAGTGTCGCGCCGCCGTCGTCCGCCTACGTGCCCGGCGTTTCGGCGATGATCCCGCCGCTCACGGATGCCACGACCGCGGCCTTCGCGGTGCCGACCTGCCCGGGGTCGATCAACGACGCCGTGCCGGTCACGAGCTCGCACTGCGAGGTGCAGCCGTCGGAGTTTGCGCCGTCGCCGGCGATCCCGCCGCGCACGGCCGGCACGAACTATCACCTGAAGCTCCTGCTCGACGACAGTTTCTTGCCGGGCACTAGCCAGCTTTTCAACAATCATATCCCGCTCGATCTCGATCTCGACGATTCGGTCACCATCACGAAGACGACGCCGATCGTGAACGTGTCGCGCGGCGAGCTCGTGCCGTACACGATCACGGTGACCAACGGCATCGGCGTGAATCTCGACATCGTCGCGGTCGTCGATCGCTTTCCGGCCGGCTTCCGCTATGTCGAGGAGTCGGCAAGGCTGGACGGCGTTGCGGCCGAGCCCGTCGTGAACGGCCGCGAGCTCACGTGGTCGGGCCTGACGATCACGCCCGACGGCCAGCACACGTTGCAGCTCCTGCTCGCCGTCGGATCCGGCGTCGGCGAGGGCGAGTTCGTCAATCGCGCCCAGGCCATGAACATGCTCACGGGCGGCCCGCTCTCGCTCGAGGCAACCGCCACGGTGCGCATCGTCCCGGACCCGGACTTCGACTGCACCGACGTCATGGGCAAGGTCTTCGACGACACCAATCGCAACGGGCTCCAAGACCCCGGCGAGGCCGGAATCTCGGGCGTGCGGCTGGCGACGGCGCGTGGTCTCGTCGCGATGACCGATCAATATGGCCGCTTCCACATCACCTGCGCCATTACGCCGCACGAAGGTCGAGGTAGCAACTTCGTGCTCAAGCTCGACGATCGAACGCTGCCGAGCGGGTATCGCGGGTCCACGGAGTTTCTGCAGATCAAACGCGCGACCCGCGGTAAGGCGCTCGAGTTCAACTTCGGCGCGTCGATCCATCGCGTGGTGGGTCTCGATATCGCCGACCCCGTGTTCGAGCCCGGCGTGATCGAGATGCGCGAAATCTGGCGGCCGCGGATAGAGCTCTTGGTCCAAGAGCTGCGCACGGCGCCGGCCGTCTTGCGCCTCTCGTACCTCGCCGATCTCGAGGACCCGAGACTAGTCGAGCAGCGCCTCGACAGCGTAAGGGCGCAAGTCATGAACGCCTGGAGCGCCCAGGAAGATTGCTGCCTCTACCAGCTCGAAGTCGAAACGGAGGTTTTCTGGAGACGCGGGGCACCTCCCGAGGACGCCGAGCAGCGCAGGGACGGCAGGGGGGACCGATGAGAAAGAGCCAACGACTTCTGCTCGTTGTTGCGCTGACTGTCAGCGCTGGCGCCGACGCGCAGCTCTTCGGCGAGCCGGCGCGCGGCGAGGCCGTCGAACGGCACCTGCCCGGCGACCAGACACCGACGCCATGGGTGCACGATCCGGCCGTGCTGGGAACCCAAGCGGGCGACCGCATCGAAGTTCAGGAGGTCGCGGCCGAGGAGCTCAACACCGTCAAGCTCGCGAACGTCGTTCCGCCGATTCGGTTCGCGTCGGGCGTTGCGGAGATTCCGGACAGCACCGTTGCCGAGCTCCGCAAAATTTTGGACGGCATGCGCGACAAGCGCAACGTGCGGCTGCACCTCCTGGGCCATGCCGACACGCAACCGCTGTCGCCGGCGTTGGCCGCGGTGTTCGGCGACAACGAGGGCCTGTCGCGCGAGCGCGCCGGCGAGGTCGCGGAGTTCCTCAAGGCGAGCCTTGCGTTGCCGGCCGAGGCGGTCTCCTATGAGTGGGCCGGCGACACGCAACCGGTCGCGTCGAACGCGACGGAAGCCGGGCGCGCGCAGAACCGCCGCGTCGAAGTCGAGGTTTGGTACGACGAGGTCGAAGACGCCGTCGCACTCGAGGAGATCCTCGTCGAAGAAGACTTCCGGCAGGTCAAAGTCTGCCGGACGGATACGGTATGCCGGCTGCGCTATATGGAGGGCCTGGATCGACGCACGCGCGTGCAGAACCTCATCGCGCCCTTGCGCTTCTCGGTCGAGGCGATCGACGTGTCGCCGCAATTCATCGAGCAGGTAGCACAGTCGCTGCGTAACCTGGGCGACCGGCACAATGTCCTCGTCAAGTTCATCGGGTACACGGACGACGCCCCGTTGAGCGAGCGCGACGCTCGCCTCTACGGCGACCACGTCGGCCTCTCGAAGGCCCGCGCGCGCCGCGTGGCGCTCGCGGTCCAAGACGCGCTCGGGCTGCCTACGGCGAGCATCGACAGCGATGGCCGCGGCGCCATGCGGCCGCTCGGTTCCAACGCGACGCCGCAAGGCCGGGCCTTGAACCGTCGTATCGAGGTCGAGTTCTGGTACGACGATCCGCTGCAGGAGCTCCCGGACGAGCCGCAACTCTGCCCGATGCCCGGCGAAGAGCTCGTGACGCGAGTCTACGATCCGGCGTGGGGAAGCATCCCTGAGCTCGCGATCGTGAACGGCCAGCCCGTGATACCGCCGGGCTATGCCGGTCTCTTGCAGCGCGCGCTCGGCGACGTCGCGGACCGTAAGAACCCGCGGCTGCGATTCGTCGGCTACACGAGCAACGAGACTCTCGAGCGGCGCACGGCGCTCGTTTACGGCGACGACATCGGGCTCTCCGCGTCGCGCGCGCGCCGCGCGATGGAGGCCGTGGGCGCCGAGCTCGGGCTGACCGAGGAGCAGCTCGAGTTCGAAGGGCACGGATACGTGCACACCGACGACGTGGTCAACGCGGGCTTCGTTCAGGACGAGAAATCGTACGTAGTCGCCGAGGTCGTCTACGACGAGATCGCAGAGCTCGATGACTACGAGGGTGTCGACGTCACTCCGCTGACGCGCGAGCTCACTCCGGAGAACGCGTTCGGCTTGAACCTCATGCGCATCACGGTCGACGGTGTGCCGATCGACGATCCCGGCCGAAGCTCGGCCGATATTCAACGTTGCACGGATGTCGCGCTCCAGGACGTCGACATTCAATTCGGCTTCGACACTTTGGAAGCGGAGCGCCGGCTCGCCGTCGCGGCGTACCCGGCGACGCTCACATTGACGCGCACCGAGGCCGGCGGCGTCCCGCCGACGGTGCGGTTCACGATGTACGCAAACTACGCGCACTTCATCGAGCGCGCGGAGGTGCGTATTTTCGAGCTCGAGCAATCGACTGAAGCCGGGCCGCTCGGCGTCGTCGCCATCGGCCCGGACGGTTTCGTCGATTGGCAGCCCGCCGCGCGTTTCTTCGCCGCGCCGGCACGCGAGCTCAAGTACGTGCTCAGGGCCTACGGCAAGGGCGGCACGTTCGACGAGACGGCGCCGCAGACGCTGTGGCTCGCGAACGCCGGCCAAGATGCGCAAGCGGCGAATAATGCGGAGCCGCCGTTGTTTGCTGCCTTGGGTCCGCTGCAAGTGCCTACTGTGGCACCGATGTCGATCGCGGCGTCGCAGGCGGCCTATGGCGAGAGCGCGCTGGCGCGGAGCAACATCCCGCTTGCGAGCGGCACGGTGACGGTGCGCGGCAGCGCAGTCCCCATCGGCCACAACGTCTACGTCGCAGGGCACCCCGTGCCCGTCGACCCGCAAGGCAACTTCGTCGCACAAGAAGTCCTCCCGTCGGGCATGCACGTGGTCGAGGTGGCCGTGCTCGACGAGTCCGGCAGCGGTGACCTGTACCTCCGTGATCTCGAGTTGGAGCGCAACGACTGGTTCTACGTCGGCATGGCCGATGTGACGCTGTCGGAGAACGATACGAACGGGCCGATCGAGTTGCTCCAAGGCGAGAACCCCGCGTTCGATTTCGATTCCGCGGCCGACGCGCGACTCGCGTTCTACGTGAACGGGAAGTTCGGCGACGCCTGGCACCTGACCGCGAGCGCCGACACGCGCGATGCGCCGCTCGATGACCTGTTCAGCAACTTCCTCGACAAATCGCCGGAATCGTTGTTCAGGCGGATCGACCCCGACTACCAGTACCCGACGTTCGGCGATGACGGCACGGTCGAGGAGATGGCGCCGACCCTCGGCAAGTTTTTCGTCGAGCTCGGGCGGCGCGAGAGCTACGGTAAGTGGGGCAACTTCAACATCGGCTACATGAATAATGAGCTCGCCCAGGTCGACCGAGGGCTCTATGGCGCGAATATCCACTATCAGTCGGAGACGACGACGACTTTCGGCGAGCAGCGCTTTGCGATCGACGGCTTCACCGCGGAGCCCGGCACGATCTCGAGCTGGGAAGAGTTCCGCGGCACAGGCGGATCGCTCTACTTCCTGCGCCAGCAGGACCTGTTGACCGGATCCGAGCGCGTGCGCATCGAGCTTCGCGATCGTGCGTCGGGGCTCGTGACGGGCGTCGTGAACCTCACGCCTGCGATCGATTACGACATCGACTACCTGCAGGGCCGAATTCTGCTCACGACGCCGCTCGCGTCTACGGTCGACGACGCCTTGCTCGTCCGTAGCGGGGCGATCGACGGAAATGAGGCGTATCTGGTCGTGCGCTACGAGTACACGCCGGCGTTCACGGATCTCGATGCGCTCTCCGTGGGCGGCCAGGCGCACTATTGGGTCGGCGAGCGCGTCAAGCTCGGCTTGACCGCGAACGAAAACAGCGAGGGTGCCGCCGACAGCTCACTCGGGGCTGCGGACTTGACCGTGCGACTCAGCGCGGATTCCTGGTTCAAGCTCCAAGGCGCGTCGACCGAAGGCCTGATCACGAGCGCGACGCGCTCCGAGGACGGCGGTTTCGACTTCAACGGCTACAACAACCTCGCGTTCGTAGGCGCGGACGCCGGCGGCAGCCGCGCGGACGTCAGCCTCGGGTTCGGGGACTTCTTCGAGCGCACCAAAGGCCGCCTCACTCTGTATACGCAGACGCTCGATGCCGGATATTCGGCTCCGGGCCTGCAGACGTTGACCGACCTCGAGAACTACGGCGGCGCGTTCCTCATGCCGATCACGGACCGGCTTTCCGTCAACGCGAAATCCGACCGCCGGATTCAGGACCAGGGGCTCGAGACGCGCGCCCAAGAGCTCGACGTCATTTATCAGCTCACCGATCACTGGGGCGTGAGCACGGGCGTGCGCAGAGACGAGCGCATCGACAACTCGCCCGTCGTGCCGTTGACCCAACAGCAAGGCGAGCGCATGGACGCGGTCGTCCAAGTCGGGTACGACTCGAACGGTCGCTGGAACGCGTACGGCTTCGTCCAGGATACCCTCGATCTCACCGGAACACTGGAAGAGAACTCGCGCGTAGGAACGGGCGGCTCGTATCGAATCTCCGAGCGCCTCAGCATCGATGCGGAGCTCTCGAACGGCGATCTCGGCGCAGGCGGCCGTTTGGGCACCAACTACATGCCGACGGAGCGCACGAGTCTTTACATGAACTACGCGCTCGAGAACGAGCGCACGGATAACGGCTTGCGCTCGACGACGGGCAGCGAGGGCAGCTTCGTCACCGGCGTCAAGACGCGCTTGTCGGACAGCTCGAGCGTGTACCTCGAGGAGCGGTACCACAACAGCGACTGGGCGTCGGGCCTCACGCATGCCGCCGGCGTCAGCCTCGCGCCCACGGAGCGCATGAACCTCAGCGCGAGCACCGACATCGGCACGCTGCGCGACATGCAGACCGGAGCCGAGACCGACCGTCGCGCCGCAGGCGTTCAGGTCGGTTACGGCTTCGATGCGCTGCAGCTCTCGAGCGGCATCGAGTACCGGTTCGACGAGACCGAGCAGCCGGACCTCTCGTTCAACACTCGCGAGACGGTGCTGTTCCGCAACAACTTCAAGTACCAGATCAATCCGAGCGCGCGCCTGCTCGGCAAGCTCAACTATTCTGACAGCGTGAGCTCATTGGGGCAGTTCTACGACGGCGGATACACCGAAGCGGTGTTGGGCTTTGCGTATCGACCGGTCAGTCACGATCGGCTCAATGCGCTCGTCAAGTACACGTACTTCTACAACGTGCCGACGACGGACCAGATCACGTTGAAGAGCATGACCGCGGAGTTCATTCAGAAGAGCCACGTCGCCGCGTTCGATCTGACGTATGACCTCAATCCGCGGTGGTCGATCGGCGGCAAATACGCGCACCGCATCGGCGAGATGAGCCTCGATCGGGAGGACCCCGAGTTCTTCGACAATGCGGCGAATCTATACGTGGTCCGCGCGGACTTCCGCTTCAAGCAGGATTGGGAAGGTTTGATCGAGGGCCGGCTCCTCGACACGCCCGACACGAACGACCGCCGCGGCGGCACGCTGATCGTGGTCTCACGCTACTTGAACCAGCACCTCAAGATCGGGGCCGGCTACAACTTCACGGATTTCTCGGACGACCTCACGGACCTGAGCTTCGATCACCGCGGCGTATTCATCAACCTCACGGGCGCGATGTAAGACTCCGGCTATATTCCCAATCCCCGGACGCTGCCGGTGAGCTTCTTCGCGTTGACGTCGTAAACGACGCACACGACCTCGCGGTCGTTCTGCTGATTCCAGCTTTCGCGTGATGGGTACAGCGTTGCGATGTCGAGCGTTGAGGACTCGTAGTCTTTACCGACGAACGACTGGAAACGCTCGAGGCATGAGTCGAACGCCATGCTCGACATCTCGTCGCCTTCGGGGAAGCTCGACACGCTGACGTCGAATACGGCATAGACCTCGTTGTCGTGTGGCGCGGAGCACGGAATCCCGGGAACCTTCGAGACTTCCGCGTTCTCCTCGCTGAAGACGCCCGCGTCATCGAAGCAATCGCCGACTCGGATCTCGAAGGCGCTGACGTCGCCGGCGTCGACGATCGCGCCCGTGCTGTCGCGATCCGCGGTAAGCGCCATGTTCACCAGATAACCGCCTCCGGCGACGGCTGCGGCGATAACCCAATTATTGCGCATGGCTTTTCCCCTATCGATGGATTGCCCAGGTGTAGGAATTGTCCGGACGGCGGCCGACGGGAGAAGGGCACAGGTCTCGTTCCGCGTTCTGCGTTTCCGCGACGAGCCGTGCGACGAATTGTCATAATCGGACGCGCGCGAGATCCTCGCGCGCGGTTAGTCGCAGCGAGTCACGCCACCTTGGGTTCGTCGGCGGCAATCTGCCGCAGCGCCTGCTCGAATACGGCGTTCGGCTGGCCGCCGGAGATCAAGTGTCTGCGGTTGATGATGGCGGCCGGGACTGCGTTGATGCCCAATTCGAGCCAGAATCGCTCGGCCTGGCGCACGGCTTCGGCAAACTCACCGTGCTCGAGCACCTCGCGCGCGCGCTCGACCGGGAGACCCACTTGGCCCGCGAGCTCGAGCAACACGTCGTGGGCGCCGGGATTCCGTCCTTGAGCGTGATAGGCGGTCAAGAGCGCGTGCTTCAGTGCGCGCTGACTGCCCGCGGGCCCTTCGACGCCGGCCCAATAGAGCAAGCGGTGCGCGTCGAACGTATTCCAAATATGCGCACGCGTGCCGAACGCGAAGCCCTCGGCCGCGCCGCGCTCGGCGATGCGCGCTTGATTCGTGGCGATCTGAGTGGAGCCCAAGCCGTATTTGCTCGAGAGGTATTCGACGAGGCCCGCGCCTTCGGGCGGCATCGTCGGGTTGAGCTCGAACGGCTGCAGATGCAGCTCGATCTCGCCCAAGTCACCGCCGATCTTCTCGAGCGCGCGCTCGAGCGCGTTGAAGCCGATGGCGCACCACGGGCAGGCGATATCGGATACGAAATCGATTCTCATCGCGTCGGGCTCACTCGGGGTCGGGGGTCACGCAGCGTCATGTTCTTGCGCGACGGCCAGGTCGCCTCCGTGTCTAATTGTCGCAGTCTCGCACACCCGTCCGCCGTCGGGCGAGAGCGGCGCGAGGCCTGAATTTTCGCTTGCCACGACGTCGAAGGGCAGCTCCTGGATGCGATGCCGTCCAGCCGCCATGCCTCGACGAACGCTGCTCTGCAGCTTAAGATCGGTGCAACGACGGACGGGCAGGCCGACATGAAGAATACGCTCGCCTTCCTATTCAGTCCCTTGATCCTCGCTGCTCCTTCGGCGTTCCCGGATGAGCTCGTCATCCCTCGCGGGACCGTGGTGTTCGGCGAGCTCGGCGAGCGGGTCACGTCGAACAGCAACGACAATGACGTCGGCGACGAAGTCGACGGCCAGGTCTGGAAGGACGTCATCGTCGAAGGGCATACGGTCATTCGCGCCGGCACACCGATAGCGCTACGCATCACGCAAATGACCAGCAGCGGCGTGGGCGGCCGCGGCGGCTCGCTGAAGATCATGGCGGTCTCGGTGAACGCCATCGACGGCACGGAGATCTCCCTTGCCGGCGGCTATGACCAGGCCGCCGGCGATCGTTATGCGTTGAACCAGGCGCTTGCGTACGTTCTTTGGCCGTCGGTGTTCTTGCCGGGCCGGAAGGCCGTCTTGGACGTGGGTACCGTATTCGACGCCTCGATACCGGCGGACACGCGGATCATGCTCCCCGAGAGCGCCGTGCCCACTTTGAAGCTGGCCGACGTGCCGGACTTCTCGGTCGAGGTCGTCTACGACGAGATCAACCAGAGAGCGGGCACGTTGCCGCTGGCGCTTACGCTCTGCAACCGGGAGTTCACACGCCAAGCCAGCATTACGACGGTCAACGATAAAGAGGTTCGCCCGATCCTCGTGACCATCATCACCAGCCGACTAGGAAATCCTTGCCACGAGTACAGAGCGATCGTGAATCTCGAGTCGCTGACCAAAGAGTTCAACCCGGGCATCAATCGCTTCTCGGTGGCAATGGGTGGCACCGAAGCCGGGGTCGTGCTGAATGTCGAGATGTAGCCCTGCCGGCGTTGAGGTCCATGTCAGCGTGCTCCGTTGTCCGGCAGCGCGCGACAGCGATTCCCGGCCGCAACGGGCCATTATCAGTCGGGCAGGAGATGTATGAACTGCCCGTCGTTCCACCGGCGATCGGCGTTCCGGCTCTGGAGCATGCCGCGGATGATCTGATTCGCCTGACGCACGACGACGAGACGGCGCTCGCGAAATAGATAGAGGCGCTGGTCGCCGGCGCCGGCCGCCATGACGATATCCTCGGTGACCGCGGCGGCGCCGATCGATTCCGCGTCGAGGCCGGCGCGCGGGCTCGGGCCGATCAGGCCCGGCCGGAGTAACCACCACGACAGGCCGTAGCCCGGATTCGCGGCGGTCGGCTCGAACAGCGCCGCGACGACCTTCCGGTCGACGCCCGCGGCGCCGTCGAGCACCCATTGGCCGAATTTCGCCCAGTTGCGCGCTGTGAACTGCCCGCCTTGCGGCAGATAAGGGTTGCCGTCGCGGCCGCGCTTCCAGTCATTGTATTTCGCACCGATCCCGTCGAGCACGCGAGCCTGCAGCCACTCGGCGGGATCGGCCGGCTCGCCGGCCTGCTCGAGCTTGCGGCGCAGGATTTCGCCGAAAATCTGAAATGGCGTCGGCCCGTATTGAAAGTGCTGGCTCGGCGCGTGCTCGACTTTGGCTTCGATTGCTGCGGCGTACGTGGGCGGCCGCGCGATCTCGCCGACTTCAGCGAGCCCCGACGTCAACGACAAGAGATGCCGGACGGTGATTTCCCGACGCGAATCGCTCGCCCACTCCGGCAGCACGGCGGCGCAGGGGGCGTTGACGTCGAGCAACCCGTCGGCTTGCGCGGCCGCCGCGAGGATGCCCGTGAAGCTCTTGGTGCCGCTCGCGAGCTCCCAAGCTTGGTCGACGCCGCCCGCGCCCGGATAGTCCTCGAACAGGACCTCGCCGTCCCGCATGACGAGCAGCGACACTCCGCGCCGCTCGGCTGAATAGGCGGCAGCGGCCGTATACGAGGACGGGGCAGTGCGGCTCTGCGCGCGGGCCACCGCGCTCAGGGACGCGGCCGTCACCGCACCGATGAATCGACGTCGAGACCACATGATTAATTCACTCTAGCGCCGGGACTCGCCGGATGCCGTGTATCAACGCACAGAAGGTCGGCTGGTTTACAGGACGGATCGCAACCCGATGAGGAGTATCCAGCGCTTCCAGCCAGGGCGTCTCGTCATGCGGCTTTCGGCGGCGCCACGGCGGCGGCGAATGCGCGCAGCTTCTCCGCGTAGCGGCCGCGGTCGATCTCGGCGTCGCTGAAGAAGGCGGTCGCAACGGGCTTTTGCCCGCAAAGATCCGCCATTGCCTGCAGCACCTTCGGCGCTCCCGAGCCGCCTTGCGTGCAGAACAGCGCGATGCGCGGGAGCTCCTGCTTGTGCGCCGCGATATAGGCGCGCACCGGCGACGACAGTCTGCCGGCCCAGACGGGCGTGCCCAAGATCACGAGCCGGTAGTTCCGCGGGTCGCGAATCGCAGGCTCGATTTCCACGGCCGTTTGTTTCCACGCCTCGCGCCCCGAGCGGAAGTAGCCGGCGAGCCCCGTTCGCTGGCGTTTCTCACGAATGCCTTCGACGTCGCCGCCCGCCGCCTGCGCGATCTCTTCGGCGATCCGCCGTGTGTACCCGGTGCGCGAGAAATGAACTACGAGGGTGTCGCTCATGGGTGCCAAGCTACGGCGCGATCGGGGAGTCGCCAATAGGTAGATGCCGCGGGCTCGTCCCGTGCCCAGCCATATCGGCAGGGATGGCTGTCGACGCGGGGCGGCGTAACATTGACGGGCCATGCCCAGGAACGCGGCGCGAATCCTCACCACCCATGTCGGCTCGCTCCCGCAGCCGCCGGGCGCCGACACCGACAAGAAACGCATCGCCGCGGTCCGCGGCGTCATCGCGAAGCAACGCGAGGTCGGTCTCGACATCATCAACGAAGGCGAATACACGAAGGGCGGCGATTGGCTGTCGTACGTCGATGGGCGGTTCGGCGGGTTCAGTGAGCGAGCGCGGCCGGGCCACAAGCAGGGCACCGCGCCCAAGCCGTTGATCCTCGAGGGCAAGGATCGCGAGGAGTTCGCGGAGTTCTACGCGTACGCGGCCGAACGCGGGACGCTTTTCTATGCACCCGGCAATCAGATGCGCGCGAAGCGCCCGCATTACGTCTGCACGGGGCCGATTACGTATCGAGCGCACGCGCTCGTCGAGCGCGAGATCGAGACGCTCACGAAGTACGCGGGCACGACCAACGTGTTCTTGACGTCGACGGCCCCGGCGAGCCTCGAGGTGTACTACGGCAACGAATTCTACAAGACCGACGAGGAATACCTGTTCGCGTTCGCGGAGGCGCTGCGCGCCGAATACGAGGCGATCGCGAGCGCGGGGATCACGCTGCAGGTCGACGACGCGTGGCTGCCCGCGCTCTGGGACCGCATCGGCATCCCGATGGGGCTCGAGGCGTTTCGCAAGCGCTGCGCCGTGCGCATCGAAGCCCTAAATCATGCGCTGCGCAACATCCCCGAGGAGCGGGTCCGCTATCACCTGTGCTGGGGAAGCTGGCACGGCCCGCATGCGCACGACATCGAGCTCAAGTACATCGTCGACATCATGCTCTCGGTCAAGGCGCACGCGTATCTCATCGAAGCCGCGAACGTCAGGCACGAGCACGAGTACGTCGTCTGGGACGACGTGAAGCTGCCCGAAGGCAAAATCCTGATCCCCGGCGTCGTCACGCATTCGACGGACGTCGTCGAGCACCCGGAGCTCGTCGCACAGCGCATCCAGCGGTTCGCAAAGCGCGTGGGGCGCAAGAACCTGATCGCGGGCGCCGACTGCGGCTTCGGCGGGCGCTCGCACCCGCAGATCGCGTGGGCGAAGCTCAAGGCGCTCGTCGAGGGGGCCAGAATCGCGAGCAAGAGCAAGGTGTGAGCCACCGACGTGCCGGGCAACGCGATCCGAGTCGGCCCGCGAGCCCCAACCTGAACGAACTTAAGGTAGTTTCGAGGATCCCTCCGCGGAGGGCTGAAAAACTTGTGATCGCGATTGGCCGCCTCACGGCTCGTCGGGCTCGTAGAGCACCCGCGCCGCGGCCTCGGCCATTCTCCGAAAGTCATGTCCGACGCCCGGCACGACTTCGACGGTCCAGCGAAACTCGGCATTGAGCGCCGCGGCGATCTTCTGGCTTTCACTATAGAAGTATTGGCCCCGGGCGAGCCGGCCGATTCCTTGCTCATCGGCCTTCGGGGTGCTCAACGTCGTACCGCGCCTTTCGTTGGCGTTGTCGAGCTCTCCCAAGAGCAGCGTCAGCGGCACTTGGAAGGCCCGCTCGAGATCCTCGGGCGTCAAAACCGTATCCGCGACGCCGAAGATCAGGGGCTGGTCGATCCGCGGCAAAGTGTAGAAGGCGGCATTCGCGGCCACGATCCGGCGCGCCTTCGAATCCGGATAAAAGATCGCCATCCGATGGAGGATTTGTCCGCCGGCCGAATGGCCGAAAATATCGTATGCCGTCTCGCTCGATCCGACGTCCTTTACGACCATATCGAACAGCCTGTCGAAATCGTGGAACAGCCATTCCCTGGGGTCGTCGTTGACGTCGAAGACGATGTCCTCATCCGCCAGTCGATAAACCGAAGGATCGTCTAGGTTCAGATTCCTGAGCTCCAGGTTTTCGACGAGACCGGCCAGCTGGTACGCGGCTTCGTCGTACTCGTCTTCCGGATAGGCCGGCGCCAAAACCAAGACACCGTGTTTCTCCGACGCCGCTATCCACGAATCGCGGTACTCGTCGCCGTCTCGCCCGGTCCCCGAAATGACGATGAGGATCGGCGACGATTCATCGAAGCTCCGCGGCCTATGGTAGGAAACGGTGATCGTCGCATCCTCGTGGCCGGGGCCTCCTTGCATCGAGAAGCTTCCCGATCCAGGCCCGACCAATGCAGCGTCCTGTGCGTGCACCACGGGGCCCGCGAGCGTCGCGACGACGATGACGCTCGCAGATAGACCAAGACGAACATTGCGACTCATCCCGCGACCCGTCGGCTTGAGAACCGCGACAAATTCTGGTCAATGCAGCGATGCAACGCAACCACGGCGTAATCGCTCAACGACTAGAATGATCGCCAGGATAATGCCCTTAGGGGAGCACCGATGATTCTTTCCACGACACCGACGATCGAAGGTAAGGCCATCCGCGAGTACCACGGCGTCGTGACCGGAGAGGCGATACTCGGCGCCAACATCTTCAAGGATTTCTTCGCCGGGATTCGCGACATCGTGGGCGGCCGCTCGGCAGCCTATGAGAAGGAGCTGACCAAGGCACGCGAGATTGCATTCGAGGAGATGGGCGAGCAAGCTCGGGGACTTGGTGCGAACGCGATCGTCGGCATCGATATCGACTACGAGACCGTGGGCGCAGGATCGATGTTGATGGTCGCCGTCAGCGGCACGGCGGTGACCATCCGCTGACTGCGCGAAGGGGGCATGGTGCAGGGTTCTAGGACCGCATTGCTCGTTGTCCTCGTGAGCTCGCCGTGCTTTGCGCATCACGGGCGCGCGCCGCACTATGACGAGACTAAGCCCGTGCACCTCGAAGGCGTCATCGCGAGCTTCGACTTCATCAATCCCCACGCGTTTCTACACATCGATATCCTCGACGCGAATGGCGACAAGCAGACTTGGAGCTGCGAAATGCCGTCGCGAACGGTGCTCGCGCGCAATGGCGTGAAAGCCGAGTCGTTTACTCCGGGTGCGCCGATCACGATCGACGGCGTTGCGGCCCGGCACAACGCGACGGGCTGCGCGTTTCGCGTCGCGTACCTTGCCGACGGCAGCAGGCTCGAGGATGCGGCGCTCTTCGCCCCGACCCGGGCCTCGGCGGCCGAGATTCCTGCCGATCGGCAATCGATCGTCGGCGTTTGGACGATCAAGGACTTCCGCGCGCCGCGTTCCTTCGGCGTCGCGACGGAAGCGGGCAAGCAAGCGAGCGCCGCGTTCGATCCCATCGCGGACGATCCCGCAATCCGTTGCGAGCCGGGGAGCCCCGTGCGGTTCTGGATCAACGTCAACGAACCGTTCGAGATCAAGCGCGAGCCTGATCGCGTCGTCATCAACCATCGCTATCTCGACAGCCAGCGCATCGTGCATCTGAACGGTGTCGTACCCGCGGATACGCCGCGTACGTCCATGGGGTACTCGACGGGTCGATTCGAAGGCAATGCGCTGGTTGTCACGACCGATCACTTCATCGCGGGGGCCATCGAACCGCGGCGCGCCGTTTTGCACACGCAGAACTTGAAGCTCACGGAGCGGCTCGAGGTGAACGCGGAAGGCGAGCTCGAGATCACTTTTACGATCGACGATCCGGAGTTCTTCGAAGGGCCCTCCACGTTCACAGAGCCCTTCGTCCGCAGCCGCTGGGATCCCGAGCCCTTCAACTGCAAGCCGGGGTATCAACAATGAAAGCAGCCTGCTGCGCGTGCCTATGAACGGCTCTGCATAGCCCCCAAGCGCCGAATGACGACCAACCGTTCGTCGCGCGAGAATTACCGAGCCTTTCGAGAACGCTACAAGAAGCGGCGGCTCGAGGACCCGGACGACGTGCCAAGTGGCGCGCCGGCGGGTCCGCGCCCAACCTTCGGCGGGCGGCGACGCGAGTACATGCGCGACTACCTGCGCTGGCTGCGGCCGCACCGGTTCTCGGTAGCCTTTCTTTTCGTGCTCGCGCTCATCGCCGCAGGCCTGCAGATGATCGAGCCCTTGTTCATGCGGTTCATCGTCGATCGCGTGCTGCTCAACGATACGCTCGACGCGCAAGCGCGGACGGCGTCGTTGCATCTCGTCGGCGCCGCGTTTCTCGGCGTCATCGCGCTCTCGGCGGGCCTCGGCGTCATGCGGGACTATCGCCAGCGCCTCCTCAACACGCGCGTGATGTTGACGCTGCGCCGCGCGCTGTTCGATCGGTTGTTGCACCTGCCGCTCGCGAAGCTTTGGGACATGAAAACGGGCGGCATCCTGTCGCGCCTGACCGGCGACGTCGACTCGACGACCGGGTTGCTGCAAATGGCGATCATGTCGCCTGCGATCTCCACGATTCGCCTTTTGATCGCGATCGCGATCCTGATTTCCTTGAATTGGCAGCTCGCGCTCGTTGCGCTCGCGGTCATCCCGGGCGCGATGCTCATGAGCTTCGTTTCCGCGCGGCGCGTCCGGCCGATCTATCGCGTAATCCGCAAGGACATCGAGCGCATCGACGGCCGCGTCGGCGAGACGTTCTCGGGAATTCGCGTCGTGCGCGCGTTTCGCCGCGAAGCACGCGAGCTCCTGGACTACGTGCGCGGGCGGCACGGTGTCGTGCGCAAGGAGCTGTTCGCACATCGCCGCGAGCTCGGGCTGTGGACGTCATGGGGCTTCGTCGTCTCCGCCGTGAGCGTCGTGATCGCCTGGTACGGCGGTTATTTGTTTCTACAGGGGCGCGCGTCGGTCGGCGACATCATGGCCTTTCAGTGGTACTCGATGCTCCTGTTGAATCCGGTGTGGCAAATCGTGAATTCGTTCTCGGAGCTGCAGCGCTCTCTGGCGTCGATGGAGCGCGTCTTCGAGGTGCTCACGATGCCCGACGACAAGCCCGATAGGTCCGACGCGATCGATGCGCCCACCGCAGTGCGCGAGATCGAGTTCCGCGACGTCGAGTTCGAGTATCGCGAGGGCCGACCGGTCGTCCGCGATTTCAACATCGTCGTGCCGGGCGGCACCGTCGTTGCGCTCGTCGGCCGCAGCGGTGCCGGCAAGACGACCGTAACCGATTTGGTCGCGCGCTTTCACGATCCGACTCGCGGGCGAATCCTCGTGAATGGCATGGATATCCGCCAGTTCCGCTTACGCACGTATCGCGATCTGCTCGCGATCGTGCAGCAAGACGTTTTTCTGTTCGACGGCTCGGTGCGCGACAACATTGCTTACGGTAGGCACGATGCCAGCGACGCGGACGTCGAGGACGCGGCGCGGCGCGCGAACGCCCACGAGTTCATCGTCCACCTGCCAGAAAAGTACGCGACCTTCATCGGCGAGCGCGGCGTCAAACTTTCGGGCGGCCAGCAGCAGCGCCTCGCAATCGCACGCGCGATTCTCGCCGAGCCCGAGATCCTGATTCTCGACGAGGCAACGAGCAACCTCGACACCGAGAGCGAGCAGCTGATACAGGCCTCGATGGCGACGCTTCTCGCGGGGCGCACGACGTTCGTAATAGCGCATCGCTTATCGACGGTCCGTCGCGCCGACATGATCTTGCTGCTCGAGGACGGGCGCATCGTCGAGCGCGGCACGCACGAGGCGCTCATGGCGGCGCGCGGCAAATACCACGATATGGTCGTTCGGCAGATGGCGGCCGAGCGCGAGAACGCCGCAGGCGACCTAGCGCTGGTCGCTCGATGAGCTCACGTTGCGAACGAGCTTCGCGACGAGCGTGACCACGAAAGCAACGCTGTCGATCAGCATCTTGAGACACAACAGCAACCCGAGCTGAACCTTCTTCGCGAACGGCAGATCCAGAAAGCCCGCGGTGCTATCGAGATAGCCGCTCAGCGTGGCGTTGCTCCTGAACACGCGCTCGAGCGCCGGAGAATGGCGCGCGGCGACGAGCGCGGCAAGCCCGATGAACAGAAGACCCGGAATGAGCGGGAGTATCAACCCGGCCAGGCCGATGGCGAGGCACGCCAGAATCACGACGCACGCGATGAGCTTTGCAGTCGCACTGTCGATGGGGTTTGCAGAGGGAGTGGCTTCGGAGTTCATGTTTCGAACCTGCACAAGTGGGTGTCAGTAGTATCGATAACGACGTCGTGGGGCTTTGAGCGGGGCCAGCAGGAAGTAGAAGATCCACGCGAACCAGGAAAGAAAGATGATCGCGAGAATCCAGGCGACTTTTTCGCCCCCTGTAACTTCGTCCGAGCACGCGATGATGAGTATCGGCAAGAGCCAGATGAAGAAGCACCCGAACATGAGCAAGAGCGCGAGGCCGACGCCGACGATGGGGAGGAGAAACACGAGACCGAGCCCGATCGCGAAGATCGTCAAAATGGCGCCGAGAAGGTTCATCGTTTAGCTCCCAATCTCTCTGAAGCAGCTCGCTCTGCTCTCGAGCATTGCTAATGTCGTGCCAAACGCGGATCGCGCGGATTATCAGGGAGTTAGCGGCTTCCTCGCGGACGGCACGGGCGCGCGATGCGTGGCGCGCGCCAAGAGTTGACGGATTAGGCCAATCGCAGGTGAGCTAGCGGAGCTGGCTGTCCTTGTTCCCACGCCGGTTGTAGCCGACGTTGCGAACCGCTTCCGCTTTATCGTGCTCGGCCTGGCAACTCAGGCAACGGCGCACGCCGGGCAGGGCGTCGCGCCGCGCCGCGGGGATCTCGGCGCCGCATTCCTCGCAATGGTAGAGGCTCGCGCCGGCCGGTAGATTTCTACGTGCGCTCGCGATCGCGTCGCCGATGCTCGCGTCTATCTGCTCCTGTACGGCGCCGTCTTTCGCCCAGCCGGTGGCCATGATGCGTATTATAGGGGCCGTGCGGCTCCGGGGCTTCGAAAACAACACGTCAGGGGGAATAGATATGCGTGGAGTGGCGTGCGGCGCAATCGCCGCGTTGAGTATCGCGGCGTTTACAGCGTCGACGGCGTTTGCCGAGGACAGCTACGCGGAGGATCGCGCGAAGATCGAGGATCTCCAAGCTCGGTATTTGTTCGCGCTCGATTTCCGCGACGCGGATGCTTACGCGGCGACGTTCGCCGAGGACGGCGTGCTCGACTACGGCGCGGGAAAAATCGTGGGACGGCAAGCCATCCGCGACATGGTCGCGGGGTTGCGGGCGAATGCCGACCGGCAAAGCAGCGCGGATACGTCGGGCTTGAGGCCCGCCGCCGGCCGGCACAACATTTCGAACATCGTGCTCACGATCAACGGCGATCGGGCGACGGGAACTGCATACTGGTTCCACATGGGCAACGCGAACCCCGAGCGGACCGCGCAGCTGAACTCCTTCGGGCACTACGAGGACGAGCTCGTCAAGGTCGACGGCGAATGGCTTTTCAGCCTCCGCAAGATCTACAACGAGCAAGTCGCCGAATGGGCCGTCGGCACGGCGGTGCCGAATCCCGTCGTCCATCCGGGCACAGGGCCGAAGCTGCGTCGGCCGCCGAGCCAGTCGGGCGCGTCGGGCCAGTAAGCGACACGGCCCGGAGCGAACCAGCGTCGTCAGTTCTGCGGCGTGACGTCGCGGGACTTGATGAGCCACGCGCCGTTCACGCGTACGAGCTCGTCGATGCCGCGGCCGGCAGCGAGGACGCGCGGGGGAGTCTCCTGACCAGCGGCGCCGGCCACGGTCATCCAATACGAATGGAAGCGCGCCTCGTCGGGACCCAGAAACTCGATGCGGGAGTTCGCGATCATGTGGTACAGCGGGGTCACGGTCTCGCCGGCTGCGGCCCGCGCGTCGCGCCCCTGCTTGATGCCTGTGACCATATTCCTCAGCGCCTCGCGCCCCTTGGTCGCGTTTCCGCCGGCGCTGAACTGGCCGTCTTCGGTATAAACGCTCGCATACGCCTCCGCGTCGAACGAGTCGAGCGCCCGGACGTAGCGCCACATGAGTTGCTCGATTTCTGCCCGGTCCTTCGCTTCCCGTAAGACGTCGGCATCCGAGGCGATGGCCGCACTTGCAAGGCCGAGAGACATGCCGCCGAGAACCAATGCGCGACCCGCGAGTTTGACCATGTTGCTCCCCTCGAGATGGTTTTTCTGGTCTGCGAACTTTAGCGCCGTTTCCGCCGTAGCGCGATCGCGCGAAACGCGGTAGGTTGCTCGACCAGCAGCCATGAATGCCACCTGAGGCCTCCGAGGGACACAAGATGCGCCGACAAAGCACGTTTCACGCGCGGCGGACGCTCGCGGCCATTGCCGTCGTCACGACGGCTTGGGCCTGGACGATCCTCTATGCCCAGGCGCCCGAGCGAGCGACGGGCGCCGCGCTCGATGCCGCGATCGGAGGCAGCCATCGCAGCGAGCGCAACAGGGCCCGCGACCCGTATCGCCACCCCAAAGAGACGCTCGAGTTCTTCGGCGTGCGCCCGAACCTCACGGTCGTCGAGATCTGGCCCGGAGGCGGTTGGTACACCGAGATTCTTGCGCCGGTGCTCAGAGACAACGGCAAGCTCTATGTCGCGGAATACGGCGCGAACCCGTCGTTTCCCTATCAGCGCTCCGAAATGGAGACGCTTACCGAGAAATTCTCGCGCAACCCCGAGATTTACGATCGCGTGACGCGCACGTCGCTCGCGTTTCCCGACGCGCTCGAGATCGCGCCGCCGGGCTCGGCCGATCTCGTCGTGACGTTCCGCAACGTTCACAACTGGTTCGACCCGAACTACGGCGAGAACACGGCCCCGCTCGCGTTTCGCGCATTCTTTGCCACGTTGAAACCCGGCGGGATCCTCGGCGTCGTCGACCACCGATGGCCGGACCCGGCGACCGAGCACCCCCAAGCCGCGAGCGGCTACGTTTCCGAGCAGCGCGTGATCGAGTATGCGGAAGCCGCGGGATTCGAATTCGTCGGTCGTTCGGACGTAAACAGTAATCCGCGCGATACGCACGACCATCCGAACGGCGTCTGGACTCTGCCGCCGGATCTTGCGGTCCCCGAGGGGCAAGATCGGCAGAAGTATCTCGATATCGGCGAGTCGGATCGGCTCACGCTCAAGTTCGCGAAGCCCTAATCGAGATAGCCTTTCTGCCTGGCCGCCTCGAGATTGGTGAGACCGGGCTCGCCGCCGGGTAGGTTGTCGACGTCCTTGTTGTTCTCGGTGCAGATGAACTCGAGCGGCTCCCAGCCGTCGCGGTAGTGAAGGACTTGCGTGGCCGACCACGGCTCCGTGTACGCGCCGGGATCGTCGATCGTAACCTCGATTCGTAGGTGACCGAAGTGCGTCCGCGTGAATCGCTCCGTCACGTGCAGACGATCGGTTGTCGGCCTGCCGAGCTGGTCGAGCCAGGCCTTACCGTTGAAGCCCGTCGTTTCGACGACGAACGTATCGCCGTCCCACGCACCTGTCGAATAGCCCATCCACGTGGGCCGCGCGTTGGCGTCGACGTCTCGGCCGTCCGTGAAGATCTGGCGCCAAAACGTGAACGTCTCGAAGATGATGACGATCGAATTCGGTGTCTCGATGAGCTTCCACGGATAGGACACATAATCGATTTTCGGCACGCCTTGTGGCAGGCAATGCGCATCGGGATCCTCGCGCGAGTGCGCTCCGTCCTTACGCTCGTCGAACAGCCGCTTCGCCCAGGGCCGGTACGGCACATGGTCATCGCCCAAGTCGACCGCAAGGTCCCGAATGTAGCGATTGTCGTCGGGCATCCAGATGCCCTGGAGGTCGACTCGGCCGCTCGCGAGGCGCGGCGGCGGCGCCTCGAGGTCGACTTCGCCGTCGGCCGTGCGCGGAACGTCTGCGGGTGGGGCATTGAGCCATTGGGCCAATGCCGGCGCGACAGGCCACGACACGAGCACGTTTACGAGGACAGACGCGAGAATCCGGGCCATTCGGGCAACGTAAGTGAGTTCGACTGCCCAGTCAACGCGGACTAGAATGCAGTCGATTCAAGGCAACGAGCGGTATGCCACGAAGAGCTCTTCCGGCGGTCGGTGCAATGGTTGCGATGCTCGGCATGGGGCAAGCCTCGGCGCATCACTCGTTTGCAGCCGTGTTCGATGCGAATCAGCCCGTCGAGCTGACGGGCACTGTCAAGCGGATCGAGTGGATGAATCCGCACGCTTGGATCTATCTCGACGTCACCAACGGCGACGGAGCGGTCGAGGAATGGGCGTTCGAGTTGGGTAGTCCGAATCGGCTCACGCGGTACGGATGGAACCAGAACTCCTTGCCGGAAGGGCAGGTCGTGACGATTGCGGCCTCGAGAGCGCGTGACGGCAGCCGCAAGGCGGCCGTCACGACAGTGACCCTACCGAGCGGCGAGCGCCTATTCGGTGCGCAGACGGTGCAGTAGCCAAAGCTCCACGCCATAAGAAGCGCTCCGCGCGCCGCATGGGCACTAATCCAGCTTTTGCATTCAGCATGTCAAATTTTGGAGAGCGGTGCTCCGCGCCGCCGCGCGATGGACGCGAGCGCAGCGGGTGCCGCGAGGTAGACGCAGTAGCTGTTCGGCGACAAACCGGCGCCGAGGTACGCGGTAACCGCCAGCCGCGGTCGGCACGCGTCTTGCAAAACCCCGAGTGACGGCGGACCCGATGTGTTGGGTCCCGACGTCGAACGAAACTCAGTAGAACTCGGAGGTACGATCAATGAACAGGTATGTTGCTCTCATCGCACTGGGCGTTTCGAGCGTGGCACTTGCCCAGCTTCCGTCTTTCGAGGAGGTCGATAAGAATGCCGATGGCGGGATCGATCGGAGTGAAGCAGCCGCGGTCGAAGGGCTCGACTTCGCGACGGCCGATACGAATCGGGACGCCCGGATCGATCGCGCCGAGTATGCGGCGCTGAGCGATTAGGCACAGGGCCGAATGGACGGGGCCTGGGCCGCGCGGTAGCCCGCGCGGCCCAGGCCCCGCCGACGAGGGGTGCGCTCCCCTCGGACCGTCTTACAATTGAGCGCATGACGACAGATCTCTCCCGTTATCACCGCCAAATGCTCCTGCCGGGTTTCGGCGAGGAGGGTCAACGGAGGCTCCTGGCGTCGACGGCGCTCGTGCTCGGCTGCGGCGCGCTTGGGAGCGTAGTTGCGGACCTGCTTGCGCGCGCCGGCGTCGGCCGGCTCGTGATCGTCGATCGCGATCTCGTCGAGCTTACGAACCTTCAACGCCAAGTGCTTTTCGACGAGCAAGACGCCGCCAATGCCGTGCCAAAGGCCGAAGCCGCGCGGCGCCGCCTCGCACGTATCAACTCAGGGATCGAGGTCAGGGCCATCGTCGACGACCTCAACCATCGCAACATCGAGCGACACGCCGCGGGCGCGAATGTGATCGTCGACGGCGTAGATAACTTCGAAACGCGCTATCTCGCGAACGACTTCGCGGTCAAGCACGGCGTCCCCTACATTTATGGGGGCGCCGTCGGCTCGGTCGGAGCGGCGTACACGATCTTGCCGCATACGCGCGCCGGCGACGCGCCGTGGGAGACGCTCGCCGGCGGCAGCCGCGCGACCCCGTGCTTGCGGTGCCTCTTCGAGGAGCCGCCGCCGCCCGGCACGAACCCGACGTGTGACACCGTCGGCGTGCTCGCGTCGGCCGTCGCGACGGTCGCGAGCTTCGAGGTCGCCGAAACGCTCAAAGTGCTCACCGGCAATTTCGATCGCGTCTGCCCGACGATGCTCAACATCGACGTCTGGAACAACTCGCTCGTCGAGCTCAAAGTCGTGGGCGCGTACGAGAGCGGCGACTGTCGGTGCTGCAAACAGGGCTATTTCGAGTATCTCGAGGGCGCGCTCGGCTCCGGGGCGACGGCGCTCTGCGGCCGCAACGCCGTGCAGCTCACGCACCGCCAGAACGCCGGGGCCGTCGATCTCGGCGCGCTTGCCGCGCGTCTGCGCGCCCACGGCAAGGTCGTGGCGAGCGAGTTGATGCTGCGCGCCGACATCACGGACAACGGCAAACCGTATGCGCTGAGCGTGTTTCCGGACGGCCGCGCGATTGTCCATGGAACCGACGAGGCGAACGTCGCCCGCGGCCTCTACGCGAAGTACGTCGGCAACTGAGCGGGCGTCGATTCATGCTCCGACAAAACGACTATTAGAAAACAAAGGAGGGGCAATGTGACCGCGATACGAGTTCTCGTCGGCACCCGTAAGGGTGCCTTCATTCTGACTGCCGACGCCAAGCGCGCCAAATGGTCCGTCGATGGGCCCCATTTCGCGGGCTGGGAGATCTACCACATGAAGGGGTCGCCTGCGGATCCCGATCGCATCTACGTGTCACAGACGAGCAGCTGGTTCGGGCAGATCATCCAGCGCTCGAGCGACGGCGGCAAAACCTGGGAAACCCCGGGCTCGCCGCCCGCCGATCTCGTGGATGCCGCGACGGGCATGCCGAAGGCCGAGAGCAACAAGTTCGTCTATGACACGTCGGCCAAGACCGGGAAGCCGTTGACGACGCACCAGTGGTACGACGGCACGCAGCACCCGTGGGAGTTCAAGCGGGTCTGGCACCTGGAGCCTTCGCTCGACGATGCCGACACGGCGTACGCGGGCGTCGAGGACGCGGCGCTCTTTCGCACGACCGACGGCGGCAAGAGCTGGCACGAGCTCGCGGGTCTGCGTGGCCACGGCACGGGGCCGAAGTGGCAGCCCGGCGCGGGCGGCATGGGCGTGCACACGATCCTGCTCGACCGCAAGGACCCAAAGCGAATTTTCGTCGCGATTTCCGCGGCGGGCACGTTTCGCACCGACGACGGGGGCAAGACGTGGCAGCCAATCAACAAAGGCCTGAAGTCGCAGTACATCCCCGACCCAACCGCCGAGGTTGGGCATTGCGTGCATCGCATCGCGATGCACCCGTCGCGGCCGAAGACGCTTTTCATGCAAAAACACTGGGATGTCATGCGCAGCGACGACGGCGGCGCGAATTGGCGCGAGATCAGCGGCGATCTACCGAGCGACTTCGGTTTCCCGATCGACGTGCATGCGCACGAGCCCGAGACGATCTACGTCGTGCCGATCAAGAGCGACTCCGAGCACTATCCGCCCGAAGGCAAGCTCCGGGTCTATCGTAGCCGCGCGGGCGGCAACGAATGGGAGCCGTTGACGAAGGGTCTGCCGCAGAAGGACTGCTACGTCAACGTGCTTCGCGATTCGATGGCCGTCGATTCGCTCGATCCTTGCGGCGTCTATTTCGGGACGACGGGTGGGCAGGTGTACGCGTCGGCCGACGGCGGCGACAGTTGGACGGCAATCGTTCGCGACTTGCCGGCCGTGCTCTCTGTCGAGGTGCAGGCGCTCGAATGATCCGCGTGGCTTTGCCGTTTCATTTGCGGACGCTCGCGCGCGTCGACGGCGAGGTCACGCTCGTCGTCGACGGCCCGGTCACGCAAGGGTCGATCCTCGATGCGCTCGAAGCGCGCTACCCGATGCTGCGCGGCACGATCCGCGATCACGCGACGCGCCGGCGGCGCGCGCTCGTGCGTTTCTTCGCGTGCAAGGAGGACGTCACGCACGCGGCGCCCGATGCGCTGCTACCGGCTGCGATCGCCTCGGGCATTGAGCCGTTTCGCATTGTCGGCGCGATCGCGGGTGGTTAGCGACCCGCTCCGCGTTAATTTACGCGGACGGAAACGGCGTCAGTTCGCGAGGTGTTGCGTGAGGAACGTGTCGAGCGCTTGCAGCGTCTCGAGGCGCGTCTGCGGGCGCGAGAGCCAGTGGTCCTCGCCTTCGAGCTCGACGAGCTGCACGCTCTTGCCGGCGGCAGCCAGCGCGCGCTGCATCAGTTGACTTTGCGCGATGGGCACGACGGTGTCGTCGCGACCGTGAATCAGCAGCACCGGCGCGCGAACCTTGTCCACATGCGGTCGCGGCCGAAGCACGCGCAAGGCGCGGCGCCGGCGTAGCTATCGATGTGCTTCGGGCACGAGGTCAGGCTCGAGAACGACCCGAACCGCGCCGCGCGCCTTGCGCTCGCGAAGCTCAGGCGGCGCCGACCGACTTAAGGCGGGAAGACTGCGCGGAGCACGACGCTCGACGTCGTGCTCCGCGGAGTTGTTACTTGAGGCTCTGGACGGCCTCGAGGGACTTCTGGACGTTCTCGAGCGGGGAAACGCCGCCGATGACCTGGGCGATCTTCCCATCCGAGGTCACGACGAACGTCGTGCGTTCGGCGAAACCATGGTCGATCGTGACGCCGCGCGTGTCGGGGAATCCGCCGGCGGGGGCCTCGCGGACCATGAGCTCGTACGATTTGGCGATCGAGCCGTCGTGGTCCGACGCAACGGGCAGCTTGCCTGCGCAGTACTCGGGATCCGCCGAGAAATCGTTGAGCCGCTCGATGCTGTCGAGCGACACGCCGATGACGCTCGCGCCCGCGGCCGTGAACGCCTCCATGTTGGTCGCGAACTCGTGCGCCTGGATGTTGCAGCCCTGCGTGTACGCCGACGGATAGAAATAGACGACGACCGGGCCCTTCGCGAGCGCCTCGGTCAGCGAGAAATCGAACTCTTTGCCCGCGAGAGAAGCCTTGGCTTGGAAGGTCGGGGCCGCATCGCCTGCTTCGAGCGCCGCCAACGCCGGCAAAGCGATAACCGTGGAGCCCAAAAGACCGAATATCAGCTTGTTCATGGTTGTGCTCGTGTGATGGCCGGGCCGCCATCGTGCCGCGAGCCAGGGTTGGGTGCAAGTCTCGCACTGTACAACGTTCCTGCCCCGATGCCTAATAATCCAAAGTACGGACGTCGCGCGCACATCCGGCAAGTAAAAACATGGTATATCAATCACATATGCGATTTTCATGCTATTTTACATTGCTTCTGGCCACGGGTTGTACGGCGCCGCCGCCGCCGGCCGCTGGCGAAACGCCTTCGGCCGTCGACCTGCGGCTCGTCGGCCACGATGACCTGCAAGCACGCTCGGCGTATCAGCCGGTCGTCCATCGGTACGGGGACCGGTGGATCCTGTTCGTCGGCCACCACGCAGGGGAGGCGCTGAACGCGGCGACGGGTCGGGTCGAGCGCAACGGCTTGTCGATCCTCGATGTCACCGATCCCGCGGCTCCGATCTACCTGGCTCACGTGCCGCCGACGGGGGACGAGGCGAGCGGCACGCAGCACGTGCAAGTCTGCGACGGCCGCACGCTGCCGAGGGCAAACCGCGATGCGGTCTACGCAATGCGCTCGAACGGTCTCGTGAGCTTCGAGATTCTCGACGTCACGGATCCCGCGAAGCCAAGTTTCCTGACGACCGTCGCGACGATGGGCCGCTCGTCGCGGCCGGAATCGGACCGCGGTGACCGCGAGACGCACAAGTTTCAATGGGACTGCGAATCCGGAATCGCGTACATCAACGGCACCGCGGACCGGTGGCGCGTGACGCGCGTGCTGCAAGTATTCGATGCCGGCAATCCCGCTGAGCCGCGCCACATCCGCGATTTCGGTCTCGAAGGCTACGAGCCGGGCGCCGACGGCGAATACCCGGCGCCGCAAGTCGCGGGCCTGCACCAACCTTTCGTCGTCGGCAACCGCGTTTACTTGGGCTACAACAGCGGCGAGGAGGGCGTGCTCCAGATTCTCGACCGCGAGAAGCTCTTGAACGGCGATCCTGCGGCCGCCGATCCACTCGCCCCGCGGCCGGAGTCCCTGAAGTATCCGGAAATCGCGCGGCTCGATTTGCCGCACTATTGGGGCGCGCATACGGCAAAGCCGATCTACGATTTCGAGATTGCCGATTATTCCGACAACCGCGATGCGCGCATCCGCGACCTTCTGTTGCTCGTTTCCGAAGCGGAGACGTTTCGCTGCCAGGAGAACCGTGATGTCCTGTTCATTCTCGATATCACCGACGAGGCACACCCGTTCCCGATCTCGTCGTTCCAAGTGCCCGAGGAACCGGGCGATTTTTGCCACCGTGGTGGACGCTTCGGGCCACACTCGTTTCAGGACGCCTTTCACCCGGCGTTCGATAAAACACTCGTAGTGCTTGCCTACTTCAATGCCGGAATACGTGCCGTCGACATCCGCGATCCGTTTGCGCCGCGCGAGGTCGCGCACTACATCCCCGAGGTGACCGCGCACACGACGGAGTCCTGTATCGAGATCGATTCCGTCGAGCAGTGCGACCGAGCCATTCAAACGAACAACGTCAACATCGACGACCGCGGCTACATTTACGCCGTCGACCGCGCATCCACAGGGCTGCACATCCTCGAGCTCACCGGGAATGCAAGGGAGATCGTCGGCCTCGATTGACTATCGACCGCCGCCGCTTATCGCTGCCGCTACTCCGGGGGACGCGGTAGTTGTAGCGGCTCGTAGCCCATACGACCTTCTTTGATCGCTCGGGCGACCCGCCCGATCACGTAATACATGTTCTGGTGGTGATCGGTGCGGCGGCCGAGCAGCATCCGTACCGCGTGCTTCGCCATGCGGATCCGCAAGCGGCCAAGCGTGACGTTCCGGCTCACCGGGAAACCGTGCCGCTGGCGGAAAAAAAATTCATTGCGCCGCGTGTAATAGACGCCCACGTAATTCACGGGCGGCCCCCCCGTCCGCATGTGGTGGACGAGCGAACGATACGCGACGCGATTCGCGAAGCCTTGTGCCGCTACCCGCAAGCTCCAATCGACGTCCTCGTAATACAGAAAATAGTCTTCAGGCATCAAACCAACCTCTTCGGCAACCTGCCTCGAGAACAGCGTCGAGGCGCCGTTCACGAAGTCCGTCTCGCCGACGGCAGCGCGCGCGAGCTCGGGAATCTGCGACTGGGATTCGCCGGCGTGCGCGTGGCGCACCTTGCCCTCCGCGGTGATGACGCCTTTATAGAAATAGATCCGGTCGCTGTCGTCGTTCAGAATCAACGAGCCGATCAAGCCGGGCTTCCGCAACGAAGCGTGGACCTCGACCAGCGCGCTCAAGGCCCCGGGTTCGACGAGCGTGTCGGGGTTCAGCATCCATATCAGGTCCGCACCTCGCTCCAAGGCCAACCGCGCGCCCACGTTGATGCCCGCGGCGTAGCCTAGATTGCGGCCGTTCAAGACGAGCTCATGTGCAGGAAACCGCCGCGGGAGCTCCCGGTCCGAGCCGTCGACGGAGCCATTGTCGAGCAAGAGAATCCGGAAGTTCGGATATGTCAGCTTCTCGAGGCTCGCGACGCAAGCCGAGATCTTCTCGAGACAGTTGAAGTTCAGTACGAGAATGTGGACTAGCGGATCGCGCATCGCACCGTTGGCCGGCCCGGCACGTGGCACGGCGAGCTCAACGAATCTCCGATAGCGGTAGGCTGCGACGCCGTTTCTCGAACACGATCACGGAATCGAAGAACGATACGGCGAGCGTGTCCGCGCAGAAACGCGTGACCTCCAAGGTAGCCAATTGCTTTTCGTCTCCGGCGCGAAAGAAGAGCTCACTCTCGTGCCCGAAATATGGCTCGTGCAAGCGATCGACGAGACTCTTGGCGAGATCGACGAAGGAGCGCTTCGTGTCGCGGAAACCGCGCCAATAGTTCGTGTGCAGATCCTCGACGAGATAGACGCCGTCGTCCGTCAGCGCTTCCGGGTACAGCGCGCTGAAACTCGCGATCTGTTGGGAGGTCATGTGCCCGCCGTCGTCGATGATCACGTCGAACGGGCCGTACTTAGCGGCAACGCCCTTCAGAAACCCGGCATCGCTTTGGTCGCCGACCTCGACCCAAATATTGCGCTCTGGATGACCGAACGCCTTGCAGGAAGGGTCGATGTCGATGCCGACGATCGTTGCGTCGCGATGAAAATACCCTCGCCAGAGGTCGAGCGACCCGCCGCGGAAGACACCGATCTCGAGGAGCCGCAGGTGCGAACGATCCCGCAATCGCGCTAAGAAGCGGTTGTAAATTTCGAAGTAGTGGTGCCACTTGTGGAGATTGTGTCGATCGTTGCGCTGAAAGTGCGCATAGAGCGGATCGTCCGAGGCCGGCCTCCGGAGGCGGGCAATCGTAGCCTTGACCTGTGTGGCCTCGGGAACCGCTGCGGCGCGCGGCGGCGCAAAATCGTAGCGTTTGCGCCGTCGAAATCTTCGCAGCAATCCGCTCATGACCGGCCGCTCACCGTTACTCGCCCACCGGTCCGTGCGCGGTTGGCCCTCATTCCCGGGAAGCGGCGCGCTCGTCGGCGCGTGCACCGCTCAGGATGTTGAACATCGCGTAGTTGCCTTCGTGGCACGCGTACTCGTACATGCCGTACTCGTCGTCGCGCTCGAGCGGAAACTGCACCGTCCACGGCTGCGTCCAGGTCTGCGGATCGTCGATCGTCATCGAGTAGCTGATCGTGTCGTCGTCGATGCGGGTAAAGCGCTCGGTGACCTCGAGCGCGTCGCTGTGGCGTCCGCCACCGCCGTTCAGGCCGATGCCGGTGCGGTCCGTGAGGTTCGTCGTCTCGACGACGAGCGTCGTGCCTTCGAAGCGGCCGCGCGAGTCGCCCATCCAGAGCTTGATGTCCGATTGCAAATGAGGCCGGCCGTCGAGCGGGATGACGCGCGTCTCGTGGATCATCTCGTTGACGAAGGCGACATAGCCCGGCGCCTGGACGATGACATTGCCGTTGTTGTAGATCACGGGTAACACGGAACCTGCGATGCCGCGCGTGATGCAGCGGTCGTAGAGACTGCGGTCGGTATACGAGTCCGCCGGCCCGCGGCCCTCGCGCGACGCGCGGAGTTCCGCTGCACGCGCCTGCGCTTCTTCGGTCTGCGGCGGCATCCGGCCGTCGGGTGGGTCGACGATCAGCGATGCCTGGCGCTGGGGCTCGCCGCGCTCGAGCCAGTGCGGGGGCGGCGACACCGCGCCGCCGACCGTGCCGCCAGGAGTAGCGGCCGCGTTCTCGAGCTCGAAATCGGCATTGTCGGCGTCGCGTTGCTGCTCGGCGCGCGCGACGCGCTCGGCGAACTCCTCGTCGGTAAGCTCATTGCGCGTTCCAAGGGCTTGGTCGCGCTGCAACGGCACGCCGACCATCGCCGTCGCAGGCCATTTGCCTTGTAGGTCGGGATCGCCCCACGGCGTGCGCGGCGGGGAATAGGGCGTCTGCGCGCAGACCGGGCTTGCGCCCGCAGCGAGCCACAGCGAGGCGGCAACGACACTCATCGCACTCTCAACGCGCATCGGCGACTCCTCGGATCAACACGCCAACAGCATACAGGCGACGCGCGAGCGATGACACCGAGCCGCTTCGCGCGGGTGTCAGTCCAAGCGCTTGTGGACGCGAGCAACCGCGAGCGTCAGCGCGACGACGATGAACACGCCGAGCGCGGTGAGCGGCGGCCAAAGCTCCGCGAGGCCAGCGCCGCGCAGCATGATGCCGCGCACGAGTCGCAAGAAATGCGTCAGGGGCAAAATCTCGGCAAGCCACTGGGCCGCAACGGGCATGCCGGCATACGGAAACATGAAGCCCGAGAGCAGGATCTGCGGGAGCAACGAGAAGAAGCCCATTTGCATTGCCTGGAATTGGCTCTTCGCGAGCGTGGAGATCAAGATACCGAGCGACAGCGTCGCGACGATGAATGCGAGCGCCGCGAGGTAGAGGTCCAGGAGCGAGCCGCGGATCGGCACGTTGAATAAGAGCTCGCCGAGCAGGAGCACGATGGTGACTTGGACCAACCCGATCGCGACGAACGGCAGCACTTTGCCGATGGTCAGCTCCCACGGTGATACGGGTGTGGCGATGAGCATCTCGAGATTGCCGCGCTCGCGCTCACGCACAAGCGCCAGCGCCGTGAAGATCACCATCGTCATCGTTAGGATCACACCGATGAGCCCAGGAACCGTGTTCACGGGCGCGCGCCGCTCGGGATTGTAGAAATTCACGACCTCGATCGGCGCCGTGCGCTGCGTCCAGCCGATCGCATCGTACACAGGGAAGGAGGCAAGCTGCCGCGCCGCCTGTTGGATCACCTGGTCAGAGCCGTCGACGATGATCTGGAGCGCGGGTCGCTCACGATTCTCCATACGTGACTCGAAATCGGGCGGCACGACGAGCGCTGCGCTGATTCGCCCCGCGCGCAGGAGCGCATCGACTTCTTGCGCCGACGAGGCGACGTAGTCGACATCGATGACCTCGGTCGCGACGATTTGTTGTATCAGCTCGCGCGAACGCGCTGTGGCCGCTTCGTCGAGCACGGCCCCGTCGAGGTGCCGGACATCCATGTTGATCGCGTACCCGAAGAGCACGAGCTGCATCGACGGAATGCCCACGATCATCGCGGACGTGAGCCGATCGCGGCGTAGTTGGCGTAGCTCCTTGAGCACGATCGATCCCAGGCGGCGGAGGTTCATGCGGGCGGCCTCGGCCTGAGCTGTTTACGCGTCGCGGCGACAAATACGTCCTCGAGATTCGGCGCTGTGGCACGTACCTCGGCGTCGACGCGCGCACTTGCGAGCTTGGCTGCAAGCGTCGCCTCGAGATCCGCGTGCGCACTGCCGAGGACACGCAACGACGCGCCAATTTGTGCGAGCGCGATGACACCCTCGGCGTCGACGAGCACGCGCTGGGCTTCGCGCGGGCGCGGGCCGTTGACGAGCAGCGTCCGTCCGGGCAGCGCAGCAATGAGATCCTGCGGCGACCCGTCCGCGACGATGCGACCATGATCGAGAATCGCGAGGCGCGTGCAGCGCTCGGCCTCGTCCATGTAGTGCGTCGAGACGAGCAGCGTCGTGCCGCCGTCGGCGAGCTCGAACAGCGAATCCCAGAACTCGCGCCGCGACTGCGGATCGACGGCGCTCGTCGGCTCGTCGAGAAAGAGCAGATCCGGTCGGTGGAGCAGCGTTCCCGCGAGCGCGAGGCGTTGCTTCTCCCCGCCGCTCATCGCGCCTGCGAGCTGGTTGCGCAGGTTGCCGAGCCAATAGCGCTCGAGCGCCTCATCGATTCGCGCTTTCGCCACCGCGCGCGACAGCTCGTGGACGGCGGCAAGAAAGCTCAAGTTTTCGGCGACGGTGAGGTCTTCGTACAGCGCGAACCTCTGCGTCATGTAGCCGATACGTCGCTTGAGCGCCTCGGCCTCCTTGGGGATGCGGTAGCCGAGCACGTCGATCTCGCCGCCGCTCGGCAGCAAGAGGCCGCAGAGCATGCGGATCGTCGTCGACTTTCCGGAGCCGTTCGGGCCTAGAAACCCGTAGACCTCGCCGCGGCGGACACTGAGGTCGAGCCCGTCGACGGCGACGACGGCGCCGAACTGCTTCTTGAGCGCCTGCGCGCGAATCGCGGGCGCGGCGTCACTCGTCGCCATCGCTCTCGAGCGTCGCGGTCAAGGGCAGGCCCGCGGGCAGGTTCGCCGCTTTGGCCTCGAGCACGACCTCGGCCTGGTAGACGAGCCGGCTCGCGTCGTCGCCGGCGAGCGCATAGTAGGGCGTGAAGCTCGGCTCGTTGCGGATGCTGCGGACCGTGCCGCGGAATGGGGTTTCCACGCCTTCGACGCGTACTTCGAGCACGTCGCCGGGCTTGACGCTCGCGCGGTGCGGCGCCGGCACGAAGACGCGTGCGTAGGGCGCGTCGCCGACGAGCATGCTCACGACCTCGGCGCCGACGGGCGGCTGGTCGCCGGGATGAAACGGCAAGGCATCGACGATGCCGGCGCGCGGTGCGCGCACCACGAGACGGTTGCGCGTGAGCTCGGCCTCGTGCAACGCCGCTTTGGCGGCCTCGACGGCCGCGGCGCCCTGATCGATCTGCTCGGGACGCGTGCCGGAGGTCAGCTCCGTGAGCTCTGCCTCCGCGGCCGACGTCTCCGCGCGGCGTACGTCGCGCATTGCGAGGGACTGATCGTACACGGCTTGGGAAGTGAGCCCGCGTTGCAACAGCTCCGCCGCGCGCGTGTAGCCGATCTCGGCGTCGGCTTGCGCCGACCGGGCGCGAGCGAGCGTCGCGCGCGCCGCATCGATCGTCTCGACCCGTGCGCCGTGCGTGAGCTCTGCGAGCCTGGCCTCGGCCTGCGTGAGACTGCCGCGCAATTCTGCGATGCGTGCGTCCTGACGGCTCGCGTCGAGCTCGAGCAGCACGTCGCCGGCGGCGACACGGTCGCCTTCGGCGACGGCCCACCGCAGCACCGGCTCGCGCAGCTCCGCGAGCACGGCGATTCGGTCCCACTCGAGCGAGCCGACGATGGTCGGTGCTCGATCCTCGGCGCAGGCCGAGACGAAGCCCGCGACCACGACGGCGACAGCAAGCCTATTTCGCACGGTGGCCTCCGATTCCGTGGTCGAGCAACGCGAGCGTGTGGCTCAGCAACTTGTCGGCGTCGACATCTCCGGCCACAAAGACCCGGCGCCAGATCGGCGCGGCGGCGAAGGGCAGAAGTGTCAACCCCATGAGCGAGACGATGAGCAGACGCGGGTCCAAATCGGCCGGCAATGCGCCATGCTTCTGAGCCTCCGCGAGCCGCGCGGCGAGGAGCTGCGGTAGCTGCGGAGCGATGCGCGTGACGAGGACGTCGCGTAGCGCGCCGTTCTCGCAAAGGACCTCGCGGACCCACAGCGATGGCAGCCACGGGAAACGCGCGACGGCGGCGTACATGCCGCCGACGAAAGTCGTGATGAGCTCGCGGGGGTCGGAGCCGGCGGCCTCGAGGCCGCCGCCGAGCGCGCCGATGAGCGGCATCAGCCGTTCCTCGACGACCGCATCGCGCAGCTCGTCCTTGCTGCCGAAGTAGTAGTGGACCATCGCCGGCGTCACATGCGCGCGCGCGGCGATGTCCCGCAGGCTTGCGGCGCCGATTCCTACTTGCGAGTAGAGCGCCAACGCAGCCTCGAGGAGTCGTTCGCGCCGACCGGGCGCCGCTGCCGTTGGGCGCCCCGGGCCACGTCGTTTGGGCGGGCTCGAGCGGCGCGGTTCTTTGGGTCGCGAAAGGCTCGTGCTCACGGCCGATAAATTAAGCGTTTAATTAATTTAAGGCAAGCGATTTCTGGGAGCCAGTGCACAGCAGGACGGGTCCGAGCGCTCTACACTCGATACGTCGAAACTTTATACGTTTTTCGACATATCGCGGGGTCCTGTCGATTCGATCGACAGATTCGAGCAATATGTCGATTTTTTACGATATTTTCGACATATCTTGGGTATCCGTCGACGGAATCGACAGGTCGGGCGGATAGGTCGAAAAAGTGGGAGAGTTCGTACATATGGCATTCGATCCGGCCGTTCCGCATAACGATCTCGCGCCTTTGCCGCCGCCTGCCGACGCTTTGGAAACGGGGGCGATCTTGAAGAAATGCATCAATGCGCGCGTCGCGCTCGCCGAGCTCAAGCAAGCGACCGAGCTCATCCCGAACGCGGCCGTGCTCGTCAACGCGTTGCCGCTGCTGGAAGCGCAGGCGAGCTCCGAGATAGAGAACATCGTGACGACGACCGACAGGCTCCTCGAGTTCGTCGATCTCCCGGAGCAGAAGGCCGACGCTGCGACCAAGGAAGCGCTGCGCTATCGGCGCGCGCTGTTCGAAGGCGCGCGCAGCGTGCGCGACGGCAAGCTCACGATCAAGACGGCCATCGATGTTTGCCGGACGATCAAGGACGAGAAGCTCGACCTTCGCGACAAGCCCGGCACCACGCTCAAGAACATGGCTAGCGGGGCCGTGATCTACACGCCCCCGCAGGGGCAGGCGCTGATCCGCGAGAAGCTGGAGAACTGGGAGGAATTCCTGGGCGCGAAAAACGAGCTCGACCCGTTGATCCGCGTCGCCGTTCAGCATTACCAATTCGAGGCCATCCATCCGTTCACCGACGGCAATGGCCGCACGGGCCGGATCCTCAACATCCTATGCCTCGTTCAGCATGGGTTGCTGGACAGCCCGATCCTCTACTTGAGTCGGTACATCATTCAGCACAAGGCCGACTACTATCGCCTGCTTCTCGACGTAACGACGAAACAACGCTGGGAGCCTTGGATCCTCTACATGCTCAATGGCATCGAGGATACGTGCTTGTGGACGACCGACAAGATCAAGGCGATCCGCGAGCTCATGCGCCATACGGGCCAGTTCATTCAGCGCAAGCTGCCGAAAATCTATACGTGGGAGCTCGTCGAGCTCCTGTTCAAGCAGCCGTACTGCCGCATTGCCAACGTCGTCGACGCGGGTCTCGCGAAGCGGCAGACGGCTTCGGTCTATCTCAAGCAGCTTGCCGAGATCGGCGTGCTGCGCGAGGTTACATCCGGGCGTGAATCGCTCTTTGTTCACCCGAAGTACGTCGAGCTCCTGACGGGAGAGGAGAACGTCTGGGTGTTCTACGCGGGCGTCGAGACCGACAGCCCCAGTGACTAGAGGCACACGCTCCAAAGGGACGGTATCGCCCAGACGAGCGCGGCGATGAACGTGCCCCGAAAGAAGCGCGGGCGCGTCCAATTGTCGACCTCGAAGTTTACGGCGACCTTGGCGAGCTCTTCGTCGTATATCTCCGAAACGGCGCCGGCGGACTTGAGGTAGCCCGCGGGCAAGACGACGCATTGGTCGCCGTCGAACTCGGCCTCCGGGCCCACTTTCCGTGCGTTCGTGGCCATTGCAAAAGGTTAAGTCTCCGCGGGGCGAAATGCTGTGATTGCGCGCACCAAATAAGAGGTAGACCTATGGTCCTGGGCCGTTCCCGCGGAAGGACGGCGTTTTAACGCGTGATTATCGACCGCCGCCGACCCCGGCGGCAGCACGCTCCTCGGCGCGGTGCCCGGAGAGAATATTCGCCAGTCCGTAGTTGCCTTCGTGACAGGCCACCTCGTATATCGGCCCCGGCGTGCGCCGTAGCGGAATCTCGACGGCCCACGGTTGCGTGAATACGGTCGCGTCCTCGATCGTCGCCTGATAAACGATGGTGTCGGCGTCTGTGGGCGTAAAGCGCTCGACGACGCGCAAGTTCTCGTCGCTAATGCCGTTCAGGTACTGCACTCCGAAGCGGCTTTGCTCGTTGAATTTGAGATTGCGCGTTTCGACGACGAGCGTGTCGCCTTCCCAGCGCCCGCGCGAGTCGCCTATCCACTGCTGCATTTCTGCGGGCAACGGCGGCCGGCCGTCCAAAGGGATTACGCGCGTCTCATGGTTGAGCTCGACGAGAATCGTCACGTTGTCCGGTGTCTGCACGATCTTGTAATTGTTGTTATAGGGCTCGGGAAACATCGGCACCGCGCCGCCGAAGAGGATGCAACGCTCCGTGAGCCAGCGGTCGGCGGCGCTGTCGGCCGGGTGCAGTGCCGCGTATTCGGTGCGCGCATCGACCTTGCGTTGCGCCTCGGCCGTCAGGGCCGGAATCCGCCCGTCGGGCGGGTCGATGACGAGCGACGTGCGCCGCGAGGCCACGATGCCGGAGCCTCGCTCGAAGAAGAAATCGTTGTACGACCCCACCTGGCCCGGGGGCAGCTCGCGGTCGGCGTTCGTCTGCGCGCGGCGTTCTTGCTCGACCCCGACGACCTCGTCGGGCTCATAGAATGCCTTTGTGCCGAGCTCGGGCGGTCGCTGGAACGGGGTCAGGGTCGCGTTCGTCCAGAGGCCTTCGAGGTCGGGGTGTCCCCAGGGTGTTCGCGGGACGGTCCATTGCTGTGCGAAGACGGCGTCCAGTGTGAGCGTCGCAAGGGCACAGCCTACCGAGATCGAAATCATGCGGCTCAACATCGCTGCTCCTCATCCGAAGGGGTTCGATACGGAGTACTGCGCCTCCGTCCGCACGCAACCCTGCGCTCCAAGTCGGTAAGGAGTCTACTGGAATTCGGTGTCGATGGGATTGCCGAGAGCCGTGTGCAGGCGCACTTGCGCCAGAGCGGAGGCGACAAGCACGTCCAAATGCGCGAGCTCGGCTGCCACGAGCGTTTGCATGGCCTGCATAGCCTCGAGCGGGAGCCCCAACTGATCGTAAATACGCTCCCGCTGCAACACATAAGCCTGCTCGGCACGCGCCGCGGCGGGCGCAGTGAACTGTAGTTGGCGCTTGAGGCTGCGCACGCGGGCGTGCGTCTCGCGGACCTCAGCGGCGATGCTGGCGTGGAGCTTCTCGCGCTCGAGCCCGATGCGTTGCAGTTGTGCGGCCTTGACATGGGTGCGCGCGCGGTGACCGAGGCCGAAATTGTCGAACTGCCAGTAGAGCGTCAGCATGAGATCATTGCGGCCAGCGGTGTTCTCGACCGAGGAGCCCGGGGCTCCACCGAAGTCGCCAGTCCCGTAATTCAGTGCGATGCCCGGTATGAAGAGACCGTAGCGCTGCGCGCTGAGCTCGTCCTCAGCGGCGGCCACGAGCGCGTCGTACTGGTCGGTTTCGGGGCGTTCGGCAAGCGCCTGTGCGATCAACGTCTCGACATCCTCGTCGCCCGAGAAGATCTCGAGCGCCGGTATCGCGGTCTCGACGGGTTCGACGCGCATGCCGGGGTCGAGGTGCAACAGCTCCGTGAGCGCGGCGTTGGCCGTCTCGATGCGCTCGGCGGAGATCGCGCGCCGTTGCTCCCATATGAGCGGTTGGACGGCGGCCATCTCCGCGTCGGCGAGCAGCCCTTCGCCGGCCTCAGCGTAGTTCGCCGTCAGCGTCGCGAGGTCGATGGCGCGCGCGAGGGCGCGCTCGACGATCGCTGCCTCCATGCGCGCCTGCAGCAGCCGCAGATACGTGTTCGTGACGTCGACGAGCACCTCGTGCCGGTTCGCCGTCGAAGCCGCGGTGACCGCCGCGCGGTTTTCGTTTGCGGCGGACGGGGCGAAGATCGCATCCGCGATGTCGATCGCGACGCCCGCCTCGAGCCCGGTGAATTGCGAGACGCGGTCGACGTCAACCACTTGGCCGCTCGTTTCTTGGATGTTGCCCGTATGCCGGACGTAGCTGCTACCGAGGCGCAGCGTAGGAATTGCGAGCGTGCGCGCCTGCGCGACCTCGGCCGATGCCTCGGCGACACGCTGAAGATAGATCGCGACGTCGAGATTGCGCTCGTCGGCGAGGCGGAGCGCGGCTGGCAGATCGATGCGCAGGCTGTTCTCGTTGGGCTCGGATTGCGCATGCCCGGTCGACGCGATTGCGAGCGCCAAGTAGGGCAGAGCGCCCGCGCACGTGCGCGGAATTCTGGTCCAGATGCTCACCGGACGGCCGGGGCACTGGCGGAACCGAGCTCAATGCGCGTCTGACCGTAGTAACCCGGGCGAATGGTGCCGTCCTCGTTCGGCAAGTCGATTTCGACGAGCATCGTCCTAGTGCCGGGGTCGAGTGAGCCGGAGATGCGCGCAACCCGACTCGAGAAGGTTCTCTCCGGCAGCGCGTCGAAAACCACGGTCGCCGCGTCGCCGACTTCGACGAGGGCCGCCTCCCTCTCCGGTACGTACGTCTTGACGCGGATGACGTCGATTTTTGCGACGCGCAGAAGAGGCTGATCGCCACCTTTCGGGGAGCTCGCCTCATAGACCATGTCGCCGGGGTCGATCGTGCGCGATGTCACGATGCCGGCGAAGGGCGCCTGAATGACCGCGTACTGCATTTGCGCTTCGATCTCGGCTTGCTCGGCGACCGCCGTATCGAGTCGGCCCTTGGCCTCGTCGAGTGCACGTTGCGTCATGGAGTTCCGCGCGACGAGCATCGCGGTTCGCTCGTGTTCCGACTGGAGGGCCGCGACCTTGGCGCGCGCAGCATTTCTGGCCTGGATGAGCTCCGGAACCGCGATTCGCGCGAGAACCTGGCCGGCCGCGACCCGCGCGCCGATATCGACATTTAGTTCGCTGACGAAGCCTGAGACTTTGGCGGCGAGATCAGCTTCGTAGAAAGCCTCCGCGGTACCGGGCTGAGTTGCGGAGAGCGCCCGCTCTCGAGGATCGGAATCGGTCACCTGCGCTCCGACCGGCGGAGCCGAGGACATTGCCATGAGCAGAAGGAGGCTGAGCGCCGCAGCGGCGGCTTGCGCGGGTCGAGCGCTCACACGAGGCGCACAGATCGTTGTTTTCATTCGCGTGCGCGAATTCTAGCGTCCGAGTCTGAAGACTCTCTGAAAGTCGGACAGGGCGGAAGCGAGGCCCGGGGCGAGTGCTTTCAGACGGCTTTCAGCTCCGTTGGCTAGGCTATGGGCCACGAGCCGTCCAACGACCCGACTCGAGGCCACCGACGATGAACTTCATTCAGCCTGCGCTGCGCCGTCCGCTGACGATCATCGTGCTCGTCATCGCCGTCGTGCTAGGCGCCGCACTCGCGCTCGAGAGGATGCCGCGCGACATCTTCCCGACTCTGGGTATTCCGACCATTTACGTTGCGCAGCCGTACGGGGGCATGGACCCGGCGCAAATGGAAGGGTATCTCACGTACTACTACGAGTATCACTTCCTCTATATCACGGGCATCGAGCACGTCGAATCGAAGTCCATTCAGGGCGCGGCGATTATGAAGCTCGAGTTCTACCCGGGCACCGACATGAATCAGGCGATGGCCGAGACCGTCGGTTACGTCAACCGCGCGCGGGCTTTCATGCCGCCGGGCACGGTGCCCCCGTTCGTCATGCGTTTCGACGCCGGCAGCGTGCCCGTCGGCACGCTTGTCTTCACGAGCGAGACGCGGTCCGTCGCGCAAATGCAAGATGCTGCCCTGAATCTCGTTCGGCCGCTTTTCGCGACGCTGCCGGGCGTCTCGGCACCGCCGCCTTTCGGAGGGAGCGCGCGCAGCATCGTCGTGAATCTCAAACTCGAGCGACTGCGCGCCTATAACATGGCGCCCGACGAGATCGTCACTGCCATCACGCGCGCGAATTTGATCAGTCCGTCCGGCAACATGTCGGTCGCGGGCCGCTATCCGATGGTGCCGTTAAACTCGGTCGTCAAAGACATACGCGACCTCGAGGCCGTGCCGATCCGCCCGGACACATATCCGACAGTATTTCTGCGCGACGTCGCCACTGTCGTCGATGGCTCAGACATCGTCACGAGCTATGCGCTCGTCAACGGTCGCCGCACGGTCTACATCCCCGTCACCAAACG
>DATBLZ010000015.1:0-47106 GCA_036555065.1 Gammaproteobacteria bacterium
ACGATGCCGCGATAGAACGCGAGCTCTTCTTCTTGAGCTTGGATCTTGGCCTGCAGCTCGTCGAGCGTTGTTTCGATGCGCGCGTACGTTTCGCGGTCGATGTCCTCCGTCGTCTCGAATATCGCCTCTTGGCGCTGCAAGTCTTCGATTGTGCCGTCACGCGCGGCCACGAGCTCCTCGAGTGCTCGGACCTCACGTTGCGCATCGAGAATCGCGTATCCGGCCCGATAGCGCCCGAGCTCGAAGCTCAAGTAGAGCGCCGCGGCGAGCAGCGCCGCGCCGACGACGCTGGCAAGGATCGCGTGTGTGCGCCGATAGGCGGTCATAAGCGCAATTCTGCCAGCACTGCGGGACGGCGACCAAGATCGAGTTCACGCCCCAGAGCGACCGGAGCTCTCATGGCCCTGCTTGCCAGCCCCGCGGCCACCAAGCCGGTTGCGGCGGCGGGCCGGACTCCGGGAAAGCCAACGGGCCGAGCTCCGTGAGGGCCGCCACGTATACGCGCCGTTTGAAATAGATGACCTCCTTCACGGGGCGCCAGTAGTCGACCCAGCGATGCCGGTCGAACTCCGGTTCAGCGCTCCGGTCGAAGCGCACCTTCGCGGGATCCCCCTTGAGATGCAGCAAGAACCAACGCTGCTTTTGGCCGATGCAGAGGGGCAATCGCTGCCGTTGAACGTATTTCTCGGGCAACCGATAACGCAACCAATCGCGCGTGACGCCGACGAACTCGACGTCTTCCGGCAGCAAGCCGATCTCCTCGCCGAGCTCGCGGTACATTGCCGCTTCGACGGCTTCGTCCTGACGAACGCCGCCTTGCGGAAACTGCCACCCCGTGCGGCCGCGCCGCCCGGCAATGAGCACTAGGCCGCCACCATCCGTGAGGATGATTCCGACGTTGGCGCGAAACCCTTCTGCGTCGATGAAATCCATGCCCGTTAGCGCGCCGTCTCCAGATACCGACGGCCGGCCTCCATGAGCTCGACGAACCCGGCCTCGTCGCTTTCCTTGACGAGCTTCTGAATCCGTTCCGTTGCGGCACGCAATGCTTCGAGCGAGGTGCTGCCGTAATCGTTGAGCGCCTGGATCTCGAAGTATAGATGCGGGTTCTCTCTGGCTACGAGGCTCGCGACGTTGAGCTGGGCGTCGAACGTCGTGCTCGACATCTTCTTGAGTCGTGGAACGAGCTCATGGCTGCCCGCTAATGCCGTGAAGAACGCGAGATTCAGCGCGTGCGAAAGGCCGAGCACGAACGCCATGAGGCGGTCGTGCTCCTCGAGCGACATCTCCGTGAGCTCCGCCATCGTCGAGGCGAAGAGACCGCGCGCCGCTGCCGTCGCCCCGGGAACGCCGAGGTCGACGAAAATGACGTGACGCCCGGACAGAAGCTCCGTATCGGGCCCAAACATCGGGTGAATCGACGTCACGCGGCACCCCGCCGCGACGAGCCGCGTCAAGGCGCTCCTAAGCGGTGTCTTCAGCGAGCCGATATCGGCGATCAAACCCTTCGGCCGTCGTTCGGCGAGCGCCTCGAGCACGTCGGCCGTCGTCTTGATCGGCGTCGCTACGATGATGATGTCCTGAGTCAGCGGATTCGTGCGCCAGTCGCCGACGTTCCTGAGGCCCTCGCGCGACGGTGCGGGGTCGGCGATCTCGACGTCGAAGCCTTGCGAGCTCAAGAAGCGTCCAAACCACGCGCCCATCTTGCCGGCGCCGCCGATGATGAGCACGCGCTTGCCCGCACCGCCCGTCTGCGCAGCCACGCGCGTGCGCTCCTGATGGGTCAGAGACGCACGGATCAACAATTGCATTACACCCTCGGCAAGCTCGGTCTCGAGACCGAGCGCCTGGGCCTGCTCGCGCGCACCTTTCAACACCTCTCGCTCGCGCTCATAATCGCGCGTCGGGACGGCGTTGCGGATCTTGTGGGCGCCGATTTCGGCGACAATCCGCTGACGATTGGCAACGAGCGCGATGAGCTCGCGATCGGCTTGCGTCAGACGATCGCGCAATTGTTCGAGTGTCATAAGAGTCTCCGTGGAAGCGGGTTGTACTCGGGTCGCAACCCCGGTGCAAGGAGAGTTGGAGCATGAGCGTCGAGTTGGTCAGCGAATCGCGTGCCTTCGAGGGCCGGCAACGCACCTATCGCCACCGGTCCGACGTCTGCGCATGCACGATGCAGTTCGCCGTGTTCCTGCCGCCGCGCGCCGAGAAGGCGCGTGTCCCGGCACTCTACTGGCTCTCCGGTCTCACGTGCACCGAGGAGAACTTCAGCGTCAAGTCCGGAGCGCAGCGCTACGCGGCCGAGCTCGGCATTGCGCTGATCGTCCCGGATACGAGCCCCCGTGGTGTCAACATCCCGGGCGAGAACGACTATATGAATGTCGGCACCGGGGCCGGCTTCTATGTCAATGCCACGCAAAAACCCTGGTCCGCCCATTACCGGATGTACGACTACGTGGCGCGCGAGCTCGTCACAGTGGTAAATGCCGACGTACCCGTCGATCCCAAACGCAAGTCGATCAGTGGGCATTCGATGGGCGGACACGGCGCATTGATAGTGGGACTGCGCAACGCTGCGGAATACCGTTCGATCTCGGCGTTCGCGCCGATCAGCTCGGCGAGCAAATCCGCGTGGGGCCGGCAAGCGCTGACGGCATATCTCGGCGCGGACGAATCCACGTGGCGCGAATACGACGCCTGCGAGGTGATTCGCCGGCAGCCATCGCGTCACAGGCTCCTCGTCGATCAGGGAGGGGCCGATCCTTACCTCGAGCAGCTCAGGCCGGAGGACCTGCGCGCGGCCTGTGCCGAAGCGGGGCAGCCGCTCGAGTTTCGGGAGCGCGCCGGTTACGACCACGGCTATTATTTCGTCGGCACGTTCATCAGCGAGCACTTGCGCTTTCACGCCGATGCGCTCGGCGCGGCGACATCCTAGTTAAGATGCAGCGCCTGTCCGATCCCCTTCCCGACGACCCGCTGCCGCTCGTGCAGCAGTGGCTCACGGATGCCGAGCATACGGAAGGCGTGCGCAACCCAGGTGCGATGGCGCTTGCGACCGCGGACGGCCGAGGCCGGCCATCGGTGCGCATGGTCTTGCTCAGAGGGTTATCCAGCGAACAGGGCTTTGGCGTTTTTTACACGCATCGCGGGTCGCGCAAAGGTCGCGAGCTCGGCGCACTGCCCTGGGCGGCTGGCGCGCTCTATTGGGAGCGTCTGGGGCGTCAGTTGCGCCTCGAAGGCCCGGTGACCGTCTCGCCCGAGGCCGAGAGCGATGCGTATTTCGCGACGCGACCCGTCGGCAGCCAAATCAATGCTTGGGTCAGCGCGCAGAGCGAGCCGATTGCGGCATACGCGGAGCTGGTTTCGCGCGTCGAACGGAAGAAACAGTCGTTGACGCAAGGCGAGCGCATACCGAGACCTCCGCATTGGGGCGGCTTTCGCTTGTGGTTTGCGGCGATCGAGCTCTGGGTCGAGGGGCCCGATCGTCTCCACGAGCGCGTGCGTTACGAGCGTTCATTGCCGGCGACGCTCAACGGCGCGGTGCCGCGCGCAGCTTGGCGATACCAGCGTCTCCAACCATGAGCACGCGGCGCGCTCGCGCACGCCCGCGGCTCGAAATGCTCGGCACGCGCGCGCGGCCGCTGATCATCGCGGCTCTCGCAGCCGCGCCTACGGGCGCAATCGGCCAGATCGCCGACATTCGGCAGGGCACCAACATCTCGATCGCGCTCGCGCCCGACGGCACGAGCCTCGCCGTCGACTTGCTCGGCGGACTCTGGACGCTTCCCGCCACGGGTGGCGGCGCCGTGGCACTCGTCCCCGCCGGCTCTGGCGTCGGCCAGCCGCGTTTCGATCGCGCCGGTAAACGCATCGTCGTTGAGCGCTGGCTCGACGGCCAATGGGACTTATGGCTCTTCGACCTCGAGACGAACGATTGGCGCGCGTTGACGACGACTCCCTACGATGAGCACGAGCCCGAGTTCTCAGCCGACATGAGCGCGGTGCTCTTTGCCGCCAACCCGACGGGATGGTTCACGCTCTGGGAACTCGATCTTGGCGACGGAGCCTCGCGGCAGCTCACCAACGAGAGCGGCCACAGCGGCTTCCCGGCGGTTGCCGATACGGGCGAGCTCGCGTACGTGAACGTCGATCACGGAATCAGCACGCTGCGCCGCTACGACGGGCACAGCAGCGGAACCGAGCTGTTCAGGAGCGAGCATCGGCTGAGCGCGCCGAGCTGGCGGCCCGGCGGCCGCGTCATCGCGTTCGACGAGATCGATGCGCGGGGCTTGAGCACGCTGCGGATGCTCGTCGTCGCTGACGAGCCCGTCGTCAAGGACCTCACTTTGGCCGAGGACGTCTTTGCAGGGCGCGCCGCGTGGCGATCCCCGGGCGAAGTCATTTATGCGGCCGACGGGCAGATCTGGCGCCGCAGTATCGGCTCGGCCACACGTACGCCGCTGCACTTGTTTGCCGCCGTCGGCGTGCCCCGGACCGCAGGGCCGCCGCTCCTGGCACCGCTCGACGCCCCGGGGCCGCACCGTGCGCTCGGGATCCTCGGCGCTTCCGCGGTGCGTGCGGGTGCGCTCACGGCATTCGCGGCACTCGGCGACCTGTGGCTTGCCGAGCGGCGCAGCGTGCGTCGCCTCACCGATGATGCTGCGCTCGACGCGTTCCCGGCGCTCGCGCCAGACGGCGAAACGCTCGTGTTCGTCAGCGATCGCGGCGGCGTCATGGACCTATGGCAAATGACGCTCGATAACGGCGTCGTGAGGCAATTAACCGGCGACTCCGCGAAGCCCTTTGCGATCAGCATGGCGCCGAGCGGCACACATGTCGCGTATCTTGAGACCGACGGATTCGGACCGTGGAGCGAGGCCGCGTTGCAGGTGCTCGACTTGAGCACTCCGTATCGCCCCACGACGATTGCGCGCGGGCTCTATGGTGCGCGCGGGCTCCGCTTCGTCGTGGCCGACGGTGCGGTCGAGATTCACCTCGAAGCGAGCCACACGCCCGCGGCGGCCCGCGAGGAGCTCACTTTCATGGCCGATGTCGGCGCCGCAACGCCGACGCCAACGGTCTCTTTGGCCCGCATCGACGACGTCGCCCCGCAATGGACGCCGCTCGCGCCCGCGGAGGCCTACGTGGTCGAAGTGGGACGGCTCTTCGACGGCGTCCGCAACGACTACCTGCGCCACATGGACATTCATGTCGACGGCCAGCGAATCACGGCCGTCGTCCCGCGCGGTGCGCTGCCTCATCCGAGCACGGTCATCGATGCCCGCGATGCGACCATCTATCCGGGCCTCGTCGACGTGCACGTCCGCCAGTCCGCGGCGAGCGGAGAACGTCTCGGGCGGATGTGGCTCTTGAACGGCGTTACGACCGTGCGCGAGGTCACTGACGACCTCGCGGATGCATTCGAGCGCGCGGAGTCGTGGGCGAGCGGAAGACGGTTGGGCCCGCGCCTCTTGATCGCGCCGACCGGCAGCGCCGCAGATACCGCCGCGGGGGGATTGTTCACGCTGAAAGGCGGACCGGAGCCCGCGCCGGGCTTCGGGCATGTCTTGTACGCGCAGCAACTGCCGTATGGGCTCCCGGGCCTCGCGCTGCCAGCCCCGTTGCGCGAGCTGCTGCAACCAACCGCTGGCGCCGCCTTGCCTTCCTTTCGGATCTCCTCGGGCGGCGTGACCTATCAAGACACGCTCGCGATGTTGCTCGCGTCCCAGACCCCGATCAGCACGGGCCTCGCGGCACTGTCGCCCTGGCCAAGACAGGCCTATGGAGCCAATCGCGCCTGGTCCGCGTCGCTGACGGCATTCTTCAGCCCCGGCGAGCTCGACGCGTGGATGCAGGGCGACCCAGTCGATCCGCGCGCCATCGCACCGCTTGAGGATACGGTCGCGCGGATCCTCCGCGGCAGCGGCCGAGTCACGATCACGAGCGACGCGCCCGCCGTGCCTTACGGGTACGGCGTCCATGCCGAGCTTGCGCTGTTGGCGTCCGCGGGCATTCCGAACGATCAAGTGCTCAGGCTCGCCTCGGCCGGCGGCGCCATTGCGCTCGGCCTCGGTCGCGAGCTCGGGACCGTCGAAGCCGGCAAGCTCGCGGACTTCGTCGTCGTCAGTGGCGATCCGCTCGCGCGCATCGCCGACTCGGCGACGATCATCGCCACCGTGCGCGGCGGCGTCTGGCTCCCGAGCACGGAGCTCTTGGAGCGCTAAACTTGCGCGAGCTTTAAAAACAAAGGGTTAGTGGCTCTATATCGTGTGGTTGGGCACGAATGCTCGGTAACGGCAGTGTCGGCTTTTTTTACGGACTCGCGGGGAAGCCCGAGAACGTTTCCAGCTTTCTGACGATAACTGATTGATATTCTTTTATTAACGCCCTCTGGCATGTGTCTTGCTTCGACTTCGGGTGCCTCCACCCAGAGGCAGTGAGTGCGCAAACGACAGAAACCTATGCGATTTTCTGTAGGGTTCTGTTAAATTTGAGATGTATTAGAAGAAGAAAAAAGAACAAGAAGAAGACACGAAGAAGACGGCTGTAGAAAAAGAAAGACAAGGTTCTTTCTCCGTGAGGATTTAGGACCAGCAGCTAGGCCGCATACTTGAAACCGTAAACTCCGATAACAAAAAGAGTCTAACCCGGCGTTCCCACCGCCGGGTTTTCTTTTTCTTAAGGCCGGGACAATCGTCGGTGTTTCTGCGACAGTGAGCGCGCAGTGGGATACCGACTCAGCAAGATCTACACGCGCACGGGCGACACGGGCACGACCGGTCTCGCCAGTGGCGAGCGCGTCGCCAAAACCGATCCGCGCATCGAAGCCTTCGGCGCAATCGACGAAACGAACAGCGCCGTCGGGATGGTGCTCGCCGAGATCGATGCCGACGATCCCGTACATCCGTGCCTGACGCGGATTCAACACGACCTTTTCGAAGTCGGCGCAGAGCTCTCGCTGCCGGGCTACCGCAAGCTCGACACGACCTATGTGGCCCGGCTCGAGACCGAGCTCGACGCCCTCAACGCGACCTTGCCGCCGCTCGAGGAATTCATTCTCCCGGGCGGCAACCGCGCAGCGGCGGCGTGTCACCTCGCCCGGACGTTTTGTCGCCGCGCCGAGCGGCGCGCCTGGGTGCTCGCGGAATCCGTCGATCTCAACCCCGAAGCGCTACGGTACTTGAACCGGCTCTCGGACCTTCTGTTCGTCGCGGCGCGTGTGCTCGCGCGCCGCAGCGGCGGCACCGAAACGCTCTGGCAACGAAACGACCCGCACTAGGCCGCTAGACAGCCCAGCCCGCTATCGTCATCAGCGCGAGCAGCGTGATCCAGAGGAACAGCGTCCGCGTCACGAGCCGCATTGCATTGCGTGCGCCGGCGCTCGAGTTCGCCGGCTCCTCGAGCGCGCCGATCATCGCCGACTTGCCCACTTGGGCCGTCAAGACGTCGTTGTTCCTGTCGATCGGGGTGCCGGCTTCGGCATGATGCTGTTTCCAACGGTTGAGCGCGCCGTCGAAGCTGCCGCAAAGCGCGAACCCGAGCATCGCGAGCCGCGCCGGAATCCACTTTAGAACCCCGTACGCAGCTTCGATTCCGGGGAAAACCGCGGCGTCGATCTCGCGATCGCGCAGCGACTCGAACGCCGCGCGCCGCCGCAGCATATCGCTGATCCGAAAGAGCCAAGCGCCGACGGGTCCGAGCACAACGAACCAGAATATGACGCCGAAAATGCGGTTGACCGATTGGACGAAGATCGCTTCCTCGACCACGTCGGTATCGCTGACGCGCGGGTTCTGCGCCTCGGACATCTCGATGAGCACTGCGCGCGCGGTTTCGGTGTCATTGCGATCGACGGCCGCACGATACTCGGCGACTTCGTTTCCGAGGTCGCGCGGTCCGAGCGAGAAAAAGACGACGAGCACGGCGAACGCGAGATAGTCCGGATCCCAAAGGCCGGGGCTTTGCAGCACGTAGCTCACGAGCAGCACGGGCGCGGCGGGCACGAGCAGAATCGTCGCGATGCCGACGTAGACCCATGCGCCGTCCGCGCGCTTGAGCCGCGCGAGGCCGAAGTCGTAGTACCTATCGAACCACCTGAGCTCGCGCAAGTGCAGGAGCTGCGTTGCGCCGTGCTCGAGGATGAGTCCGATCGCGAGCGCGAGAAGCTTCATGTCGCGGTACTTGTCACGGCCAACCGGCTTTGCAGACGCGGCCAATCGAATGCCGGCCCGGGGTCGGTCTTGCGGCCGGGGGCGATGTCGCTGTGCCCGACTATCGGGGCGTTCTGCAACGACGGGTACGCGTTTCGCAGCGCGTGGACGAGCGCGGTCAAGGTCTCGTACTGCTCGTGCTCGTAGGGAATGTCATCGCTGCCTTCGAGCTCGATTCCGACCGAAAAGTCGTTGCAGGCTCGCCGTCCGCAGTATTGCGACTCGCCCGCGTGCCAAGCGCGATCCGTGAACGCGACATACTGTGTCGGGCTGCCGTCACGCCGAATCAGCACGTGCGCGGATACGCGCATATGAGCTATCGTAGCGAAGTACTCGTGGGCCTGCGCCGGCAATGTATTCGTAAAAAAGCGGTCGATCCATGCTCCGCCGAACTCGTCGGGCGGCAGGCTGATGCCGTGGACGACGATGAGGTCGAGCGCGGCGTCGCGCGGCCGCGGATCGAAGTTCGGCGAGGGCACTCGGTTCACGTCCACGAGCCAGCCCGTTTTAGGATCGATACGCACGGTGGTTCCAACGCGACCTGAAGTCGGAGCAATGGGCCAAAACCCTATATTACGTTCGGAACGGCGCTCGCGTGCGTGACCCCGATTCATTTTCGGCCGACGGCGGCGTGCCAGCGGCGCACGCGCACGCGCCGCGTCTCTTCCTCGCAGCCGACCTCGGCGGGACGCGGGTCACGCTCGAGCACGCTGACGCGCACTATCTCGGAACCGTATTGAGGCTGCGCAAGGGCGAGCAGGTCACGGTCTTCAACGGCCGCGGCGACGAGCGGCTCGCAACGATCGACCGACTCGACCGGCAGCGCGCCGAGCTCAGCCTCGGCGCGCGGCGCGCCGCGTTGCCGGAGCCCGCGGTCGATACGACGCTGATTCAAGCCCTCGTCAAGAACGACGCCATGGATCTCATCGTCCAAAAAGCCACGGAGCTCGGCGTCCGCTGTATCTACGCGGTAAAAACCGACCATAGCGTCGTGCGGCTGGATGCGTCGCGCGCCGAACGCCGCCTCGACCATTGGCAGAAAATCGCGCGGAGCGCGTGCGAGCAATCCGGGCGCCACTCGCCGCCGAGGATCGAGCCGTACGCGTCGCTCGCCGATTGTCTTGCCGGTCTACCCGCGGAAGCACTCAAGATCGCACTCGACCCGTATGCGCCGCGCAGCGCTCAAGCGCTCCCGAGCCGTGTATCCAGCGTTTGCTTGCTCGTTGGGCCGGAAGGAGGATTCAGCGCTGCCGATCACGCGCTGATCTCCGCGGCGCGATTCATTTCGTTACGTCTCGGACCGCGGACGCTGCGCGCCGAGACGGCCGCGATCGCGGGATGCACGTTCGTAGCACTGCAGTGGGGAGATTTCCGCGCGATTCAGGCGTAGGCGGGAAGGCCCGCGAGCATGTCCTCGATGCCCTCGATATCGGGAATCAGCGGAAACTCGTGGATCATCCGTACACGGCAGAGCACCGGCAAGCCCGCGGGCACGGGTGTGTCGGTATCCTGCGCTACGACGCCGGCGTTGACGCGCACGAGCTGCGGGAATCCTTGCGTCAGTATCCCGAAATGCCCGGCCTTGAGCTTGTTGGAAAACGCATGGAACACGACGATCCGCGCTCGCGAAGGTTTCTTGCGCTCTCGTTGCAGCGCAGGCTCGCCGCGATCGAACGAAACGACCGGAAGCCGCCGGCCGTTCCAATCAACGGCGCCGAGCAACCATTCGGGCGCGTCCTCGTCGCGCCTGCGCTCGATCTCGGCAAGCGCGATGACCTCGGCGACGCACATTCGCGGCACCAACAGGCGCTCCGTGCGCAGCGGTATCAGCAGGCTGTAAAGCTCTTTGGGGTCGGCGCTCATAACGGCCTCCCGACGAGCGACTCGATTGCCTTGATGAGCTGGCCCTCTTGGTACGGCTTGCTCAAGTAATCGTTGACGCCGATCTCGATCGCCTTGGCGCGATGTTTCTCGCCGGATCGCGACGTGATCATGATGATCGGCAGGTCCTTGAGCCGCGCGTCGTTGCGGACGTGCGTTGCGAATTGATAGCCGTCCATACGCGGCATCTCGACGTCGAGGAGAATGACGTCGACGTCGTGCTCCTGCAGCACCGTTATAGCGTCGAGGCCGTCACGCGCCGTCAGTACCTTCACGTTGCGGCGCTCGAGCAGGCGCTGCGTCACGCGCCGCATCGTAATCGAATCGTCGACGACGAGGGCCGTCAGCGGCTCTGCGGCGACCGACTCGACGGCGGCGGGCTCCGCTGCCGCGGGTTGTGCACGCACGAGCGTGACGGGATCGAGGATCACTACGATGCGACCATCGCCCAAGATCGTGGCCCCGGTGACTCCGGAGACGCTCGCGATGTGGGGGCCGAGCGTCTTGACGACGATCTCGCGGCTCCCTTCGAGCGAGTCCGTCAGGAGCGCAGTCGAATTCTCGCCGGCGCGAACGAGCACGAGCGACACCGCGCCCTCCTCCTCGGGCAACGCCGACGGCGCCGAGCCCACGAGGCTGCCCAAATGCTGGACTCGATAGCTCACGCCACCGTAGTCGAGCGCGGGCTCGTCATGCGTCAGAATCTCGAGCAGCTGCTCGCGCCGCACGCGCGTGATGCCTTCGACGGTAGGCAGCGGCAGCGCGAACGTTTCCTCGCCGACGTTGACGATGAGCGCATGCGTCACGGCCAGCGTGTACGGCAAGCGGATGAGGAATCGCGTGCCTTGCCCGACCGTGGATTCGATCCGCATCGAGCCGCCGAGCTTCTTGACCTCGGTGTCGACGACGTCCATGCCGACACCGCGCCCGGCCGCCTGAGTCAGCTCGCCAGCCGTGCTGAAACCCGGCCGCAAAATGAAATCGATCGCCTCCTCGTCCGATGCCGTCTGCCCTTCGGCGAGGAGCCCCTGCTCCGCCGCCTTGCGCCGGATCGCCTCGAGGTCGAGGCCCGCGCCGTCATCCGATACTTCGATGAGCACCTCGGAGCCTTCGCGACGCACTTTGAGCGCAACGACTCCCACATCCGGTTTTCCAGCCCGTTGCCGCCTCTGCTTGTCCTCGATCCCATGGACGACGGCGTTGCGCAATAGGTGCTCGAAGGCCGGCAGGATGCTGTCGAGCACCTGCCGATCGAGCTCGCTGTCGGCGCCGGTGACGACGAGCTCAGCGGACTTCTTAGTGTCGAGCGCCGCCTGGCGAACGATGCGCGCGAGCCGCGACACGTGCCGCTGCATCGAGACCATTCGCGTTTGCATCAAGCTGTCTTGAATCTCCGACGTCACACGGTGCTGTTGTGTCAGCAGCGTGTCGGCTTCCGACGTCAGGCCATGGAGCAGCTCGTTGATGCTCGCGACGTCGTTCGAGGTCTCCGCGAGGGCCCGCGAAAGCTGCTGAATCGCCGAATATCGGTCGAGCTCGAGCGGATCGAAATCCTCGTCGGCGGCCGCGTCATCCTCGTGGCGGTGCAGAATCTGCGCTTCGGTCTCGGCCTCCAGATTGCGGAGCTGCTCCCGCAGACGCGTGACGGTCGCGCCGAGCTCGCCCAAATGGAACTCGATCGAGTGCATTTGCTGCTTGAGGCGCGACTGGAAAATGCTGATCTCTCCGGCGCCGTTGAGAAGCGCATCGAGGAGCCCGGCATCGACGCGCGTCGTCTCCGCACGCTCGCTCGGACGTGCCTGAGCCGTCGCCTCGGCCCGAACCGCCTCGACGGGCTCGGGCTCCACGTCCTGCGCCTCCGCGGCCGCCGGCACTTCGATCGCCGGCGGGGGCTCGCGCCGCGGGACGAGCGGCGGCGCTGCAGGACGCGCGGCCGGCGTGAATTCCTCCCGCATCGGCGCTCGAGCCGGAGCGGGCGGCGCTTCGGCCGCGCGCGCGGGCGGCACCGGCGCCGGCGGCGGGGCGGCACGCGCAGGTTGCGCCGCCGCGCGCGCGGGTTGCGCTGCCGACCCGGCGATCTTCGCGACGAGCGTGTTGGCCACGGGCACGGCCTGACCGGCCTCGATCGCGTCGCGCATTTGATGAAGCTGATCGAGGCAGCGTTGCACGAGGCTCGTCGCGGCCGAGTCCGAGGCCACGCGCCCACCGGACATCTCGGCGAGCAAAGTCTCGAGCGCATGGCTCAAATCGCCCATCGGCGTAACGCCGGACATGCGCGCCCCGCCCTTGAGCGTGTGCAAGAGACGCTGCAGCTCGAGGAGCACGCGTTGCGAATCGGCGGGATGGTTCTCGAGATCGCGGAGGGCTCCTTCGGCTTGATCGAGGAGCTCGGCGGCTTCCTCGGCGAAGATCGCCGCGATCTCGGGATCATAGCTCGGCGGAGCCTCCGTCGTTTCCTCCTCCGCGAGGAACGCGGCCGCGGCGGCCTGTTCCTCGGCCGCGGGCGCGGCATCGAGAGCGGCGAGCCGCGCGCGGAGCGCGGCGTCGGCACTGACTTCTGCCCCGGCGGCGATCGCACCGGCCATCCCCGCAAACGCCGTCGCGACCTCACGCAGCAACTGCACGGCCGAAGCCGAAAGGGCCGTGCCGGCGTCGTAATGCGCCGCGAGGTGCGCCTCGAGCGGTATGGCGAGCTCCATGACGGCGCGGCTGTTTGCCATACGCGCGCTGCCCAACAGCGTATGCGCCGCACGATAGACCGGCTCCGTGACCTTCGGCGCCGCCTCATGCTCGGCGGAAGCAACATAGCTGCTCAGCGTTTGCACGTGGCCGCGCAGCTCCTTTGCGAATATCTCAGCGAGGACGGGATCCATGCCCGCGGCGCCGACGCGCGCCGGCGCTGCCGGAGTCTCGGCGCCGCGTGCGGCCGCGCGAACGGATCCGGTCGTTTCCGCCGCCGCCTCCCCGCCCGCGAAGGCTTGGGCCCGCTTCATCAACAGATGGACATCGACACGCGGCGCGATCCCGATCTCCAGCTGCTCGACGAGTGCGGGCATGGCCGCGGCAGCCTCGCCGATGAACTCGAGCATCGCGGGCGTCGTCGCCAGAGTTTGATTGATGATTCTATTGAGGAGGTTCTCGATGCTCCACGCGAACTCGCCGAGCAGCTGCGCGCCGACCATGCGGCCGCTGCCCTTGAGCGTGTGAAACGAGCGCCGCACGGCAATGAGGGCCTCGGAGTTCTCGGTGTTCTCGAGCCAGAGCGGCAGACGCGACTGGATGTTTTCGAGCTCTTCCTTCGCTTCCTCGATGAATATCTCGACGAGCTCGGGATCCGACCGCTCTTCGTCGGCTCTCATCACCGACGGCGGCGGCGCGGGCGCCGGCCGGGCTTCCGGCGGCGCGGGTTCCGGCGCGCCCGCGGGAGCCGGTGCGACGGCCTGGGCCCGCGGCAACCGCTCGAGAAGGTCGAGGCAACGCTCGGCGTTCTCGAGCATGTACCATGGATCCACGCGCCCGAGACTCACGGTCTCCATGTAGTATTCGAGGCTCACGATCGCGTCGGCAAGACGCTCTAAGTATTCCGGTTTGAAGACCTCGTTGCTCGGCGCGAGGCGCTCCGCGATGATCGCGCCAATGCGCTCGACGATTTTCACGGCGCGCGTCTTGTTCAACATGAGCAGACCCGCGGTGATGCCGCGGAGCTGCGGTTTGATTTCCTCGTAGGACCGCACGTAGTCGGTCCTTTCGACGAGCTTGATGACGGACTCCTTGACCTTCGCCAGGTTGACGATGCATTCACGCATGACGGCATGCGTGACGTGCCTATATTGGGTGGACTCGTCCGGCTCCGAGACCTCGGCGCCTTGTTCCTCGCCGGGTAGAACTGAATGAACGAGCTCGCGGTCGAGCGCGTCTTCGACGTCGAGGAGCGTCGCGGCCATCGTTTCGAGCATCGAGGCGTCGGTAACCTTGTTGCTCGCGACGATGACACTGAGGCGGCGCGCTTCGTTGTGCATTTGATTTCGCGCTTGCTCGAGGCCGAGCACTCCGAGCGTATCGCCGATCTTCTTCAGCATCTCGACCTGAGGCTTGAGCTCGGCGACGTTTTGCATCCCCGTGCGGACGAATACGTCGAGCACGTCTTTGACCGTATTGAGGTCTTCCTTGATCGCGGCCGCGACCGTGTGCATGAGCTTTACGCTTGGCCCCGACAGGCCCTCGCGCACGCGCTCGAGCTGCGCCTCGCCCGGGATCGATTCGGCGAGCGCGTAAGCCGCGCGCAGCTTTGCGATCCGCGCGTCGTCGCTCTTCGCGCGCGCCACGTAGTAGAGGAGGCTGTTCATGAGCTCGACCGGCGGCGCATTCACGAACGCGGTCTCACCGGTGTCGACGAGGCGTTTGAGCTGCCGGTCCGCCTGGCCAATGAGGCGTTTGACTTGCACGCTGGCTTCGAGGCCATCGGCGCGCAGCGCCACGAGTACGCCCGCGAGCACCTCCCACAAGGGCTTCGCTGCTTCGCTTCTCGCACCGCGCGCAAGCGCATCGCAGGCCTTGATGAGCGCGTCGAGGTTCGCCCCGACGTTGTCGCCGCGAATGAATCCGAGCAGCGCCGCTTGGAAGCTCGGGCGCACCTTTCGCGCCGCGATCTTGAGCTGTTGGCTGTCGGCCGTATCGGTGCTCGGCACCTCTTGGTGCTTGGCCTCGAACGCACCACCGCCGAGCAAGAGCATCGTGCCTTCCGACAACGACGGACGATTCCGCGCCTCGCGCAAATCGTTCAGCAGCGGGAGTAGAACGAGCGCGACGTCGCTGCCGCCGCTCAAGAGCCTTTCGAGATACGCCGGCAGCTGCACCATTGCGCGGGTCAGCGCCTCGACGCCGCGCTCGATCGCCGTGCGATCCTCGAAATCGGGCAGCGCGCGGCACGTTTGCTCCATTTCCTCCGCGAGCATCGCCGCGCCCTGGACCTCGACGATCTTCAGAGCCCCCGCTGCGAGATGCAGCATCCCCGCCGCGCGCAGCAATGCGTCGTTGCCGGCTTGGCCGTCGACGTAGGATTCGATTTCGCGCCGCGCCGCATCGAGCGTGCTCGATAGCTCGCGGTTGACGAGCTCCAGGCTCTGGCTCGCGAGATCATTCATTGTGCGGGGCTCGACTATCACAGCACTCTGCCGTCCTCATCCGGACTGCCTCAACTTGGCCGCTTGGGCCGCCGCGCTGCTGCTTCCCGAGGCCGGTTCCTGCACTTGCACCTTGCGATCGTCGGCAACCTGCGCCTGATTCAGCACACCGGTCGCGCCGGCTTGATCCGGGAGCCGGAATCCGCGCACGGTCCGGCGCAGCTGCGATGCAAGCTCCGAAAGCTTGCCGATCGCGGCCGAGGTCGCGGCCGTCGACTCCGTGGTCTTTCCGGAGATTTGGCGCAGCACCTGCATGTTCTTGTTGATCGCGCCCGAGACGACGTTTTGGTCGCGCGCCGAGCTCGAGATGTTCTGAATGAGACTCGCGATCTGGTGGGAAACCTGCTCGATCTCGTCGAGCGCGGCACCGGCGTTCTCGGCCAGCAGCGCGCCGCCGACGACGTCGGTCGTGCTGCGCTCCATCGAGACGACGGCCTCGTTCGTATCCGACTGAATCGTGCTGACGAGCACCTCGATCTTCTTGGTTGCATTCGTCGAGCGCTCGGCGAGCTTTTGCACTTCGTCGGCTACGACGGCGAAACCGCGACTCGATTCGCCCGCACGCGACGCTTCGATCGACGCGTTGAGGGCCAGAATGTTCGTTTGCTCGGCGATTTCCTCGATGAGCTCGACGATGTTGCCGATTTCCTGCGAGCTCTCGCCGAGCCGCTTGATGCGCTTCGACGTGTCTTGAATGGTCTCGCGAATCGTATTCATGCCCTCGATGGTCCGACGCACTGCGGCACCGCCCTTGTGGGCGACGTCGACGGCGTGGCGGGCGACGTCGGCGCAGCGCTCGGCGTTGCCCGAGACCTCCTCGACGGACGTCGCCATCTTGGCCACCGAGTCCGAGGCCGCGGCCGCTTGCTTCGCTTGGTGCTCGGCCGAGCGCACGAGATGCATGGCCGTCGCCTCGGTCTGCTTGGCCGCCCCGTCGACGAGGATGGACGACTCATTGACCGTCATCACGAGCTTGCGCAGCGCCTCGATTGCATAGTTGATCGAGTCGGCGATCGCGCCCGTGATGTCCTCCGTCACGGTCGCCTCGACCGTGAGATCGCCGTCGGCGAGGCTCGAGAGCTCATCGAGAAGCCGCAGGATCGCCTGCTGGTCGCGCTCGTTCTGCTCGGCCTGGACCTCGGCGGCGCGGCGGGAGTCGCGCGCGCGACCGTACGCGAGCAGGATCAGCACCGTGAGCAGGACCGCAGCCGCGACGAGCAGCAGCGGCAAGCGACCGATCCAAGGCAGCTCGGCAACGGCCGCGGGGATGACCTCGATGTCGTCGTATGCACTGAGCAGCGCCGCGCCGGCCTTGTCGAGGTCGACGAGCGCGGCCTCGGCATGTGCCGCGCCGCCGGCCGCAGCGGCGAGCTCACCCGTAGTTGTGCGCATCTCCTCGAAAATGCCACTCACGGCTTCGAGGTTACGGACGGCGCCTGCATCGCTGACCGCGCGGATCCCGAGCGAGGCATCGCTGCCGCTCAAGCCGCCGAGAATCTGGCCGAGATAGTCGACCGTGTCGCTGAGGCGCTGCAGCGCATCGGCGCTGCCGGCCTGCGTCGCGAGCGCTCGCGCATTCTGTTGGAGCGTTTCGACTGCAAGCTCGAAGCGATCGAGGTGGATCTGGTTGACGCGCAGGTCCGCGGGGGTCAGCGTGCCGGCGAAATTCGCGGCCGTGGACAAGAGCTCGGGCGCATGCTCGAGCACCTGCGCGCGCGCGGCGTGAAACTTGCCGAGATCATCGCCGGCCGCGACGATCGCGGCGAGCGCGCTCCCCACCGTTGCCCATTCGGGCGCCGCCAATAGCTCGCTCGCCGCAGGCGCGCTGCCGGCGCGTGCGGCCGCAACCGCCTGCTCGATACGCACGCGCGAGCGCTCGAGCGCCGCAATCGCCGTGCTGTCGCCCGTCATGGCCGCGCGCGCCTCGGCCCGTGCCGCCTGCGCCATCGTCATGGCGCGGCCGAGGCCTGAATCGGAGCCCGCGTCGTTGCGCCCGTCGAGCCACAACGCAACCGCGAGCGCCACGAGCACGAGCGCCAGCAGAACGCCCAACGGCGTCAAGGATCTTGCCCAGAGACTCGACTTGACCATGACCGCTATGCCCTACTCACCCGCGCTCTGGAATTGCTCATCCTCGAGCAGCGCCGGTAGGCTGAACCTCGGCCAGACTTCGGTGCCGCGCCGAAACGCTCCTTTTAGATAGTGCTCGCAGCGGATCACCGTCGCCGGCGGCTGCTCGCTGTAGTCGGTCTCGCGGAATCGGCGAAAGCCGGAAACCTCATCGACAATCAATGCTGTCGGCACCTCGCGGCTCGCAACGAGCAGGATGCGCGCGTGCCGATCGAGCTGCGCCCGGCCTGCACCAAGGAACGAGCGTAGGTCGGCAACCGTGAGCAGCTGCCCCCGCACGTTCGCGATGCCGCGCAGCCATGGTTTCGCGCCGGGGATGCGCGTGATTTGCTCGGGAACCGGCAGCACCTCGCGCACCTCGGCGCGACCCGCGACGAACTGCTCGGCGCCGAGCCGAAACCCGATGCCGACCCATTCGTCGGCCGCGACGTCGTCGCCCTGGCGCGCCGCAATCGCGGCCTTGGCGCGGCGCTCAAGCTCGACCAAGAGCTCGTAGGGCCGCCCGATTAGGGCTCGCAAGCTCAAGCGCCCCGCCCCTCGTGCTGCTTGAGCACCTCTTCGGCCTTCGCAACGAGATCCGACTCGTCGACGGGCTTGACGAGATAATCGACCGCACCTTGACGCAGGCCCCAGATGCGATCCGTTACCTGGTCCTTGGTCGTGATCATGACGACCGGGATCGATTTAGTCTGCGGATCGCGCGTGAGCGTGCGCGTCGCTTGAAAGCCATTCAACCCCGGCATGACGACGTCCATGAAAATGAGATCCGGCCGCACTTCGCGCGCCAGGCTCAGGCACTCCGAACCGTCGGCTGCCGACATGGTTTGAAAGCCGTGCTTCTCGAGCGCGGTCCGCATGACATGGACCTCGGTCGGCGAGTCGTCAACGATCATTATGAGGGCCATCGAGCTCTCCCCATGGATCAACGTCCCACATGACTCGTGATTGCGCCGAGCAACTCGTCTTTCGTGAACGGCTTCGTGAGGTACTGCTCGGAGCCGACGAGCCGCCCACGCGCCCGGTCGAACAGCCCGTCTTTGCTCGACAGCATGATGACGGGCGTGTCCTTGAACGTCTTGTTGTGCTTGATCAGCGAGCAAGTCTGATCACCGTCGAGGCGCGGCATCATGATGTCGACGAAGATGATGTCGGGGCGGTGGTCGGCGATCTTCGCGAGGGCGTCGAAGCCATCGGTTGCCGTGAACACCTGGCAACCTTCTTTAGCGAGCAGGGTTTCCGCCGTGCGGCGAATGGTTTTGCTATCGTCGATGACGAGAATCTTGAGGCCCTGGAGGTTGCTCTTCGCGCTCGCCGCGGTTCCGCCGGACACTAGAGACTCTCCCTACGGTATTTGCTCACCCGGATCGATGCGCTCCAGGCCGATTTGCTGGCATTCAAGGCGCCTTTTAACATATTGCCAAGGCACCTTCCATCGACTGCGACAAGCCGCGAATGCCTTGCCCCATGCGGCTTTGAGGGTCGCGGCGTATGGTAGCGTTGTACTGCGTCACAAAACTGCGAACCTGCGCGCAAAACACCCGAGAAGACTGATGAGCAAACCCCGCCAGCTCGGCGTCGTCATGGACCCGATCGAAGGCATTCAGCCCAAGAAGGACACGACGCTTGCCATGCTCGTCGCAGCGCAAAAACGCGGGTGGCGAGTCATCTATTTTCGGCAACAGGACCTCTCGGTCGCCGGCGGCACCGCGATGGGTCGCGGCTGCGAGCTCAAGGTCGCGCTCGACCCGCACAAGTGGTTCGAGTATGCAAAGCCGTGGAGCGGAGAGCTACACGCGTTGAGCGCGCTGCTCATGCGCAAGGACCCTCCCTTCAACATGGAATACATTTATACCACGTACATTCTGCAGCTCGCCCAGGAACGCGGGCTGCTCGTGGTCAATCGCCCCTCGAGCCTGCGCGAGATCAACGAGAAGACATACACGGCGTGGTTTCCACAGTGCACCCCGCCGAATATCATCACCCGGTCGCGCGAGGAGCTGCTTGCGTTCCTCGCCGAGCATCGCAAGATCGTGTTGAAGCCGCTCGACGGCATGGGCGGGCGGTCGATCTTCGTCGTGGCCGAGGGTGACCCCAACACCAACGTGATCATCGAGACGATCACGGACTACGGCACCAAGTACACGAACGCGCAGCGCTACATCCCCGAGATCGTCCACGGCGACAAGCGGATCCTGGTCATCGAAGGCGAGCCCGTCGATTACGCGCTCGCACGCGTTCCGGCGCCGGGCGAAAGCCGCGGCAATCTCGTCGTCGGCGCGCGCCCGGAGGGGCGCGAGCTCACGGCGCGTGATCGCTGGATCTGTGCGCAGGTCGGCCCGGTGCTGCGCGACAAAGGCGTGCTATTCGCGGGGCTCGACGTCATCGGCGACTACCTCACTGAAATCAACGTCACGAGCCCGACGGGAGTCCGCGAGCTCGATAATGAGTTCGGCATCGATATCGCGGCGAGCTTCGTCGCCGCCGTCGAGAAACGCCTCGGCTGATCATAGTGTCGCGGATCGCATTAGTGCTCGCCGGCAGCGTGCTCGGCGCATGCTCGCCGCCCGAGCAGCATTTCGACACGCAGCGTTTCGTCGCGATGGGAACGTTCGTCGAGGTCGTCGCCGAAGCTCCCAATCCCGACGTTCGCGCCGACCTCACGCGCGACATCGACGCGCTGCTGCGTCCATTCGAGCGCGACTACTACGCGTGGACCGACGGCGAGCTCGCGCGCTTGAATCGAGGTCTCGCGCGCGGCGACGCCGTTCGTGTGACGCCGGAGTTGGCCGAGCTACTGCGTGTCGCGCAGCGTTATGGCGCTCTGAGCAACGGCGCATTCGAGCCCGGCGTGGGTGCGCTCGTCGAGCTCTGGGGCTTCCATAACGGCACAGCCGCGCCGAGCGCGCCGCCCGAGCCGGCGGCGGTCGCCGCGTGGGTGGCGCGCGCCACCGGCATTCGCAACCTCGAGATCGCGCCCGACGGAACCGTACGCCGCATGCACGGCGAGGCGTTCATGCTCGATCTCGGCGGCATCGCGAAGGGCGCGGCGTTGGATCGCATCATCGCGGAACTGCGCTCGGCCGCGATCGAAAATGCGCTCGTCAATGCCGGCGGGCAGGTGCGCGTGCTCGGATCCCGCGACGGACGGCCGTGGCGAGTCGGCATTCGCGCGCCGCGCGCCGAGGCGATTCTCGGCGTCGTCGAGCTTGCGAGCGGCGAGTCGGTATCGACCTCGGGCGACTACGAGCGCTACTACGAGAGCGACGGCAAGCGCATGCACCATATCCTCGATCCGCGGACCGGATACCCCGTCACCCACACGCAGGCCGTAACGGTCGTCGCGGCCGACGGCGTGCTCGCCGACGCCGCGTCGACGGCGCTGTTCGTCGCCGGACCCGAGGCCTGGCGCGCGGTCGCGCAAGCGCTGGGTGTCGCGATGGCGCTCAGGGTCGACGCGTCCGGCGAGATCGAATTGACGCCGGCGATGCGTGACCGCTTTCAAACTGATAACGACTCGGATTCACCTATAATCGTGCTGGGTCAATGAGGGCAGCTAAGGAATTGGCGACGACGCCCGTACACGCAGGCATCGCGGATCGGCTCGGTCCTACCTTGTTTGTCGCTGCGCTCGCGCACGGCGTCGTGATCCTCGGCGTCACGTTCAGCTCGAGCATCCTGCCCGAGAGCGACAGCTTGCGCTCGATCAACGTCACCGTGCTCATCGACGACGTGGACTACGAGCGCGATGCAGCGCCCGAGCAATTGCTCGCCGACCGCGCACAACTCGGCGCCGGTCAAGCCACCGAGGGCATGCGCCCGACGCGCGCGCTCACGGCCGACCATCCGGTTTCACGCCTCGGCCTCCCGAACGGCGCTGACCTCGAGGACGGCACGCCACGCGACCCCGCGCAGTCGCCCGACCAACTCGTCACGCGCGCCGCGAGCGCCGAGCGTGTCGCCGCGGCGCCCGACACGACGCAGACCGCTGCAGAAGAGCGCGAGCTCGCTGCGACGCTGTTCGAGCGAACCGCGCCGGCGTCGCTCGCGGCCGAGGTCGATCTCGACACGGTTCTGCCGAAGAGCGTCGATTCGACTGCAGTTGCTATTCCGACCACGAGCGAGTCCGCGGTCGCGGCTTACCTCGTCGGCTGGCGGCAGCGCGTCGAGCGAATCGGCACGGCAAACTTTCCCGAACGGCTGCTGACAGGGGAGCACAGGAACGGACCGACGCTCGAGGTCGCGATCGGGCCGCAGGGAAACCTCGTCGACATCGTCGTGCGCAAGTCCTCCGGCGATCGCACGATCGATCAGGCCGCGCTCAGGATCCTGAGGCTGGCTGCCCCGTTCGAGCCGCTTCCCGCGAGCCTCACGGCGGAGTTCGCGACGCTGCGCTTCGCGTACGAATGGAAATTCGACGCTGGCGCGCCGCCGCTCGCCGTCGAGGTGCGGTAGCCATCGGCGACTCGAGGCCGAGCCACTCGCGGACGGGCACGCGTGAAGCGGAGCCCTGCGATAGAATCTCTCTGAGCCCGCTCGATAGCAAAGAGGAGGCTGCGATGTCGTCGTTACAGGGCCACTTCCTCATCGCCATGCCCGGCATGGGCGACCCGAACTTCCACGAGGCCGTCGCCTATATCTGCAAGCACGATGAGGACGGGGCGCTCGGTATCGTCATCAATCGGCCGACGTCGATGCGCGTCGCGGAGGTTTTCCGCCAGCTCGCGCTCGAAGTGCGCACGAGCGCCCAAGACACCGAGCCGGTCCTGAGCGGCGGGCCCGTCGACCCCGATCGCGGCTTCGTATTGCACGAATCGGACACGAAGTTCGACTCGACCGTGGACGCGGAAGCGCCCGTCAAGGTCACTGTTTCTCAGGACATCCTCGCAGCCATGGCCCGCGGCGAAGGGCCCGAGCGAGCCGTCGTCGCCCTCGGCTACGCGGGTTGGAGCGCAGGCCAGCTCGAATCGGAGATCGCCGCCAACGCGTGGCTCAGCGCGCCCGCGGATCCGGCGATCATCTTCAAGACGCCTTACGAGAAACGGTGGTCGGCGGCGGCTCGTCTGCTCGGCATCGACATCCATCACCTCACCAACTATGCCGGCCATGCTTAGCCGGCCAACTTCGTGAGGGGTGCTGCAGTCCTGATCGCGTTCGATTTCGGACAGCGCCGCATCGGCATAGCCACCGGCAACTTGCTCACGCGCACGGCTTCCCCGCTGACGACGGTAAACGTCGGCGCACAACTCCCTTGGCCGGAGATCGATCGCATCATCGCCGAATGGCGCCCGCAGCACTTGGTCGTCGGCCAGCCGAGTAGCAAGGGCGCCCTTGCGAGCCGGGTTGCACGCTTCGTCGACGCGCTCGAGCAGCGCTATGGGCTCGACGTCGCGACCGTCGATGAGACGCTGACCTCGCATGCGGCGCACGCGGAACTCCGCGACGCTCGGCGCGCGGGGCATTTGCGCCGGAGGCTCGACCGGAAAGCCGAGCTCGATCGCCACGCCGCCTGCCTCATCGCCGAGCAATGGCTCAACGAGCACGAGGAGTCCGATGAATAGCGCGCGCGGCTCCATTCATCTCGAGGAGGGTGCGATCCTCGAGCATCGCGCGTTCGCGGGGAACCAGCACATCATCCGCGTTGCTGCACCCCGAGCAGCGGCGCGGGCAACGCCCGGCGCGTTCGCTCACGTGACGTGCGACCCTACCGTGCCGATGCGCAGGCCCTTGTCGATCATGCGCGCGGATGCCGCCGCGGGCTGGCTCGAATTTCTCTACAAACCCGTTGGCGCGGGACTCGCCAAGCTGACGCAGCACAAAGTCGGCGAGCGTCTCAGCATCCTTGCGCCGATTGGCCACGGGTTTGCGCTCGATACGGCGCGGCCGCGCGTGCTCGCGATCGGTGGCGGCGTCGGCATTCCGCCGATGGTGTTCCTCGCCCAAGAGCTACGCGAGAACAAACGCTTCGAGCTCGTCGTGCTCATGGGGTCCGAGCTGCCGTTTCCGTTCACGCTCGTGGAATCGACGCTCGCCGTCGGCGCAGCGCCCGGCGCGACGCACGGCCTCGAGCTTCTCGAGCAATGGCGCGTGCCGTCGCGCCTCGCGAGCAACGCCGGTATCGCGGGCGCCTACGCGGGATACGTAACCGAGCTCGCGCGCCTCGTGCTCGCCGCGCAGAGCCCGCATGCGCTGCGCGCTACACAACTCGTGGCCTGCGGCCCGGAGCCGATGTTGCGCGCGGCCGCGAAGCTTGCCGCAAGCCTCGGATTACCGTGCCAGGTCGCGCTTGAGGAGTTCATGGCCTGCGGCGTCGGCGGCTGCGCGGGCTGCACGGTGCTCGTGCAGACGCCGGACGGCGATGCGATGAAGAAGGTGTGCGTGGATGGCCCGGTGTTCGACGCGGCGACGGTCTACGCGCTCAACCGAAATTGATCTTCGCCTCGAGGTTGCTGCGCGAGTCGGCGTTCGACAGCGCCTCTTCCATGCTGATGACGCCGGCGCGGTAGTGATTGAAGAGCGCCTGATCGAAGCTCTGCATTCCGGGGTCCTGCGTGTTCTTGAACGCCTCTTTGACGCCCGAGATGTCGCCTTTGAGGATCATCTCCGATATATGCGGCGTATTGAGCATGATCTCGACGGCCGCGACGCGTTTGCCTTCCTTAGACCTAACGAGCCGCTGAGAAATGATGGCCTTGACGTACTGCGCCAAGTCCATGAGCACTTGCTTGTGCTGGTCGTTGGGATACATGTTGATGATGCGGTCCAACGTCTCGGGCGAGTTGTTCGCGTGCAGCGTCGCTATGCAGAGGTGCCCCGTGCCCGCAAGATCGATGGCCGCCTGCATGGTCTTGCGGTCGCGAATCTCGCCGATGAGGATCACGTCCGGCGCCTCGCGCATGGAGCTGCGTAGCGCCGCTTCGTAGGAGTGCGTATCCAAGCCCACCTCGCGCTGATTGACGATGGACTTGCGGTTTGCGTGCAGAAACTCGATCGGGTCTTCGATCGTCACGATGTGGGACGCGGAGTTTTCATTGCGGTAGTCGATCATCGCGGCAAGCGTCGTCGACTTGCCCGAACCGCTCGCGCCGACCATGAGAAGGAGTCCGCGCCGCAGCATCACCATGTCCTTGAGTATCGGCGGCATGCCGAGATCGTCGAGGTTCGGCAGCTCCGGCGTAATGAAGCGCATGACCATGCCGACGTTGCCGCGTTGGTGAAAAATGTTGACGCGGAACCGGCCGAGCCCGGGCTCCGAGATCGCGAAATCGATCTCGAGGTCGCGCGTAAACTTCTCGAGCTGTGCTTCGTTCATGAGCTCGAGCGCGGCCTGGCGCACCATCTTCGGCGAGAGCTCCATCTGATTGACGGGCACGATCTTGCCGTCGATCTTGATCATCACGGGCGCATGCGTGGTGAAGAAGAGGTCGGACGCCTTCTTATCCACCATCAATTTGAACAAAGGTTTGACGTTCATGCGTAAACCGCAGCTGGCGCAGTCCCGTTAGAAACGAGCCGCCTTGTCTTCTTCCTGCAGCGCTAGACTCTCCGCCTGCTCGGCCGCGGCGTCGAGCTCGCGCTTGCTCTCGAGCTTGATTTTCAAGCGCAGCTCGTTCTTCGAATCGGCGTTGCGAATGGCCTCCTCGTACGAGACCGTTCCGTCCTCGTAGAGCTGAAACAGCGCTTGGTCGAACGTCTGCATTCCGAGGCGCGTCGACTTCGCCATGATCTCTTTGATCATTGCGACTTCGCCACGGAATATCAGGTCGCTGATCAGCGGCGAAGCCAGCATGATCTCCATGGCCGCAACGCGCCCGATCCCGCTTTCGCGCGGCAGCAGCCGCTGCGAGATCATTGCGGTGATGTTCAGCGAGAGGTCCATGAGCAGCTGGTGGCGCCGCTCCTCGGGGAAGAAGTTGATGATGCGGTCGAGCGCCTGGTTGGCGCTGTTCGCGTGCAACGTAGCCACGCACAAGTGACCGGTCTCCGCGAACTGGATGCCATACATCATCGTCTCGCGGTCGCGAATCTCGCCGATCATGATGACGTCGGGCGCTTGGCGCAACGTGTTCTTGAGCGCGTTGAACCAGCTATCCGTATCGACGCCGACCTCGCGATGCGTGACGACGCATCCTTGGTGAGGATGGACGTATTCGACCGGATCTTCGATCGTGATGATGTGGCCACGGCTATTCGCGTTGCGATGCCCGATCATGGCGGCGAGCGTCGTCGACTTACCCGAGCCCGTGCCGCCGACGACGAGGCACAAGCCGCGCTTCGTCATCGCGACATCCTGTAGCTGCGGAGGCAGATCGAGCTCCTCGAACGTCGGGATCTTCGTGACGATCGTGCGCAGCACCGCGCCGACATTGCCCTGCTGAATGAATGCGCTCACGCGGAAACGGCCGATGCCTTGGGGCGCGATCGCGAAATTACACTCTTTCGTCGCGTCGAACTCTTTGGCCTGCTTGTCGTTCATGATCGAGCGAACGATCAGCGACGCTTGCGCCGCCGACAAAGGCCGATCGGCAAACGGCTTGATCGCGCCGTCGATCTTGATGGCCGGCGGAAAGTCGGCCGTAATGAAAAGGTCCGACCCCTTGTGCTCCACCATCTTGCGGAGCAAGTTCTGGGTCAATCGTACGGCTTGATCGCGCTCCATCTCGACGCGCTCCCACTAATTCCCGAATAGCCCCTAGAAGTTTTCTTTGTTGACCGCCTTGTAGCGCGCTTCTTCTTTTGTAATGAGTCCCTTCATCATGAGCTCCTGGAGATTCTGATCGAGCGTTTGCATGCCCTGTGCCTGCCCGGTCTGGATCGCCGAGTACATTTGCGCGATCTTGCCTTCGCGGATGAGATTCCGAATGGCCGGCGAGCCGATCATGATCTCGTGCGCGGCAATACGGCCGCCGCCGACTCTCTTGAGCAACGTCTGCGAAATGACCGCGCGCAGTGATTCCGACAACATGCTGCGCACCATCTCTTTCTCGGCCGCAGGGAAGACGTCGACGACGCGGTCGATCGTTTTGGCCGCAGAGCTCGTGTGCAAAGTGCCGAAAACCAAGTGGCCCGTTTCGGCCGCGGTTAACGCGAGCCGAATCGTCTCGAGGTCGCGCATTTCCCCGACGAGAATGACGTTGGGGTCTTCACGCAACGCCGAGCGCAATGCCTCGCTGAATCCCAGAGTATCGCGGTGAACCTCGCGTTGGTTGATCAGCGACTTTTTGCTTTCGTGAACGAACTCGATCGGATCCTCGATCGTGATGATGTGATCCGGCTTGTTGTCATTCACGTAATCGATCATCGCCGCGAGCGTCGTCGATTTGCCCGAGCCCGTCGGTCCCGTGACGAGGACGAGCCCGCGCGGATGCATCGATATGTCTTTGAAGATTCGCGGCGCACCGAGGTCGTCGAGCGACAAGATCACCGACGGAATCGTACGGAAGACTGCAGCGGCACCGCGATTTTGATTGAACGCGTTGACGCGAAATCGCGCGAGCTTCGGAATTTCGAACGAAAAATCCGTCTCGAGAAATTCTTCGAAGTCCTTGCGCTGTTTGTCGTTCATGATGTCATACACCATACTGTGCACTTCCTTGTGCTTCAGCGGCGGCATGTTGATGCGCTTGACATCACCATCGACACGAATGATCGGAGGCACACCCGACGACAAATGCAGGTCAGATGCATTGTTCTTCACGGCGAAAGCGAGTAATTGAGCGATATCTACCGTAGCCATGGTGCTCCTTCCGGGGCCGGTCAAGCCTCGGCTCCGAGGCTCGACCAGTGGTCACTCATAGTATAGCCAACAGCTTTAGTAAAGCGTGACTCAAATCACGGACCATTTGGCGGATATTCGCCGGCGTGTCGCGAGAGCGCTCGACCGCGCCGGCCGCGATCACGACGACGTGATGATCGTCGCAGTCAGCAAACAGCAGTCGGTCGAGCGCATCGCAGCCGCTCATGCCGCCGGGCAGATCCACTTCGGCGAAAACTACGTCCAGGAAGCCTTGCCGAAGATGGATGCTCTTCGGGACCTGCCGATCGTTTGGCACTACATAGGTCCCGTGCAGGGAAACAAAACTCGGCAGATTGCCGAGCGTTTTCAATGGGTTCATTCGGTCGATCGCGCCAGGATCGCCGCGCGGCTCAGCGCGCAGCGGCCCTATCATGCGCCCCCCCTAAACGTGCTGGTGCAAGTCAATCTCGCCGCCGAGCCGCAAAAGTCCGGCGCAGGACGCGACGAAGTCGCGGCGCTCGCGGCGCTGATTCGCCCGCTGCCGAGGCTCGTCTTGCGCGGGCTCATGGGAATTCCGCCGGCGCAAGCGAGTCGCGACGACACGATGCGCTACTTCGATGGGCTTCGCGCGCTCCAGCTCGAGCTTGCCGGCGCCGGGATCGTCACCGATACCCTCTCCATGGGCATGTCGGGCGATTTCGAAACTGCGATTGCCTGCGGCTCGACGTGTGTGCGTATCGGGACTGCGATATTCGGACCGCGCGAAACCTCGAAGGTATAATCACGCTCGCATGCTGAACGCCGGCCTTTTTCTCGTCCAAACGGTCACGCAACTATACCTGCTCACGGTTTTGTTTCGCTTCGTGCTGCAGCAGGTGCGCGCCGATTTCTACAACCCGCTTTCGCAATTCATCGTCAAGGTGACGAATCCCCTCGTCATTCCGGCGCGGCGCGTCATTCCGAGCATCGGCCGCATCGATACTGCGACGCTCGTCGTGCTCCTCGTGCTCGAATGTCTCGTGACGTGGCTGCTGCTCGAAATGCTCGGCGCCAGCGTGACTCTAGACGCCTACATGCTCTACGTAGCGCTGCGGTTGATACATCTGACGCTGTGGCTCTATACGATCAGCATTCTTCTCTACGTCATTCTGAGCTGGGTCGCGCAGGCGGCGTACAGCCCGATCGCGATGCTGATCGGTCAAGTCGTCGGGCCGGTTCTGCGTCCCGTGCGCAGAATCTTGCCGCCGATCTCGGGCATCGATCTTTCGCCGCTCGTCGTGCTGGTACTGCTGCAAGCGTTGCGAATTGCGCTCACTTTGCCACCTTACCTTCGTTAGCTTATATTCCGTTAGTGACACTCGGAGAGGCGAATGGGCGGAGGCCTTAGAACGCTGTCGATCGGCATTCTCGCTGCGCTCGCCGCTTGCGGCGAGCCGCAACAGGGACCTGCCGCGAGCGCCGACGAGGAAGTCGCCGTCCTCCCCGGCACCGAGACGTTCAAGGATTTCGGCGACTACACCGTTCACTTCAACGCCCTCGTCACGAATCAGCTCGCGCCCGATATCGCGCGCGAATACGGTATCGTGCGCAGCGACAGCCGCATCATGCTCAACGTCAGCATTCTGCAAAAGCAGGCAGCCGGCACGGACACGCCGGTCTCGGGCGCGGTATCGGCGTCGGCGATCAACCTCAACGGCCAGTTGCGCGGCATCTCGATGCGTGAAATCCGCGAAGGCGAGGCGATTTACTATATCGGCGAGCTCGCCATCACCGATGCCGAGACGCTGATCTTCACGGTCGACGTCACGCCTCTCAACGAAGCGAGCCGATTCACGGTCCGCTTCAAGAAGCAGTTCTTCGTCGATTAGCCGGCGTCGCCGGGTTCCTTCGAGAAATCGAGCGCTGCCGAGTTGATGCAGTAGCGCAGGCCCGTCGGGTTCGGTCCGTCGCCGAATACATGGCCCAAGTGCGCCCCGCACTCCGCGCACACGACTTCCTCGCGGACCACACCGTGGCTCGAATCGCGGCGCGTGGCGACGGCCTCGTCGCCGATCGGCTCCCAGAAGCTCGGCCAGCCCGTTCCGGAATCGTATTTGGCGCCCGACGCGAACAGCCGGTTGCCGCAGACCACGCAGAGGTATCTGCCGCCTTCTTTATGCGTGTAGTAGCGCCCGGTAAAAGGCGGCTCGGTGCCGCATTCTTGCGTGACGCGATACTGCTCGGCCGTGAGCCGGTTCTTGAGCTCCGCCGGGGGCGGTGGTTTCTTGCTGCTCACTATCGTTCTCCCAACTCCGCGAGAATATCGTTGAGCCGGCGCACGAACGCGGCCGGATCCTCGAGCGGTCGACCCTCGGCAAGCACGGCTTGATCGAACATTAGCATGGCGAGGCGCGAAAACTTGGCCTCGTCGCTCTCGCTTGCGAGCCGGGCGAGCAGCGGATGCGCGAGATTGACCTCGAGGTTCGGTCGACTCTGCGGAACCTCGTGCCCTGCGGTCCGGAGCAGCTCACGCATGCGGTGGCCGATGTCGTGCTCGCCGAGCACGAGGCAGGCGGCCGACTCCTTGAGGCGCGCCCCGGGCCGCACGTCTTCGACGCGCTCGCGGAGCACGCGCTTGATGTGCTTGAGCAGCTGCTTGTCGTCCTTGCTCGGTTCCGCGCGCGGCGTCTCGGTTGCAGCCGGCGCGGGCAGCTCGAGCTCGCCGCGGCTGACGTCGCGGAGCTCCTTCCCACCGAACTCCGTGAGATGCTGGATGGCCCAGGCATCGAGCCGATCCGTCAAAAGCAGGACCTCGATGCCGCGCGCGACGAGCGCCTCGAGCAGCGGGCTCGAACGCGCGGCCGCCGGCGACTCCGCGACGAGATAATAGATGAGCTTCTGATCTGCCCCGGCGTCGCTCACATATTGAGTGAGGCCTCGGTCCTGCTCGGCCGCCGCCGACCGCGTCGTGTTGAAACGCAGGAGCTCTGCGACCTTCTTCTGGTTCGGCTCATCCTCGGCGAGGCCCTCTTTGAAAACCGCGCCGAACTCACGCCAAAACGTCGCGTACTTCGCAGCGTCGTCGGCAGCGAGCTTTTCGAGCATGTCGAGCACGCGCTTCGTCAGCGCCGTGCGGATCGTGCTCACGGCTTGGTCGTGCTGCAGCAGCTCGCGCGAAACGTTGAGCGGCAGATCGCTCGCATCGAGAACGCCGCGCACGAAGCGCAGATACAGCGGCAGGAACTGCCCGCCTTCATCGGTAATGAACACGCGCTGGACGTAAAGCTTGATACCGCGCGGCGACTCTCGATTCCAAAGATCGAGCGGCGCATGCGCCGGTATATAAAGGAGGCTCGTGTACTCGCGCTTGCCTTCGACGCGGTTGTGGCTCCACGTCAGAGGATCCGTTAAATCGTGCGCGATGTGCTTGTAGAACTCGACGTACTCGGGCTCGGTGATTTCCGCCCGCGGCCGCGTCCAGAGAGCCTTCGCGCGATTGACGGTTTCCGCGGTCTCGCCGAGCGTGCCCAAAAGAACCGGGAACGCAATGTGGTCGGAGTATTTGCGAATGAGCTCGCGCACACGGTGCGCGTCGAGGAACTCCGCTGCGTCGTCGCGGAGCTTGAGCATGACCGTCGTGCCGCGCTCGTTGCGATCGATGCCTTCGACCGTGTACTCCCCTTTGCCGTCCGAGCGCCAGCGCACGCCCGCGGGCCCGGTCAGGCCGGCCTTGCGCGTCTCGACGACGATCTCGTCGGCAACGATGAATCCCGAATAGAACCCGACGCCGAACTGGCCGATGAGCTGCGAATCCTTCTTTTGATCGCCCGTCAGGCGCTCGAGGTAGCGGGCCGTGCCCGAGTGTGCGATCGTGCCGAGATTCTCGACGATCTCCGCGCGGCTCATGCCGATCCCGTTGTCGGCGACCGCGATCGTCCGATTCGCGGCGTCGACGACGATGCGAATCGATAGGTCCGGTGACCCCTCGAGCAACGTCGGGTCGGCTAGAGCCTCGAAGCGCAGCTTGTCGTTGGCGTCGGAAGCGTTCGAGATGAGCTCGCGCAGGAATATCTCGCGATTGCTGTACAGCGAGTGCACGACGAGGTGCAACAGCTGTTTGACCTCCGCCTGGAAGCCGAAGCTCTGCGGAGCGGCGTCCGCCGACATGAGTCCGTCCTACAATGTAGCTGGAACGCTACGATAAGGACGGTTGTGGGTTTTTCAAGCGGCTGCGGTAGGGGCCTCGGTGCCGCGTCGCCAGTGCGCGAGCACGGCCACGAGCCACACGACTACGCTCGCGAACGCAATCGCGGCCAGGACGGTCTCGTAATCGATCGGCGGGAGCGAGAAATGCAGGCCGAGCGCAGCGGCGAATCCTATCTGCAGGACGATCCGCCGCAGGGGCTCCCATAGCAGGGCGATCCCGAACACGAGATCGTCGAGCTCATCGAGCCAAAGCAGTAAGACTTCCATTTGGGCACCTGCCCTATAGCACCGGAAGCTGCTCGCTGGAATAATAGGCGCACATGTCGTACGGGGGCTCCGACTCGCACGTCTCGTTGTGTTGGCGCGCTGCGTCCATTGCCCACACGACCCATTCCAACCTGCAGATCGTCTTGATCGGGAAGGGAATGACCACGCCGTGATCGATCGTGTCCACCTGAAGATCTCTTTCGAAGTCGTTCGCACTATAGGCCGTGCGCGCGGGAAACGCTGTGAGGGGTATCTCGCTACAGCGACGTTACGTTTTACTTATTGTCCGACCGAATCGAACATCGAGCTTCACGGATTCACGAGCCGATAGCGCGATGCAGCGAATCACAATTCTCAACCCGAAGGGCGGCTCCGGAAAAACGACTCTTGCGACGAATCTCGCCGCGTGTTTCGCGATCGCGGGATTGAAGCCTGCCCTCATGGATCTCGATCCGCAGGGCTCGAGCACGCGCTGGCTGCACAAGCGGCCCAAGGAGAGCGCGCCGATTCACGGCATCACGGCGCACTCGCGGTCGTCGGCGGTCACGCGCAGCTGGCAGCTGCGCGTCCCGGCGCATTGCGACACGGTCATCATAGATACGCCGGCGGCGCTCGACCCGCAGGCGCTGCCGGAGTTCACGCGCGGCGCCGATATCATCCTCGTTCCCGTCATGCCGTCGGATATCGACATCCATGCCGCTGCGAAATGCATCGCCGATCTCCTGCTCGTGGCCAAGATCCGGCGTAGCGACGGCCGCATCGGCATCGTCGCGAACCGCGTGCGCAGCAATACGCTCGTATCGCAGTCGCTGATGCGCTTTCTGCACTCCCTCGATATCCCGCTCGTCGCGACGTTGCGCGACGCACAAAATTACGTGCGTTCCGCGGAGACGGGCCTAGGCATCCACGAGATGCCGCAGTGGCAGGTGCGTCAGGATCTGGTTTCGTGGGAGCCGATCACCCGTTGGTTGCAGGATCGGCAGCTCAGGACGTCGGGGGCGGAAACGAGAGAGCTCGTTTCGATCGTTTCGCAGAGCGGGCTAACTTAGGGGTCTATTCCTCGGGCTTCCACGACTGCTTCACGCGGTCGGCCCAGGTGTGATAGCCCTTCCAGCTGTAAATCGAGCTGTCGAGCGGCGCGCGCTCGCCCGGCGACTTGCCGCTCACCGTGGAGAGCCACTTGCGGTAGGCCTCCCAGCCCTTGCGCTCGCCCGTAGGGGGGCTCACCGCCGACTTTGCAGGTGCACCGACCGGCGCTTCCTCGTGAAAGAGCGGCGGCTTGAACTGGTGCTGCTTCGATACGCTCATGGTGCGCGAAACGATAGCCCGAGCAGCCGCTCGATCCCAGGAACTAAGTCACAATCGATTTGGTGAAATTGTCTGCGATTACAGACAGTTAATTCGGCTTTACGTAACGCCCTAGCGCGGCGAAAAACTCGCTGCGCGCGTCAGCTCGCGATGCGATAGCAAGGCACGTAGTGCGCTGGGTCGGACAAGCGCATTCGGGACTGGGCGACGAAATCGCGGAGCAAGCGGTCGAGTGCGCCGATGATCTTTGGATCGCCGTGCAGCTCGAAAGGACCGTGACGTTCGACGAGACGCACGCCCTCGGCGCGGACATTGCCGCCGACTATTCCCGAGAACGCGCGGCGCAGATTGGCCGCGAGGCTCGCGGGCGTTTGCTCGCGGTGCAACTCGAGCGCGCGCATCGCCGCATGCGTAGCGGCGAAGGGACGTTGGAAATCGAGCTCGATGTGCAGGCGCCAATTGAAGAAGCTCGGATCCTCGTTATGCGCGCGCGCCTCGCGGACCTTGGCAAGGCCCTTGACGACCTCGCGCGCGACGGCCTCCGGGTCGTCGATGAGCACCTTGTAGAGTTTCTCTGCCTCGGGACCGAGCGTCGCCGCGATGAACGAATTGAGATGCTCGAAATAGCCCCTGCTGGCAGCCGGGCCCGTGAAAATCACGGGCAGGACGAGCGAGCGGTTCTCCGCATTCAGCAGGATCCCGAGCAGGTAGAGAATCTCCTCGGCCGTGCCGACACCGCCTGGAAACACGACGATTGCGTGCGCCACGCGGACGAAGGCCTCGAGACGCTTCTCCATGTCGGGCAGGATCACGAGCTCGTTGACGAGCGGATTCGGCGCCTCTGCGGCGATCATGCTCGGCTCGGTCAGCCCCAAGTACCGCCCGCGCGTAAAGCGCTGCTTCGCGTGACCGAGCGCGGCGCCTTTCATTGGACCTTTCATGGCGCCGGCGCCGCAGCCCGTGCAGATGTCGAGCTCGCGGAGGCCGAGCCCGTACCCGACCTTCTTCGTGTAGTCGTACTCCTCGCGGCTGATCGCATGTCCACCCCAGCAAACAACGAGCTCGGCTCCGCCATTCGCGCGCAGCGCTTGCGCATTGCGCAAGATATGGAAGACCGCATCACTGATGCCGGGTGAGCTTGCGAGGTCGAAATTCGCGCTGTTCTGAATCGCCTGGTGCGTATAGAGAAGGTCGCGCATGACGGCAAAGAGGTGCTCGCGGATTCCGCGGATCATGCGGCCATCGACAAAGGCGCGTTCGGGCGCGTTCTCTAGCTCGAGCGCGACGCCGCCTTCCTGGCCGACGATCGATATCTTGAAGCCCTCGTTGCGCCGCAGAAGTTTCGCGATGTCGTCCTCTTCCGAGCCCGCATTGAGCACGGCGAGAGAGCATCGGCGCCACAGCTCGTAGAGGCCGCCGGCGCCGGCACCGAGTAACTCGCCGACCTCGCTGCGAGAGAGGACGTCGAGGCCGCCTTCCGGCGCAATGCGCGCGTCCATGCGGATTCTCGGTCGTTAGGGACGGATCTCGATCGGCGTCGCGACCGAGGTCATGAGCCAAAGATCGACCATGTCGGAATTCGAGACCGCGATGCAGCCATCCGTCCAGTCGGTGCCGAGGTAGCGACTTTCGGGGTATTTCGGCACGTTCGGCAACCCGTGAATCATGATCTGCCCGCCCGGATCGATGCCCTTGACACGCGCGCGCGCGCGGTCTTGCTCGTTGGGGTACGAAACTTTGAGCGCGAGAAAGAAATCGCTGCCGGCGTTCTTCGATTCGACGTAGTAAACGCCTTCGGGCGTGCGGAAGTCGCCTTCACGCTGCTTCGCGCCTTCGGGAACGAGCCCCAACGATACATCGAACGTGCGCAAGGTCCGGCCGGCGCTCTGCAGATACATCTTGCGCTCGGACTTCACGATGAGGATGCGATCGACACGATCCGCGGGTACGTCGAACGCGTCGCCGCTCGCGACCGGGGATAGCAGCGCGCAGCACAATGGCAGAACGAAGCGGAGCGGACTCATCGGCGCCGACTCTAAGCAAAAGGCCGCGCCGTGGCAATCGACGGCGCGGCATTCTGCGAAGTGCGTACCCGAAGCAGCTCAGCGCCCGGCGTTCTCGAGCGCCGCGATGCGCTCCTCGATCGGCGGGTGCGACATGAAAAGGCGCCCGAGCCCGCCGCGCCCGCCGCTGATGCCGAACGCCCGCATCGAGGCCGGCAAAACGGCCGGCTGACTCGCGCGCTGCAGGCTCTGCAGTGCGCCGATCATGTTGGGCGTACCGGCGAGCTTCGCACCCCCCGCGTCCGCGCGAAACTCGCGGTGCCGCGAGAACCACATCACGATTATAGAGGCCAGAATGCCGAGCACGAGCTGCGCGAGCATGCTCGTGATGAAGAAGCCGGGGCCGTATCCGCGTTCGGTGCGGAACACGGCGCGATCGACGACGAAGCCGACGACCCGCGCCAAGAAGATGACGAATGTGTTGACGACGCCTTGGATGAGCGCGAGCGTGACCATGTCGCCGTTGGCGACGTGCGTGATCTCGTGGCCGAGCACGGCTTCGACCTCGCGCTGGTTCAAGTTATTGAGGAGCCCCGTGCTCACGGCTACGAGCGCTCTGTTGCGGCTCGCGCCCGTCGCAAAAGCGTTAGGTGTCGGTGCGTCGTAGATCGCCACCTCCGGGCAACCAATGCCGGCTGCTTCGGCTTGGCGGCGGACGGTATTCACGAGCCAACTCTCCGCGGCAGTGCGCGGTTGGTCGATGACGTGCGCGCCCGTCATGCGCTTCGCCGACCATTTCGAGATCGCGAGCGAGAACAACGAGCCTGAGAAGCCGATCACGGCGGAGAATACGAGCAGCGTCTGCAGGTCGAGCTGGGTCCCGTTCTGCGCCAATATCGATTCGACGCCGAGCGCCTTGAGAACCACGGATATGACGAGCAAAACCGCGAGGTTCGTGACGATGAAGAGAAATATGCGTTTCATGGCTACTCAATATGCGTCTCCCGACTCGGAATTCAAGCGCCTGATAGAATCCCGCCGCGGTCCTCCGCCGATCCGATAGATGCCGGCCGACAACGAATCCCCTCCTGTTTCCTATGCGGCATTGCGGTATGCCGCCGCGTGGTTCATTTATGCGTTCATGCGCATCATCGTGTGTCTCCCGCTCGATTGGCAGCTCGCGGTCGGAAAGCGCTTCGGCGTTTTGTCTCGCTCCATGCTTCGCAGCCGACGCATGATCGTCGATCGCAATCTCGAGATTTGCTTTCCGGAGCTCACGGCGCGCGCGCGCGAGGCGCTCGCGCGCGCACACTTCGCGGCCATGGGCGCGTCCTTGGTCGAAATGGCAATGGGCTGGTTCGGGCCGCTCGAGACGATTCGCCGCCGCGTGCGTGTCGTCGGCGCGGAGCATTTAGCCAGAGCCCGCGCACACGGCCGCGGCGTGATTCTCTATTCCGGTCACTACACGACATTCGAGTTCTTCTTCGCGGTCGTGCAGCCGCTCGCCGGCCGGCTTTGCGGCATGTACAAAGAGGCACGGAATCCCCTCATGAACACGGTCATGACCAAGGGCCGCCTGCGCAGCGTCAATCGCTTGTTCGCAGACGACAGTGTCCGCGACATGTTCCGCGAGCTCGCGGCGAACTCCGTCGTCTGGTACGCGTCGGACCAAAGCTATTCGCGCAAAGGTAGCGCACTATTGCCGTTCTTCGGCGAGCCCGCGATGACCAACACGTCGATCAGCCGGCTCGCACGGGCGAGCGGCGCCGTCGTGCTTCCGTACTTCTGCCGCAGGCTCGATGACGGCCACTACGAGGTGGCTTTCGGCGCGCCGCTCGAGAATTTCCCGACCGACGATCCCGCGCTCGATACGTCCCGGCTCGTCGCGAGGATCGAAGATTTCGTCCGCACGTGCCCGGAACAGTATTTGTGGGCTCACAGGCGCTTCAAGGGCCGGCCGCCGCCTTACCAGGATCCCTACGCCGAGGATTAACGATGGCCGAATCCGCGGAACTCTCGTTGCGGCGCTTCTGGTGGCCGACGTATTGGCCCACGTGGTTTCTATTGCTTGGGCTGCGCGTCATCGCGATTCTGCCGCTCGGCGCACAAATGCGGCTCGGCCGCGTCCTCGGGAGGTTCGTCGGGCGCATTCGTAGGCGCGAGCGGCGCGTCGCCGAGCGCAATCTCGAAGTCTGTTTTCCGGAGCTCGCGGCGCCAGCGCGCGCGGAATTGCTGAAGCTCCACCTCGAATCGCTCGGCCTCTCGTTCGTCGAGATGGCCATCGGCTGGTTCGCGCCGCTCGCGACTCTCGAGCGCATCGTCGCCGTGCGCGGCCGCGAGCACCTTAACGCCGCGCTGGCGCGCGGCCGGGGCGTCATTCTCGCGACCGCGCACTTCACGCCGCTCGAGGTCGGTGTCGCGATCATCGAGGGGTTCGGCGTCCACTGCGGCGGTATGTACCGGCCCCAAAGCCACTCGATGATCGATGCGTTGATCCTTCGGGGCCGCAGCCGCTTCATGCGCGAGCAGATCGCGCGCGACAACGTGCGTGCCGCCATCCGGCATCTGCAAAGCAACGGCGTGCTGCTCTATCTGCCCGATCAAACCTATCTCGGGAACCAAAGCGCGCTCGTGCCGTTCTTCGGCGAGCCTGCGCTCACGAACATCGCGACGAGCAAGCTCGCGCGCTTGAGCGGCGCCGCTGTTCTCACGTACTTCTTCAAACGCTTACCCGATTATTCGGGCTATGTCGTCGACATCGACGTGCTCGACGGTTTTCCGAGCGCCGATCCCATCGGCGATACGCGGCGGCTCGGCGCGGCGCTCGAGCGGTATATCCGGACCGCGCCGGAGCAGTATTTGTGGACGTACAAGAAATTCAAATACCGGCCCGAGCCGCTGCCCGACCTCTACGCGCCGCAACCATAGCGCGTCTGCTAACATCCGCGAGCCGCATCGCCGCGGCAAGGTTCCTCATCGCTGGCAAGTTGGAGGCTCTATGCTCAAAGAATTCAAAGAATTTGCAATGCGCGGCAACGTCGTCGATATGGCCGTCGGAATCATCATCGGCGCGGCGTTCGGGAAAATCGTGACGTCGCTCGTCAACGACGTCATCATGCCGCCGATCGGCCGACTGCTCGGCAGCGTCGATTTCAGCAACCTGTTCGTGAACCTCGAAGGCGACTATGCGACGGTCGCGGCGGCCGAGACCGCGGGCGCCCCGATCATCAAGTACGGCGTGTTCATCAACACCGTGCTCGATTTCCTGATCGTCGCGTTCGCGATCTTCCTGGTCATCAAAGGGCTCAACAAGCTCAAACGCCAGCAAGCTGCGCAGCCGCCCCCGCCGCCTGCGCCGACCGCCCAAGAGAGGCTGCTGACCGAGATTCGCGACGTGCTCAAGGCACAAAGCGCGCGCTAGAAGGAGTCGCCGCTACCGGGCGCTCTCTGCGTACGTGCGGCGCACGAGTTGCCACGCGCGCGCGTCGAACTCGGTGCCGGTCTCGAGCGCGACCTTGCGCAAGGAGCGCTCGAAACGCGCGAGTCCCATTCGCGACCAGGGTCCGGGTGGCCGCAGCCGCGCATTGTCGAAGTCGACGAGGAAGACGCTCGGCCCGCCGCCGAGCAGCACATTGTGCGCCGTGAGATCCGGATGATCGACGCCGGCCCGATGGAAGGCGCGCAGCATCGCGCCGATGCGCAGCCATTGCTCGTCGGCGACAGTCGCGGCGCGAATCACGCTCGACAACGGCTGCGTATCCGGAATCAAGCGCGTGACGATATCGGCCTGGTATAGCGGACCCACGCGCACGGCGCGCGCCGCGATCGGGCGCGGCGCGGGCAGCCCCAGAGCATGCAAATGCGCGAGCAGCCGCCACTCGCGGAAAGCGCGGTTGCGGTCGCGCCCCGTCCAGAGGTAGTGGTCGTAAACGAGCTTCGCGACGAAGCCGCCGCGGTGATAATGGCGCAGCACCCAGGTCTCTTCGGGGCGCTCGAGCAACAACACTCCGCCGCGCCCCGTCGTGCTGTGGATCACCGCGCCTTGAGCACGGTAGTAGGCGTCATCGAACCATTTCGGATCACACTCGGAGAATCGGCTCGCGTCGTAGATGACGATCGTGCGGCCGAACTTTGCGACCTGCTCGGTGATCATGCGTGCACGGCCCGCAGGGCATCGAGCACGCTCTCGACGCTGATTTCATAGAGACAGTTCAAGTGGCCCAACGGACATTCGCGCGCGAAGCACGGGCTGCACGATAGCGCGCGATAGAGAATCGTCTTGCGCGCGGTCAACGGCGGGGTGAAATGCGGCGACGATGAGCCGTAGATCGCGACGACATGCGTGCCGACGGCAGCAGCCACGTGCATGAGCCCGGAGTCATTACTGATCGCGACGCGCGCGGTCGCGAGCATGTCGGCGGCTTCCGTCAGGGACGTCTGGCCACATAGATTGAAGATCATCGCGGCGCCGGCGCGCGCGCGGATTTCCTCCGCCAACGCCGATTCCTTTGCCGACCCGAGCACCCATACCGCGAGCCCAGAGGCAGAGACACGCGCCGCGAGGTCCGCATAACGCTCCGTCGGCCAACGCTTGGCATTCCCATACTCGGCGCCGGGCATCAGCGCGACCGCAGCGCGGTCGCGCGGCAACGCGAGCCTCTCCATGACCGCGTCGGCGCTCTTTCGATCGACGTTGAGCTTCGGCTCCGGAATCTCGGGCAGCCTCGATTCATCGCGCGCCAGGCCGAGGGCGACGAAACGCAGCACCGTTTTATCGAGCTTGCGCGCATCGAACGCGCGAACGTCGTTGATGAGCCCGTATCTGAGCTCGCCGCGGAAACCCGTGCGCACGGGAATGCGCGCGAAGAACGGCACGAGCGCCGCCTTGAACGAGCGCGGCAATACGATCGCTTGGTCGAACGACTCGGCACGGAGGCGCGCACCCAGCGCCGCGCGCTTCCGGAGCGCGAGCTCCCCGTGCGCGACGGGCAACTCGATCCCGCCCGCGACTTCGGGCATACGCGCGAGCAACGGCAGCGACCAGGCCGGCGCCAACACATAGAGGCTCGCGTCCGGCTCGCGCTGTTTGAGCAGGCGATACAGCGATTGCGCCATCACCATGTCGCCGACCCAGGCAGGGCCGACGATCAAGACCTTTCGCGCGGTCACGTTCCCGACTTGAGCGCCTCGCGGTAAGCGGCGGCGCCGGCGCGCACATCCATGAATGGCTCCTTATACCCCGCCTGACGCAGCGCGCCGATGTCCGCCTCTGTGAAGCTCTGATAACTCTCCTTGAGCCCGTCCGGAAATGGAATGTAACGAATCGAGCCCGAGCCATGCTCGGCGATGATGGCGCGCGCCAGCTCGTTGAAAGTCGCGCTCTTGCCCGTGCCGACGTTGAAGATCCCGCTCTTGCTCGGCTGCGCGTGGAACCACAGGTTCACGCGTACGACGTCCTCGACGTACACGAAGTCGCGGCGCTGCTCGCCGGCCGCATAGCCGCCGCTCGCTTCGAAGAGCCGGACTTCACCGCCGGCCTCGAGCTGCCGGCTCAGATGGTAGGCCACGCTCGCCATCACGCCTTTGTGCGCCTCGCCGGGGCCATAGACGTTGAAATAACGCAAGCCTACGACTTGCGTTCGCGCGCCGGCCAAGCGGCGGCGCACCTGTTGGTCGAACAAAAGCTTCGAATAGCCATAGACGTTGAGCGGCTGCTCGAGGCCGGGATCATTCTCGCGGAACGTCGTGCTCGCGCCGTAAACGGCCGCCGAAGATGCGTAGATCAGCGGCACGCGGGCGTCCAAGCAGTAATCGAGCAAGTCCATCGAGTACTGATAATTCGCCTCCATCATGTAGCGGCCGTTCCACTCCGTCGTAACGGCGCATGCACCCTGATGAAAGATTGCGGCCGGCTTGGTGCGATGCCCGGAACGCAGCATCGTCAGCAGGCGGTCCTTGTCCCAGTAATCGCTGATCTTGCAGCCGGCGAGGTTCGCGAACTTGTGGCCGTCGGTGAGATCGTCGACGACGACGACGTCATCGATGCCGCCGCGATTGAGGCCGCGCACGAGATTGCTGCCGATGAACCCTGCGCCGCCCGTGACGATGATCATGGGCGCCGCGACTCAGGAATCGACGAGGACATAGCTCGCGCTGCAATACGGGCACTTCGCCTCGCCCGTCTCCTCGATCGGGAGAAAGACCTTCGGATGCGAGTTCCAAAGGTACGCGCCCTTCATCGGGCAGTGCAGCGGCAGATCCGCGCGCGTAACTTTATAGGTGTTTTCGGCGTTCGCAGGCTCGAGGTTCTCTCGGACCGTGCCCGGACGTTGGCGCACGAGCTCTCCTCACACTTTCGCGAGGTCCACGATTATACGGCGTCGGCGCCGAACGTCTCGCGCCAGCGCGCAACGACCCATGCGCGCAGCTCTCTGAACTCCGCTGCGGGAACGACTCGCCCGGCCTCGGCGAGCGCCAGCTCGTGAGTGCGCTTGCGCAACTCTAGGTACGCGTCTTTGAGGCGCCGGCAGTGCTCCGCAGGGACGAGCCGCGCCGCTTCGAGCGCCTCGAGCTGGCGCACGTTGTCGGGGTACGTCACGAGCTCCGGATGCTTGTCCGCGCTCGCGAGCACCCAATAGTCGATGAGGAATTCGATGTCCGCGAGGCCGCCGGCATCCTGCTTGATATCGAACGTTTGCGGGTCCCCTTTCGAGAGCTCCTTGCGCATGCGCGCGCGCATCTTGCGGACCTCGTCCTTGAGCTTGGCGCGATCGACATGATGAATCAGGATCTCGCGGCGCTCGTTCTCGAAGATCGCCCTGAGCTCCGCGGGTCCTCCGACCGAGCGGCTGCGGAGCAACGCCTGGTGCTCCCATGTCCAAGCCTCCTCGCGTTGGTAGCGGCGAAAGTTGTCGAGGCTCACGACCATGAGCCCCTTGCCCCCGTCCGGCCGGAGCCGCGTGTCGACTTCGTAGAGGCGCCCCGAGCTCGTTTGAATCGTCAGAAAATGCAGCAGGCGTTGCACGAGGCGCGCGAAGAAATGGGCGTTGTCGAGCGGCTTCTGCCCGTCCGTCTCTTGGTGGCTGCCGTGCGAATCGTGCAGAAACACGAGGTCGAGATCCGAGCCGTAGCCGAGCTCGAGCCCGCCGAGCTTACCGTAGCCGATGATCACGAATTGCGCTTCGCGGAGCTCGTTCGGCTCGCCGCACATCGGCTTGCCGTGCTTGGCTTCAAGCTCCGCATACGCGATGTCGCGCGCGAGGCCGAGCACGAGCTCGGCCGTGTCCGTCAATCGATCGCTGACTTTCATGAGCGGCAAGCCGCCGAAACCGTCGGCGACCGCAATTCGAAAAATGGCCGCGCGCTGAAACTGGCGCATCGCATCGAGCAACGCCTCGAGATCGTCGCGCGATACGTTCTTGAGGTACTGCTCGAGGCTGCGCTCGAGCTCGGCACGCGTCGGCGGCGCATCGAAGAGGCGCGCGTCGAGGAGCTCATCGAGCAGCAGCGGATGCTCGCTGATCTGGCGCGCGAGCAAAGGGCTTTGCCCCGCGACCGTTAGCAGCCGCTCGAGCGCATCCCGGTTCTCCTCGAGCAGGGAGAGATACGCGCTCCTACGGGCGATCGCTTGGAATACCGGCAGGACGCGCGCGATCGTCAACGCCGGGGTTGCCTGCTGCTCGAGCAGCGGAATCGTCCGCGTGATCACTGCGGCGAGTCGCTGCCGCCCGATTTCGTCCATGCGTCGGTAGAGCGCGCTGCCGCGAAACTCGGCGAGCAAACGCACGGCCTCGGCGTCGGCGCCGAGCTTCGTGCCTTCGAGAGCTCCGGCGATCGCGCCCGTCTCCCATGCCGTGCGTAGCTCGTCGCCCTCGACACCCGCGGCGCGGCCGTCGGCGCCGCCCTCCCAGGCAACACGGCCGAACTCTGCCTCGACAGCCCGCCGGTGCCGATCGAGGTCGGCAACGAGCGTGGCCCAATCGCGGGCGCCGAGCGCTAGCGCCAAGCGCGCGCGGCGCTCCGCATCGCCGGGCAGATCGTGGGTCTGCTGATCCTCCAAGGCTTGGAGGCGATTCTCGACCGTGCGCAAGTGCCGATAGGCCGCGAGCAAAGTCGCTACCGCCGCGGGCGTAAGCTGGCCGTGCTCGGCGAGCAGTGGCAACGCTTTGAGCAGGCTCGGCGTTCTGAGCCCCGCGACTCGCCCTCCGCGCACGAGCTGAAAGACCTGCGCGATGAATTCGATCTCGCGAATCCCCCCGGAGCCGAGCTTGATGTTGTCGCGCAGGTCCTTGCGCGCCACTTCCTGGCTGATGAGCCTCTTCATCGTCCGCAGCGCCTCGAACACGCCGAAGTCGAGATAACGGCGGTAGACGAACGGCGTGAGAATCGCATCGAAAACCGCGCGCTGATAGGCATGGCCGGTCAACAAACGGGCTTTGACGTACGCGTAGCGTTCCCAATCACGGCCGTGCTGCAGCAAGTAGGCCTCGAATGCCGAGACGCTGAGCACGAGCGGACCGCTCGCGCCGAACGGCCGCAATCGCGTATCGACGCGAAACACGAAGCCATGCTCGGTGACCTGATCGAGCAGCTTGATCAAGAGTTGCGCAAGTCGCCTGAAGTACTCCTCGACGTCCGCCTGCTCGCGGCCGGGAAGCTCGGCCTCCTCGGGATACAGGAACACGAGATCGATGTCGGAGGAGTAGTTGAGCTCGCGGCCGCCGAGCTTGCCCATGCCGAGCACGAGCAGCGGCGCGGGCTTGCCCGCTTCGGTCGCCGCTCGCCCGTACCGCGGCGCGAGCGCGTCCTCGGCATAGCCGACGGCCGCCGCGACGAGACCCTCGGCGAGCGCCGTGAGATCGAGCAAGCTTCGATCGATATCGGCCCAACCCGCGAGGTCGCGCCAGGCGATGCGCGCAAGCTCGACGTTGCGGAACCGGCGCAGCGCCGCCATGGCCTCGGGCTCGGCGAGCCCAGGTAACCCAAGACGCGCGGCAACGTCCTCGGCGCCCGGCGCCGACGCATCGCCGACGCGCTCGCTCAAGAGCTTCGGCGAGTCGAGCAACGCCTTGAGGATGACGTCGCTGACGGTGCATACGCGCACCGCGGTCTCTGCGGCTGCCGGCGGGAGCTCGCTCGCGAGCGAGCCGATCTGCGCGGCGATGCGGCGCGCGCGAGCTTGAAGCTCCGGCGGTATCGGTTCCATGGTGGGAGCGACTTTAGCTGCAGCAGCGACTTTAGTCGCGACTGTCGAATCCGTCGCGGCTAAAACGCTACTACACGGGAGATCGCGGCTGCAGCCGCTCCCACGTCGGGACCGCTACATCATCCCGCCCATGTCATGGCCGCCGCCGTGCGCGGGCGCCGCGGGCTCATCCTTCGGCTGCTCGGCGATCATCGCTTCGGTCGTGAGCAACAGGCCCGCGACCGACGCCGCGTTCTGCAACGCCAAGCGCGTGACCTTCGTCGGATCGATGATGCCGAGCGCGACGAGGTCGCCGTAATCACCCGTCGCGGCATCGAAACCGTAATTGCCCTTGCCCGCCGCGACGGCGTTGAGCACGACCGCGGGGTCGGCGCCCGCGTTCGCGACGATTTGCCGCAGCGGCTCCTCGATCGCGCGCCGCAGGATGTTGAGGCCGACGGTTTGGTCGTCGTTCGCGCCTTCGAGCTTCTCGATGGCCTTGCGCGCGCGAATCAACGCGACGCCGCCGCCCGGCACGACGCCCTCCTCGACGGCTGCGCGCGTCGCATGGAGCGCATCCTCGACGCGGGCTTTCTTTTCCTTCATCTCGACTTCGGTGGCCGCGCCGACCTTGATGACGGCAACGCCTCCCGCGAGCTTCGCGACGCGCTCTTGGAGCTTCTCCTTGTCGTAGTCGGACGTGGATTCCTCGATCTCTTTGTTGATCTGCTCGACACGGCCCTTGATCTCGGCAGCGCGTCCGGCGCCGTCGATGATCGTCGTGTTTTCCTTCGTCACTTGGACCTTCTTCGCCTCGCCGAGGTCATCGAGGCTCGCTTTCTCGAGCGACAAGCCGACTTCCTCGGAGATGACTTGGCCGCCCGTGAGGACCGCGATGTCCTGGAGCATGGCCTTGCGCCGGTCGCCGAAGCCCGGCGCCTTCACGGCCGCAACCTTGACGATGCCGCGGATCGTATTGACGACGAGCGTCGCGAGCGCCTCGCCCTCGACGTCCTCGGCCACGAGCAAGAGTGGGCGGCTCGACTTCGCTACGTTCTCGAGCAGCGGCAAGAGCTCGCGAATGTTCGAGATCTTCTTGTCGTGAATGAGGATGTAGGGATTCTCGAGGGTGACCGACTGGCTCTGCTGGTCGTTGATGAAATACGGCGAGAGATAACCGCGGTCGAATTGCATGCCCTCGACGACCTCGAGCTCGTTCGCGAGCCCGGAGCCCTCCTCGACCGTGATGACGCCTTCCTTGCCGACTTTGCTCATCGCGTCGGCGATGATGCGGCCGATTTCCTCGTCGGCGTTCGCCGAGATCGTGCCGACCTGCGCGATCGACTTGTCGTCCTTACACGGCTGCGAGAGCTTCTTGAGCTGCTCGGTCAACGCAATGGTGCCCTTGTCGATCCCGCGCTTGAGATCCATCGGGTTGAAACCCGCGGCCACGGATTTGAGACCTTCGCGGAGAATTGCTTGCGCAAGCACGGTCGCCGTCGTCGTGCCGTCGCCGGCGGCATCCGAGGTCTGGGAGGCGACCTCTTTGACCATCTGCACGCCCATGTTCTCGAATTTGTCCTCGAGCTCGATCTCCTTCGCGACCGATACGCCGTCCTTCGTGACGGTCGGCGCGCCGAAGGACTTCTCGATCACGACGTTGCGGCCTTTCGGGCCGAGCGTGACCTTGACGGCGTTCGCTAGAACATTGACGCCCTTGAGCATGCGCTGCCGGGCTTCATCGGAAAATCTGACTTCTTTGGCTGTCGCCATGGGACTCTCTCCGTAAATCGATCTAAAACTTCGCGGCTGAAGCCGCTCCTACAGGAATCTGAATCGCTTGCCGCGCTTTAGCCTTCGATCACGGCCATGACGTCGTCCTCGCGCATGACGAGAAGCTCTTGACCGTCGACCTTGACCTCGGTGCCGGTGTACTTGCCGAACAGGACTTTGTCGCCCTTCTTGAGGTCGAGCGCGCGAACTTCGCCGCTCTCGAGAATCTTGCCTTTGCCGACCGCAACGACCACGCCGCGGATGGGTTTCTCTGCCGCCGTATCGGGAATCACGATGCCGCCCGGGGAGGTGCGCTCTTCATCGGTGCGGCGAATCACGACGCGGTCATGTAAAGGACGAATCTTCATCTCGGAATCTCCGTTTTGTAACTTGTTGATTTAGTTAAACAAGCCGTTTCGCGGCGCGGCTTCTTTAGCACTCGGCCGAAAGGAGTGCCAATCATAGTGACGGCGCGCCGAATTTCAAGCGGGTGCGAGCCGCGTCATGACTTCGCGAATGCGGCCCGCGTATGCTAGACGCCGTTTTTCGCGTCTAACGGGGCGAGCTTTTGAGGGCCGATTTTCTCCTCGTCCTGACGACCTGCGCCGATGCCGCGCAGGGGCATGACCTCGCGACGGCGCTCGTGGGCGAGCGGCTCGCGGCGTGCGTGAATGCGGTTCCGCGTGTCTCGTCGACCTATCGATGGGACGGTAAAATCGAGCACGCGGACGAATGCTTGCTGCTCATCAAGACGACGCGCGACCGGTTCGAAGCGCTCGAGAAGGCCATTAAGGCACGATCGCGGTATTCGCTGCCTGAGATCATCGCCGTTCAGGTCGACCGGGGATCGGCGGAGTATCTCGGTTGGGTCGAAGCCAGCGTGCAGCCAGGAGGCACATGAGGCGTAACACGGAAATGCGGCTCGCGCTCTGCGCCGCGTTCTGGCTCGGCGGCGCTTTCGGCGGCGCACACGCGCAGGACGTCGTGCGGCCCGAGGTCGCGTTTCCGTACACAATCGAGGCGACCGCGAGCGCGGTCGAGCTGCGCTTCGCCGTGCTCGACGGCTACTACCTCTACCGCGAGCGCTTCGGCTTCGCGACGAGCACCCCCGGAATACGCCTCGGCGCGCCGCAGTTCCCGCGCGGCGAGGATCACGAGGACGAGTTCTTCGGAAAGCAAGAAGTCTATCGCCGCGAATTCACGATCACGCTGCCGTACACGCGCACGGACGCCGTCGATCGACTGG
>DATBLZ010000016.1:0-13388 GCA_036555065.1 Gammaproteobacteria bacterium
GTGACGCAGTTGGGAATTTCCGGGCCTTTTCTGCGTCAGCGTTACAGGTTCGTGGCCGATGCTACTCCTAGAATGAGGCGTCATTCCCGGTTGTGGGTCAACGACGCAGGGTTCGTGCCAGTGAACCGTGGCACCTATGACGAGGGAACCGGTGGAAGACTTACCCGGATACGAGGTCGGCGACTTGCTGCATGACAGCGGCACCTCGGCCGTCTACCGGGCGCGACGTCTCTCCGACGGCGCCCGCGTCGTCGTCAAGAGAACGCACGGCAGCGCAGTCTCCGTTCGCCAGCTTACGCGCTATCGCAACGAGCATGAGCTACTGCGCTCGCTCGACAGCCCGGGCGTGGTCAAGGTCCACGAGCTGCTGCGCCACCAGGGACAGCTCGCGCTGGTCCTGGAAGAATTCGCCGGTGTGCCGCTCACCGATTGGATCGCGACCGCACGGCCGACCTTGGGCGCCCGGCTCGACGCCGCAATCTCGCTAACGACAGCTCTTGGGGAGGTTCACACCGCAGGGCTGATCCACAAGGATGTCAACAGTCACAATGCGCTCTACGAGGCCGCGACGCAGCGTGTCAAGCTCATCGATTTCGGCATAGCGACGCGGCTACGCTCCGAGGACGGCAAGCGTCAGTTCCCGGCCGCGCTCGAGGGCACGCTCGCATACATCGCGCCTGAGCAGACGGCGCGCATGAACCGCAGCGTCGACTACCGCGCCGACCTCTACTCACTCGGCATCACGCTGTACGAGCTATTCAGCGGACGCCTGCCCTATACGAGCGACGATCCGCTCGAATGCGTCCACTTCCACATCGCGGGCAAGCCGCAGCCGCTTGTGGAGCTCGATCCGAAAATACCTCAGGCGCTATCCGACGTCGTGGCAAAACTCCTACGAAAGGCGCCTGAGGATCGCTACCAGAGCGCCGCAGGCGTCGCTGCCGACTTGAGGCGCTGCGCCGCGGAGCTCGCCGCGACCGGAAAGGTCGAAGCGTTCACCGTTGGCACGGCCGACGTCGTCGACCGATTCGAGCCGCCGCAGAAGCTCTATGGTCGCCGCAACGAGGTCGCGGAATTGCTCGAAACGTTCGAGCGCATTGCCGACGGTGGAGTCGAGACCGTGCTCGTATCCGGAGGCCCCGGCATAGGCAAGACGTCGCTCGTCCAAGAAATCTACCAGCCGATGACGCGACGCCGCGCCTACTTCGCGACCGGAAAGTACGAACAGCTGCGTCAAGACACCCCCTTCAGCGCGCTCGTCGACGCGTTTCAGGATCTCGTCCGACAGCTTCTGACCGAGAGTGAGGAGTCGATCGGGAGATGGCGCAATGCAATACGCGATGCAGTCGGTATCAACGGCCAAGTGATCGTCGACGTGATCCCCGCGCTCGAGCTCATCATCGGCCCGCAGCCGAAAGCTCCGGTGCTCCCAGGCTTTGAAGCGCAGAACCGCTTCAAGCTCGTATTTCAGAGCTTCATTCAGGTTTTCGCGAAGCGCTCTCACCCGCTCGTACTGTTCCTCGATGACATGCAATGGGCGGACGCCGCAAGCTTGAATCTCGTGACCCTGATTCTGTCTGCGCCTGCGACGGAATCGCTGCTCGTCGTGCAGGCGTATCGGCATAACGAAGTTTCCTCGACAGATCCGTTCATGTTGGCCGTGAAAGAACAGGGGAATCGCGGTGTCGAGGTTGGATCGATCGCGCTCGCGCCGCTCGGGTCTCGTGACATCGCGCAGTTTCTCGCTGATGCGCTGCGCGAGGAGCCGGCTAAAGCGATGCCGCTCGCCGAGATCATCTATGGAAAAACCGGGGGCAACCCCTTCTTTATCCGCCAGTTCGTGAAGGCGATGTACACGGAGAAACTGATCTCCTTCGATAGGGAGAAAGGGGTCTTTCGGTATGACGTTGATGGAATCCGAGCGGCCGCGATCACGGAGAACGTCGCCGAGTTCTTGGCATCGAAGCTCGGCAGGTTCGCGGTTCAAACGCGCATAGCACTTTGCGTTGCTGCGGCCATCGGCAACCGCTTCGATCTGCGAACAGTAGCAGTCGTGAGCCGCTGCACGGAGGGGGAAGCGGCCGAGCGGCTGGAGCCGGCGTCCAGTGATGGGCTCGTCGTGCCCGCATCGGAGCTCGAGAGCCTCGATCCCAGCGCGCTCGAGTCACCGCTCGTTTACCGCCATTTCGCGTTTCTTCACGACCGCGTCCAGCAGGCCGCGTATGAAATGATCGCACCCGAAAATAGACCGGCACTGCACCTGGCGATCGGCCGCGCCATTCTGGCACAAGGTGAGCCGGAGCATGTCGAGCAGAGACTCTTCGACATCGTCAACCACTTGAACCAAGGTGCGGCGCTGATCAGGGATCCGGAGGAAAGGCTTCGCCTCGCCGAGTTCAACCTCCGGGCCGGCATCAAGGCCAGAAACTCGACCGCCTACTCGATCGCCGTGCACTGCTACCGGAACGCCATCGCGTTGCTCGCCGCGAATGCTTGGACGGACAACTATGCGCTCGTCTTCGAGGCGCACGTGCGCCTCGCGGAAGCTCTGTGCCTCATAGCCGACTATGCCGCGGCATTTCGCTTGATCGACGAGACGCTACTCCACGCCGCTTCGGTAACCGACCGCGCCAAGCTGCACGCGCTCAAGGTAATCACGCATTTGAGCATGGGACAGATGCCCGACGCGCTCGCTTGCGGCCGCCGTGCCGCGGAGGAGTTTGGCATCGAGCTTCCGGACGATGCCGCTCGCGCAGGCAGCATGCTACAGACGGAAATCGGCGCGATTCTCGGCAAGACTGCGGAGATTGGAGACAGCCTGCTCGAGCTGCCGGCGATGGACGAGCCGGCCAGAATCGCGCTCATGGAGCTGCTGACCCATTGCTTGCCGGCGGCTTATCAGACCAATCAGGAGCTCTTCGCGCTGATCTGCTGCAAGATGGTGTCCCAGTCGATCGAACACGGGAACTGTCCGCTTTCAGCACGGGCATACGGTTCCTTCGGAGCCCTGCTGAGCGGCGCCATGGGCCGACATCGCGACGCGTACCGGTTCACGAAGCTCGGCGTGGACCTCGCGCACCGCTTCAACGATCCTTCGGTGTACTCGGGCGTGTATTTTCTTTGGGCGATGTTTGCCTCGCATTGGGTCGAGCCCATCACGCAAAGCATCGAGCTCTTCAAACAAAGCATCGAGTATGGTCTGCAAACCGGAGACCATCTTCATGCGGGTTATAGCGCCGCGCGGCGTGTTAGCCACCAGGAGTTCAATGGCATGCCACTTGCCGAGCTCCACGAGGAGGCTATCAACGCGTTCCAGTTGCTCGAGCGGATAAGCGATTTCACCAACATAGAATTCCTCGCGCCGCGAATGCGCTACATTTCCTGGCTTCGCGGAGAGCGACCGCACGGTCACACACTTGGCACCGACACGCAGAGCGAGCAGCAATGCACGGAAGCGATCCGTGCACGCGGCAATAGGTCGTTCGAAGCGGACTGGTTCATGTTGCTCGCCAAGCAACGCTACCTCTGCGGGGATGTCAATCGGGCGTACGAGCTGTGCCAGGAGGCCGAACGGCTGCTCCCGTTCAGCGCGGCGTTCATCACGCGAAGCGAGCACTCCTTCTACTATGCGCTGACCGCCGCGAGACGCCACGACGAAGCGGAAGCCCCCGAGCGGGCCGACCTCGAACGCCTCGTGGCCGCACGGCACGAGGAGCTCAAGACATGGGCGGCCGATTACGCGCCGAATTTCGCGCACATGGAGCTGCTCGTCGCCGCCGAATTGGCGCGCGTTCGAGGCGCGACGCTCGAGGCCATCGAGCTCTACGATCGAGCGGTTGCAGCCGCCGCGGACCACGGTTGCACGCACATCGAGGCGCTCGCCGCCGAGCTTGCGGCAAGGTTCTGGCACGCACGCGGCAAGCCGGCCTTTGGCACCGTCTATCTCGAGAAGGCCTTGCATGCCTACGAGATTTGGGGAGCGTTCGGGAGGGTTGCGGACCTGCGCGCGGCCCACGGCGTCAATGCGCCGCACAAGGCAGCACAGTCGGTGACGACGTCGCCGGCGACTGCCGGCAGCGTCCGTGAACAGAGCGATGCGCTCGATTTCGCTACGGTATTAAAAGCGAGCCAGGCGCTCGCTAGCGAGATCGTACTCGACCGCTTGCTTGCGAAGATGATGGATATCATCCTCGAGAACGCGGGAGCAGAGCGCGTCGTGCTCGTGTTGCAGTCGCAGGACGGGTTTCTCGTTCAGGGCATAAAGGAGAGCAAGGCGAGCGAGGCGCGAGTCATGCTCGGCGAGCCGCTCGCGCGCGCGGACGCACTCTCGCAAGGCATCGCGAACTACGTCATCCGCACGGCCGAGCACGTCGTGCTCGCGGACCCCGCGTTGCGCGGCAATTTTTCCAATGATGCGTACGTGCGAAGCCGCGGACCCAAATCTGTGTTGTGCGCTCCGATCGTGCACAAGGGTACGCTGACAGGGGTGTTGTATCTCGAGAACAACCAAGTCGCTGGTGCCTTCACACCCGATCGGCTCGAGGCTCTCAACGTATTGATGGCTCAGGTCGCCGTATCGATAGAGAACGCGACACTCTATGCACAACGCGAGCAGCAGGCCCGCAGCATCGAGCTTGCGAACGCCGCCCTCACCAACGAGGTCGGCGAGCGCAAGCGCGCCGAGGAGGAGCTCTCGCGCTACAAGGATCACCTCGAGGATATTGTCGCAAAACGCACGCGCGAGCTCGAGAGCGCGCAGGGCCGGCTCGTCGATCTCTCGCGGCGCGCCGGCATGGCCGAAGTCGCGTCGGGCGTGCTGCACAACGTCGGCAACGTCATGAACAGCATCAACGTTGGCGCGAACATCGCGCGCGATGCCGTGCGAGCGCTACCGGTAGAACGGGTTGAAAGCGTGTGCGCGCTGCTCGATGAGAATGCCGAGCGGCTCGGCGAATACTTTTCCGCGGATTCCGCGGGGCGCAAGGTGCCGGAGTACCTGCGCAAGCTCGGGCAGACTTTGGCTACCGAAAAGCAAAACATCCGCGCTGAGATCGATCGGGTCGTCGAGCATCTCGAGCATATGAAGAAGGTCATCGCTGCGCAGCAATCATATGCGAGAGTCAATGGCATGAAAGAAATCTGCACGTTGCAGGAGATCGTCGAAACGTCGATCTCGATCAACGAGGCTGGGTTGCGCAAGCACCGGATTGAGGTCGTGCGGGAGTATGCCGACCTCGGCAGCGTGCTCGTCGATCGGCATGGGATCATCCAGATCCTCATCAATCTGATCTCTAACGCGAAGGACGCGCTGACGGCGAAAGATCCGGGCGATCGCGTGCTTACGATCGCGATCGGCGAGCAGGACGACAAGCTGCGCGTCGAGGTCCGCGACAACGGAATCGGCATTCCGCCCGAGAATCTCGCGAAGATTTTCAATCACGGCTTCACGACCAAAACAACCGGACACGGCTTCGGATTGCACAATTGCGCCAACGCGGCGCAGGCGATGGACGGAAGCCTCGAAGCCTTCAGCGCCGGCCCGGGCAGGGGCGCGACCTTGGTGCTGTCCGTCCCCGCGCGGTACGCCGATGGGGCACAAAGGGCGGGGGCCGCCTGACATGGCGCTAGCTTCGACATCGGGCGCCTATCGGCGATACGTCGAACCCAACCGGCGTGTGCTCGTGGTCGACGACAACGAGGCGATACACGAGGATTTCCGCAAGACCCTCGGCGAAGATCGCTCGGGAAACAAGGAGCTCGCCGCGCTCGACGCGGAGCTCTTCGGAAAGGGTGCTCCGAACACCACGGACGTGTTCGAGCTCACGTCGGCCCATCAGGGCGACGAGGCCATAGAGCTCGTGCGCAAAGCACGAGCCGAGGGACTACCTTATGCCCTCGCGTTTGTCGACGTCCGCATGCCGCCCGGCCTCGATGGGATCGCTACGACGCGGCGGATGCTCGAGGCGGACCCCGAGATCAACGTCGTCATCTGCTCGGCCTATTCGGACCATAGCTGGGAGGAGATGACGGAAACGATCGGCCGTACGGACCGCGTGCTGATCCTCAAGAAGCCGTTCGACACCATCGAAGTCCGGCAACTCACGCACGCGCTGCGCAAGCGCTGGGAGCTCGCACGTGTCGTCGCGCTCAAGGTCGAAGACTTGTCCAAGACCATCGACGCGCGAACGCGCGAGCTCGAATCCGCGAATGCGAAGCTCACGGCGGAAGGGCGAGCCCGTGAGGCGGTGCTCGCGCGGCTCGAAGCATCCAACGAGCAAATCCGCGCGCTTGCGTATCAAGACGGCCTCACGGGCCTGCCGAACCGACGCCTTCTCAACGAGCACCTCGAGAAGGTTCTCGCGCGCAGCCGGCGCAAGGGAATCGAATTCGCGCTGCTCTTCGTCGATATCGATAACTTCAAGCTCATCAACGACACGGTCGGCCATCACGCGGCGGACGAAGGCTTGCGCGCGTTCGCGACGGCACTCGGGGACCTAATCCGGGCCGACGATCTCCTCGGCGTCTACGCAGAAACGAGCGTGGATCTCGATGCAACGATCAGCGTCGCACCTGTCACGGACTCAGTCCTCTCGCGGCTCGGCGGTGACGAGTTCGTGATCCTGCTGCCCGATATCAAAGACCGCTTCTCGGCGGGTTCGGTCGCGCACCGCATCCTGAAACGTCTCGAGCAACCGTTCATCGTCGGCGCGCAAGAGGTCTTCTTTACAGCGAGTATCGGTATCGCAACGTATCCCGCCGACGGTGAAAGGAGCGACGTGTTGCTGCGCAATGCCGATAGAGCGATGTACCACGCGAAGCAGCAGGGCAAGGCAGCGTTCCAGTATTTTTCGGCGGCAATGAATGCTGCCTCGGTCGAGCGCATGACGCTCGAGAACGGCCTGCGCAAAGCGCTCGACGAAGGCCGCTTGGCACTCCACTACCAACCGGTGATCGATTGCGTCAGCGGGGCCATCGTTGGCGCCGAGGCGCTGCTGCGCTGGAACGACCCCGTGCGTGGCTACATCTCACCGGCGACGTTCATCCCGATCGCCGAGGACAGCGGCCTAATTCTACCGATCGGCGAATGGGTCATGCGGCGTGCGTGCCGCCAGGCGGCCGAATGGCAACGGAGCGGATTACGGCCGATTCCGGTGTCGGTCAACGTCTCCGGCGTCCAGTTCCGGCGCCAAGACGTCTGCGCGCTGGCAAAGCGCGCGCTCGAAGAGAGCGGCCTCGACCCGACGCGGCTGCGCATCGAAATCACAGAGACTGCGTTGATGTCGGTTCACGAGCGCGCAGCGCAGATCTTGGAGCAACTGCGTGGCATGGGTATCGGCATCGCGTTGGACGACTTCGGCACCGGCTATTCGTCGCTGAGCTACCTTAAGGCGTTTCCGCTCGACACGCTGAAGATCGATAAATCGTTCGTCGCGGAAATGATGACGGACGACAAGTCTGCGTCGATCATCAAAGCGATTGTCGCAATGACGCGCGTCCTGGCCCTGCGGGTCGTCGGCGAAGGCGTCGAGGATCGAGAGCAATTCGAATTCCTCAAGTCTCTGGGTTGCGATGCAGTCCAGGGTTTCTACTTCAGCAGCGCCGTACCGTCTGAGCGGTTTGCGGAGCTGCTTGCCTCGGCACGAATGCCTGCAAAAATCACGGCCCCCAAAGCTCGTAAAGCCGACCGGTAGCTATGAGGCGTCGTCATTCGAACGCGCGCGACACGCTCACGCCGACGCGCCGCGGCTCGCCGAGCTGCGTATAGCCGCGCTCGGCATAGCCGATGCGCGGGTCGTTGCCGAAGTAGTAGCCGCGGATGAAATAATCCTCATCGGTGAGGTTACGGCCCCAGAGCCTCAGGTTCCACGCGCCGCGCTCGAAGCCGACCTGTGCGTTGACGAGCTCGTACGCCCGCGAACGCTCGTCGTGGCTGTCGGAGAAATAGAACGCGTCGCGGCCCTCTGCGCCGATCTCGAGGTACCACCCGTTCGCGAACGAGTAGCGTCCCGAGACGGCGAATTGGTATCCGGGTGCGTGCGCCTGCTCGCGGCCGTCGAGGTCCTGGCCCGCGGAGTTGACGAACGATTCGTACTCCGAATCTAGGAGCCCGACGCTCGCAGTGAATCGGAACTCTGCATTGACGGCGAACTCGATTTCGGCCTCGATGCCGTCGTTCGTGCCTTCTGCGGCGTTGCCGACGAACTCGATGAACTCGGCGCTGCCATTGGGCCGCACGCGCGTGATCGAGCTTGCGATCTGCACGTCGTCGCGCGTCATGTGAAAGAGCGCGAAACGCGCGTCGAGCCGTGCGTCGAGGAAGCTGCCTTTGAGGCCGAGCTCGTAGCTCAAGAGCGTCTCCGGGTCGTATTGCCGGAGATCCGCATCGAGCGTGCCGTCTTGATTGAAGCCGCCGGCCTTGTAGCCGCGCGACGCGGTAGCGTAGCCGAGCAGCGCAGCCGTGAGATCGCGATCGACGCTGAGACGCCAGCCGTGCATGTCATCGTCGGGGGAGAACGCGACACCCGCCGAATCGGCATACTCCGAGCCGTGCTGCTCGTAGCGCACGCCGGCCGTGACGCGCGTGCGCGCGCCGACGGCGCTCTCGAGCTCGCCGAACAGCGCGTGCCTCGCGATGGTAAATTCGCTCGCGAACGGCGCAGGAAAGAACGTGTACACACGCGTGAGGTCTTCCTCGCTGTCGAGCGCATAGACGCCGACGACCCAGTCCGTCGAGCCCGAGAATAGGCGACCGCTCTCCTTGGACAGCACACGGAGCTCCGTTGTGAGCGTTTGTTGGTCGCGCAGGTAGTAATCGGTCGACGAATAGCCGAAGGGATGAAAGCCGACGTACGTCCAGTCTTCGTCGTAGCCGTACACGCTGTCCGAGAGTGCGTTACCGACCGAGGCTTCGACGGCGTACGCGGTTGCGCCGTTCCAGGCGATATCGACGCTGCCGAACGTGGACTCGACCGCGTCCCGTCCGGGCTCGTCGGATAACGTGTTGCGATCGTTGTCGAGTGAAAAGGCGTCGTAGCCGTCATCGACGTCGATGCGCCCGAGCACGGTTTCGACGGTAATGTCGTCCGTGGGAAGCCAACGCAGCTTCCCGCGCATCGAGAGCTCGTCGCGCTCGGTCGTATCCGTGCGACCGAGGTAGAGGTTGTCGGTGAAACCGTCGCTCGAGTGCTGCAGCACGGCGAGCCGCGCGCCGAGGTGCTCGGCCAACGGACCCGAGACGGCGCCGTCGAGCGTCAACGCATCGTAATTGGCCGCCTCGAGGCCGGCGCGCGCTTCGAACGCCTCGGTCGGCGCGTTCGTGCGCACGTTGACGACGCCCGCGAGCGCGTTGGCGCCATAGCGCGTGCCTTGGGGGCCTCGAAATACCTCGATTTGCTCGACGTCGAAGAGCGTGGCCGCGTTCGCCGCGGTCGAGAGGTCGACGCCATCGACGAGAACCCCGACCGAAGGATTGAACGGCTCGGCGAACTGGCCGCGCTCGCCGATGCCGCGGATTTGAAAGAAGCGGCTCCGCGCCGAGCCGCCGGCGAGGTTCACATTCGGAATCAGTGCGAGCACCTCCTCGAGGTGGCGCGCGGAGCGACCTTCGATGGTTTCGGCGTCGAGCACCGAAACGCTCGCGGGCAGCTCATCGAGCTTGGTATCGCGGAACTCGCCCCTGACGATGATTTCCTCGAGCGGCGGCTGGCCGGACGCCGGGCCCGCCAAGACGAGCAGGAGGGCAGTGATGAGTTTTTGCATGGTCCTATCCCTACGCCGGCATGATCCGGATCAGGTTCAAAGGGTCCGCCCACACCGGGCGTCTCAGGCCAATTGGCCACCCCTTAGGTCGCCGCCGATTGTCCGCCGAAATCACGCGGCATTCAACCCAAAGAAATATGACCCGCTAACTATGTTGACCGCGCGAAACGGCGTGCGGTAGCTTGGTCGCACCCACGTTTACAACGACGATCCAAGGTACGGCGGGAGGATCAGATGGCGGACTACTACACGATCAGCGCGCGCGAAGTGAGGAAAGGCGAGTTCAAGCCCGAGCCGGGCGCGCTTCGTTATCTCAAATCGCCGCAGAAGGAGCTCCCGAAACCCGCTCACGAGATGCCAGTCAAGAAATGGATGGACGAGGTCCGCGATCTCGCCGACGGCCAGGCCGACGGCAAAGTGTGCGCGGGCGGCGACGTGCTCATCTTCGTGCACGGCTACAACAACGATGCGCAGGTCATCCGCGATCGCCAATTGCAGCTCGCGAAGGATCTCGGCGCCGAGCAATGGTCGGGCGTCGTCGTCTCGTTCGACTGGCCGAGCGCAGACTCGACGCTCAACTATCTCGAGGATCGCAAGGACGCCGCGCGCGTCGCGCAAGAGCTCGTGAGCGGCGGAATCCGCCCGCTCGCCGCGAACCAGCTCACGGGTTGTCAGACGAACATCCACCTGCTCGGCCACTCGACAGGGGCGTACGTCATCATGGAGGCCTTTGCCCAGTCCGAGAAAGATGGGACTCTATTCAAGGAGGATTGGCGAATCGCGCAAGCCGCGTTCATCGGCGGCGACGTGGGCTCGGGCAGCCTTGCCGCGGGCTCGGAGTGGGCCGCGCCGATGTACAAGCGGATCATGCGTCTGACGAACTACCAGAATCCTTTCGACCACGTGCTCGCGACGTCGAACGCAAAACGGCTCGGCACTGCGCCGCGCGCGGGCCGCGTCGGCTTACCCAAGGATCCCCATCCGAAGAGCACGAACGTCGATTGCGGCGAGTATTTCTCGACGCTCGATCCGAAGAAACAGACGTTCTTCGGCACGTTCGCGCATTCGTGGCACATAGGCAGCCGCGTTTTCGCGCGCGATCTCGCGATGACGCTCGAAGGGCGCATCGACCGGCACGCGATTCCGACCCGAAAGCAGGTCGGGACGGCGCTCGTACTCCAGGACGAGCCGCGCCCGGCCCATTACGCGAACTGGGCGCTCGCGACGCCGCCGAAATAGCAGTTGCCGCGGGAACTTTCGGACGACCAGCCGCGAATAGCTGTGGAACGAGGCTATTCGATGCGAACCGAGCCGCGACCAGAGAACCCCAGCGACGCCGAATTGCTCGAGCGCATCCGCGCGGGCGCCGAAGAAGCGTTCATCGAGCTCTATCGGCGCAGGAGGGACGAAGTCTTCAGGTTTGCCTATGCGCTCGGCAGATCCGTGAGCGTTGCACAGGATGTGACCCAGGATGTCTTTCTCAACGTGCTCGAGCGGGCATCGCGGTATGACGCGGGGAAGGGCACGGTGCGCGCCTGGCTGTATGGTTGCGCGCGGCACGTCGTCGTTGATCGATTCCGCGCCGACGGCCGTTTGGTGAGCGGAGCGACGCTCGAGGAGAGCGTCGCTTGCGAAGCCGAAGACGATGTCTTTCGCGACCAACAGGTGCGCCGCTTACACGCGCAGATCCTGCAGCTGCCATTCGAATATCGTGAGACGCTCGTGCTTTGCGAGCTCGCCGAGCTTTCGTACGCGGAGACGGCGAACGTGCTCGCATGTCCGATCGGCACGGTGCGCTCGCGTTTGCATCGAGCACGCGCGCTGTTGGCTCAAGAACTCGGCGCCGCCGACTCTTCGGCGCCTACAATGCTCAAGACGACCGAGGCATGCCCATGAGTGAGTGGAACGAAGACGGCGACGCGAAGCTCGACGCCGAGCTCGCACGGTTGCGGAGCGCGCTCGGCGAGTTGCGCGCGTCGGCTAACGGCGAGGAGGCGCTGCGCGCCGCCTTTCGAGCGCGGCGCGCCGGTTTGTCGGAACAGCCACTGACGACCGCGAGGGCTGCGCAGCACCGGGACCGTTCGGCCTCACTCGCGCGTTCGCGCGCGGGGTCCCGGCGGCGCGCGTTATTCGCGGCCGGCGCACTGGCGGCGAGCCTTGCGGTGGCGGCGGTTGTGCTCGTCGGCCTCGGCCGTATGCAACGCGACGCTGCTGAAATAACCGCCGCGCCAGCTGCCGGAGAGCAAATTGCGGTCGCGAGCTCCGGCGAGCGAGAGATTCCTGCGGCAGCGGCATTTCAACCCTTGTTGTACTCGCCGGGAATCTCGCCGACGCAAGCGTACAACGTCGTGCGCGTGCGCATTCCTTTGACGTCGCTCGTCGGCTACGGCGCGCCCGTCGACGGCGCGATCGAGGCGGACCTGCTCATCGGCGAGGATGGGTTGCCCACGGGTATTCGGTTCGATACCGCGGACGCTCCGCTCGTATCGATGGTCACTCATTGACGGAGAGCTCAAATGACTCAGCGAAAGACAAGCGCAAGGAAGATCCTCGGGGCAATCGCGGCTGCGGGTTCGATCGCGGTAAGCGTGCACGTGGCGATGGCGCAGGAGATCGTCGCCGATCCTCCCGAGGACACATTCGTGTTCGTCTCGAACATGGCGGCAGTCGCGCCTTTCGCGGGGCCGGTCGATATCCTCGGCGGCATAGGCGCCGTGCCCGGCGCAGTGGTTACGGGGAAGCCCTACTCGGCCGAGGCCGTCACGGAGTCGACGCAAATCCTCGCCGACGGCAACCGCATCACACAACGCAATGAGATGCGCATCTATCGAGACGGGCAGGGACGAACGCGCCGCGAGCAGACTCTGGGTGGGCTCGGCGTCTGGCAAGCGGCCAACGAGCCTACGACGACGGTCACGATCCACGACCCCGTCGCCGGCGCCATCTACATGCTCGACTCGCGGACCGAGACGGTGCATGCGATCCGACCATCCAGGCTCCATTCCGCGTATGCGATCGCGACCGGGGGCGCAGTCGCAGTCGCAAGCGATGGAGACAACGTCGCGGTCGTGCATGGGGAGGCGAGGCATGCCGGGCCTGAGGCGTCGCAGGTCGGGACGTTCGAGGTGCCGGTCCCGCCCCCGATGCCCGGCTCGCCCGGAACGGCCGGCATTCGCGTGTTCTCGTCGCGGACGCCCGCTGGGGCGATATCCGCCGTCGCGCCTTTCGCGGCGGGCGAGGTGATCACGGAGGACCTCGGCGAGCAGATTCTCCAAGGCGTGCTCGCGCGCGGGACGCGCGAGACTCGGACAATACCGGCCGGCGCGATCGGTAACGAGCGGCCGATCGACATGGTGACGGAGCGCTGGTATTCGGACGAGATCGAGGCCGAGGTTCAGCGTCGAACGATCGATCCGCGGTTCGGTGAGACAACGTACCGGCTCGTGAACGTCGTGCTCGGTGAGCCGTCGCCGGATCTTTTCGTTGTGCCGGACAGCTACGAGCTGCAGACTGAGGAGAATCGCTTCGAGTTCAAGCTGCAGGGACCCGGGCCGGGCACGGCCGCGGCTCCTCGGTAACGGACGAGCGGTGGTGGTGATGGGTGGAATCGAACCACCGACCTGCGGGTT
>DATBLZ010000024.1:0-26323 GCA_036555065.1 Gammaproteobacteria bacterium
CAGGTGGGCGAGCGATAATTTCACCAGTGCGTCTTATAAGACCGCGGCGTACAAGGACAGGGACGGCTCGCTCGGTGGTGGCCCCAATTCCTTCGTGCTCATCCACGACGGCGTCAACGACAGCATCGCAGTCGACACGGAGGCCTGTGAGATCAAGCCCACCTGGAACGCTGCCGTGTGCAGGGGCGATATTGGGCGCCTCAGTTTTGGCGGCCCTGGCGGCGGCGGTGCATTCGGCGGATTCGGCGGCGCGGGTCCCGGACGAGCCGGCGGTGCCGGTGCCGGCGCTGGTGCTGGCCCCGGCGCAGTTGCCGGTGGTGCTGGTGGTCCCGGTGCTGCTCCCGCAATCGCTGGAGCGGGTGGTCCTGGCGCGCCTGCGGGTCCGGGTGCCACCGGTCCCGGCGGAGCTCCCGCTCCCGGTGGTTTCGGCGGCGGCGCCGGTGGAGCTCCTGCTCAGCCGCCAGTCGTTCTCAGCCGCAACGGCAAGGAGTACACCGTAACTGCCACCAACGTGCGAGCCGGCACCGAGATCAAGGTGACCACCGAAAGGCCGAGCGTGAACCTCTCCCTGACGGAACTGGATCAGGGCTCGTGGGTGATCTTCGAGCTGCCGGGATTCACCACCGCGGCTTCGGGTGCACCGCAGGACAGCGTGGATGCGCTGCGTAATGCCAGCGCCACCTCGTACTTCAAAGACACGGATGCGCTCTGGGTCAAGGTCGTCTCCAACGGTGACCCCGGCGGCGGCGGCCCTGGTGGTGCAACGAGCGTTCTGGTCAGCCGGTAAGCTCACGTATCGGGCGCGGCGTCAATCCCTCAGCGTGGAGAGGTAGGCGATCACATCGGCGCGCTGCTGCGGATCGGTCAGAATGCCTGCCATCGCTGTGCCCGGCACCAAGGCGTTCGGGTTGGCCAGGAATTCATCCAAGGTCTCGGCGTTCCAGGTCACACCGTACTTCTTCAGATTCTCGCTGGGGCCCAAGAGGCTTTGCGTGGTGCCAGCCTTGCGCCCCACGACGCCGACGAGATTGGGGCCCACCTTCGAATTGTCTTCCTCGGTCACGCCATGGCAGGCCGGGCAGCCATTGGCCATGAACAGTTCCTTGCCGTTGACGGCGTCGCCGTTGGTATCGCCGGCGTAAGCGGCGGGCGCCGTCAGCAGGGCGGCCAGTGCGAACAGGCGGATGGGTCGGATCGCGGACATGGACGTAGAGCTCTCCCGAAAACGGGGCCCAAAAGCCCCATGCCAGGAGATGATTCTAGCAAGCCAAAAAAAAAAGGCCGTCATCTCGTGGTGCGGGGAATGCGTAGCAAACAAGTTATACCGGTCGCAGAGACGGCCGCAGCGCCGCGGTGACGTATTGGGAGCGATCGCTCGGCGTCGGCGGCGACTACTCGCCTCGAGACGCTGCAGGCGCTCGACACTTTCCTCGCCGAGCACCTTGGCGGCCGGTAGCGGCGGCGGCCGACGACTGCTTGCGTCGCCGCTCGACAAGACCCATGTCCCGCTAGACAATTAGCGGTTGAGCCAGCCTCGAGCACGGAGCGCCGCAATCTCAACGAAGCTCGTCATACCAGTCGCGTTGCTGATCGTCGCGGCGGCCGGCATCGCTGTGGTCGCCTACCGACAGCAACACTCGAATGAAGCGCACTGGGCCGTCGTCAAGCAGTATTGCTACGACTGCCATAACCGCGACGACCGCGCCGGCGATCGGGCCTTCGATACGATGTCTCCCGACGAGATCGCCGCGAACGCGGAGACCTGGGAACTCGCGATTCGGAAGCTCCGCAGCGGCCTCATGCCGCCCGCGGGAGGGCCGCGTCCGGATAGTCAGAGCGTTGAGCGTCTCGCAGCGTGGCTCGCGGACGAGATCGACACGGCCGCTACCGAGCCTCCACCCGGTCGCGTGTCGCTGCGCCGGTTGAACCGCCGCGAGTACGCGCACGCGATTCGGGACTTGCTGGCGCTCGAGGTCGATGCCGCGCTCTTACTGCCCCAAGACAACGTCGCGGGCCACTTCGACAACAACGCCGACGCGCTCCAAGTGTCGCCGGCGTTCGTCAATCAATACATCGACGCCGCACGCGCGATCGCGCTCGAGGCCGTGGGCGACGCCACGGCGTTGCCGATCACGACGACGTACGGCGATCCGGCCAACATGGTGATCTCGCTGCCGCCCGACGGCGCGCCCGGCACGGGCCGGCAACAACATTACATCGCCGGCATGCCGTTCGGGACGCGCGGAGGCTTCAGCGTTACGCACGATTTCCCGGCCGACGGCGAGTACGAGCTTAACGTAGGCGACATGGCGCTCGCCCGCGAAGTCCCGCGCATGGAGTTCGAGAATACGGTCATCGTCCTGCTCGACGGCAAGGAGTTTTATCGCACGATCATCGGCGGTGAAACCGACCACAAGGCGATCGACCAGCTGCTCGATCCCGCGGTCGAGGAGATCAACGGGCGGCTCCGCAAAATTCGCTTTCAAGCGACCGCAGGGCAACACGATCTCGCGGTTACATTCGTCCACCGGAGCTTCGCCGAGAGCGACGAGCGCACGCGCACCATCGCGCTCGAAGGCGGGCAGGAGCGCATTCAGGCGGCGCACGCGCTGCAGATTCGCGGCCCGTTGTCCGTCGCGGGTGTCGGTGACTCCCCGAGCCGCGCGAAGATTTTCATTTGCAAGCCGACCGATACGCCCGACGCACGACCCTGTGCGCTCGATATCGTCACGAACCTCGCCGAGCGCGCGTTCCGACGACCCGTCACCGACGTCGACATCGAAAGCCTCATGGCGTTCTACGACGCCGGCTACGAGGCCGGCGGGTTCGAGCGCGGCGTCCGTGATGCGTTGAGCGCGATTCTCGCGAGCCCGCATTTCCTCTATCGCGCGGAATCCGGTGCCGGTGCCGACACCGCCGCGCTCAGCGATCTCGAGCTCGCGTCGCGGCTGTCCTTTTTCCTTTGGAGCAGCTTGCCAGACGAGGAGCTGCTCGAGCTCGCGGAAAGCGGGCGGCTGAGCTCCGGCAAAGTGTTGGCCGAGCAAGTGCGACGGATGCTCGCCGACGAGCGGGCGAAGTCGCTCGTCGAGGACTTCGCGTTCCAGTGGCTCGGCGTCGGCAAGCTCGACGAGATCGTCCCGGACCGCGGCCAGTTCCCGCAAGCGAGCGGCTTGCTCGATCCCCGCGACCTGTTGAAAGAGGAGCTTCGGCTCTTCATCGACAGCGTGTTCCGCGAGCGCAGAAGCGTCGTCGAGCTCTTGACCGCCGACTACACGTTTCTCAACGAGCGCCTCGCGATGCATTACGGCATCGAGAGCGTCAAAGGGGCCCGCTTCCGCCGCGTGACGCTGCCCGACGAGTCGCGGCAGGGACTGCTCGGCAAAGGCGCTATTCTGATGTTGACCGCGTATCCCAACCGCAATTCTCCCGTGCGGCGCGGCGCGTGGATACTCGAGCGTGTGCTCGGTGCGCCGCCTCCGGCGCCGCTGCCCGACGTGCCGGAGCTCACCGAGAACAAACGCGGCGAGCCGCCGCGAACGCTGCGGCAGCGGCTCGAGCAGCACCGCGAAAGCCCGACCTGTTTCTCGTGCCACGGCATCATGGATCCGCTCGGCTTGGCGCTCGAGAACTTCAACGCCGTGGGCCAGTACCGGGCCGATGATCCGGAGACGCGCACGCCGATCGACGCGAGCGGCGTGTTGCCCGATGGAACTCACGTGAGCGGACCCGGCGACTTGCGCCGGGCGCTCACGGCGCACCCCGACCAGTTCGTCGAAGCCCTCACCGAGAATCTGTTGACGTATGCGCTTGGGCGGAGCATCGACTATCGCGATATGCCGACCGTACGCGCGATTGTGCGGCGCGCCAAAGACGACGACTACCGCTTCGAGTCCCTTGTGCTCGGCATCGTCTCGAGCGCTGCGTTCCAAAAGCGTGTGCCCGAAAGCGTGCTGCAGTAGAATCGCGGCCATGTTTCTGACCCGAAAGCATTTGTCGCGGCGCGTTATGTTGAAAGGGGCGGGCGTCTCGATCGCGCTGCCTCTCCTCGACGCGATGGTCCCGGCCGCCACTGCGCTTGCGCAAACGGCGGCAGCGCCGAGCATTCGGCTCGGCTTCATCTACTTTCCGCATGGCGCTCTGCAAAACGAATGGGAGCCGCCGCAGATCGGCCGGGGCTTCGATTTTCCGTACATTCTCGAGCCGCTCGAGGGGCTCCGCGACTACGTGACTGTGGTCAGCGGTCTGCGCAACAAGGTCGCCGAAGGCGGCGTCCCGCACGGCTTCAACGAAGAGACCTGGCTCAACTGCGTCCATCCCCGCCAGCGCAACGTCGAGCGGGGCATCGGTGTCACGGCCGATCAGATCGCGGCGCGACACCTGCAAAAGGATACGCCGCTGCCGTCGATGGAGCTCTGCGGCGAGCCAGGCGGCATGATCTCGTTCCGTACGCCCGACCAGCCCCTGCCGATGGAGGGCAATCCGCGCAAGGTGTTCATCTCGATGTTCGGACAGGGGCAGACCAACGAGGAACGTCAGGCGATCCTCAGCGAGACGACGAGCCTGCTCGATTATGTGACCGCGGCCACGGCGAGCTTGAACAGCAAGCTCGATGCCGCCGACCGCGCCAAGGTCAGCGATTACCTCGATTCCGTGCGCGAGGTCGAGCTCCGTGTGCAGAAGCTCAACGAGAGCAGCGAATCGCTCGCGGGGCTCCCGGATGCGCCGATCGGCGCGCCCGACGATTTCGGCGAGCTCCTCGATCTGCAGTTCGAGCTGTTTGCGCTCGCGTGGGAGACGAACCGCACGAACGTGATCACGTTGAAGATGGTCGAGGAGGCGAGCATGCGGACGTACCCGAACTTGGGCGTCCACGAAGCCTTCCACCCGACGTCGCACTGGGGCGGTTTCCCGGAGCGCATCGCGAACTTGCGGAAGATCCAGAACTACCACACGGCCGTGTTCGCGAAGTTCGCGGAGCGTCTTGCGAATACGCCGGACGGCGATGGCTCGCTGCTCGACCATTCGCTGGTCCTTTTCGGCAGCAATATGGCGAACAGCGACGCGCACAATGCCGATCAGCTGCCGCAGGCACTCATCGGCCGCGGCGGCGGCGTGCGCGGCGGCCAGCATCTGCGCTATCCGCAGGACACGCCGCACGCGAATATCCTCGTCACGATGCTCGAGCGCGCGGGCGTCCCGGCCGAGGAGCTCGAGAAGTTCGGCGACAGCACCGGGCCGTTTTCCGAGGTGTGAGCGTGACTCGGTCGACGTTGCGAACGGCGGCCTGGATCACGGTGCCGGCCGTCTTGATAACGGGTTTGGCCGCGCTCTCGGTGATCCTGACGCCGGGTACGGATGCGTCGGCGGATGCCGACGTCGATCAGCGCAGGCCCGACGGCAGCACACCACTGCAGTGGGCCGTCTATCAAGGAGACGTCGCCGAGGTCGAGCAGCTCCTCGAGGCTGGCGCTGATGTGTCCCTCGCGAACGACTACGGCGCGACACCCATGGGGCTCGCGGCCGAAGTCGCGGATACCGAGATCCTGAAGCTGCTGCTCGCCGCCGGCGCGAATCCCGATTCGCCCAACGCCGACGGACAGACGGCGCTCATGGCCGTCGCGCGCACCGGCAACGTCGCGGCGGCGAAGCTCCTGCTCGACCACGGTGCGACGGTCGATGCGCGGGAGAGCTTTGGCGGGCAGACGGCGCTGATGTGGGCGGCGGCGCGCCGACATCCCGAGATGATCGAGCTTTTGACCGCGCACGGCGCGGACGTGAATGCGCGCTCGACCGCGCGCGACTATCAACGGCACATCACGGCCGAGGGGCGGCCGAAGAGCCTCGACAGCGGCGGCTTCACGCCGCTGCTCTATGTCGCGCGCGAGAACTGCATCGCGTGCGTCGACGTGTTGCTCGCCAACGGTGCCGACATCGATCTGCCGGACCCCGACGGTGTGTCGCCGCTGCACCTGGCGATCGTGAACGCGAACTGGGATCTTGCCAAGCGCCTGATCGAGGGCGGGGCCGACGTCGATCAATGGGATATCTACGGCGAGGCACCTCTCTTCACGGCGGTCGGGCAGCGTACGCGATACGACGGCGGCCGCGCGTCGATCGATCCATTGAACAAGACGGATGGGTTGACGATCGTGCGCCTCTTGCTCGAGCGCGGCGCGAGCCCGAACATGCAGCTCTTCTTCCGCCCTGCGAACGTGCGCGGCCCGACGAATACACGCGGTTCGACTCCGTTGATTCGCGCGGCGAACAACAACGACCTCGAGGTCGTGCAATTGCTGCTCGCACACGGCGCGGACGCAACGGTTTACATGGCGGATCGACAAACGCCGATCCACGCCGTGCTCGCGGGCCGTGCCGGCGAGAAGGACGCCCTCGAGCTCATCAAGGTACTGCACGACGCGGGCACCGACGTCAACGTCGTTGCGCTCGTCGTCCACATCGAGGAGGTCCGCGGCGGCTCGGCGCTCCACTACGCCGTGCGCAAGCGCTACAAAGAGGTCATCCGGTTACTCGCGTCATACGGCATCGACATGAACTTGAAGGACCAAGACGGCCTCACGGCGCTCGATTACACGCAGTCGCGCGGTTTCATGCCGTTCATGGCGAACCAAACGCCGCTCTACGCCGAGGAGGCCGCGCTTCTGCGCGAGCTCGGCGCGACCGTGCGGCTCGCCAAAGACCCCGTGTGGCCGACGCTCGGACCCCCGCAAGGGATGTGGGCCGACATCTGGCCGCTCGGCGAGCCCGTCGTGCATGCGCCGACCTATCAGCACGCACCGCTCTAGCAAGAAAACCTACGCGCGGGAACCATGCGAAAAGCAATCGACATTGCTCTCAAGGTCATCCTGAGCCTCATACTGATTTTGCCGATTCTCGGCCTGCTCGGCGTGTTTCCGCCGCCGACGCAGAATCTCTACAACACTACCCAGGCGTTCGCGTTCATACAGACTCTCGAGGACGTCAGGTACATCTCGATCATCATGGCTGGCGTGCACGTCGTCGCGCTCATATGCATTTGGACCGGCAGAATGGCCGTCGCAGCGCTCTTGATCCTGCCGATTACCGTGAACGTAGTCGCCTTTCACTTGGTTCTCGACGGCGGGTTGCACAAACCCGGCGCCATCCTCGGCGATCTCATGCTGCTGCTCAACGCGTATTTTCTCTGGCAGCAGCGGGGCAAGTACCGCGTGCTCATCGATAAAGATGCATGATGGGCACGCTCGTCAAACGCGCTGCGGAAGCGTCTTAGCGTGGTCTCGCGTCGCCGCCTTCTGAGTGCGGTCGGCACGCTTCCGCTCGCCGGCGCCGCTGCGCTCGGCGGGGCGCTGTTCCCGGTTCTCCGGGCCCGTTCTCAGGGTGCCTCGGCAGGCATCACGACGACCGATCTCGGCGGCCTTTTTCTATTCCAAGGCGCCGGCTGCAACGTGCTCGCGATGCGGGGCGATGACGGGGCACTTATGGTTGACGGCGGGCTTGCCGCCAACGCCGAAGCGCTGCTGCAGGCCGTTTTCAGCGCGACAGGCAACGAGCGCATCCATACGCTCATCAATACGCATTGGCACCCCGAGCAAACCGGCGCGAACGAGCTCGTCGGGCGCGCGGGCGGCGAGATCTTCGCGCATGAGAAGACGGCGATGTATCTCGGCAACCGAGTCGCGTCGGCGGTGTTCGCAGGACGTTTGGAGCCCTTGCCCGACGTGGCGCGGCCCAAGAAAACGACGCGTGGCGAGGGCACGCTCGAGTTCGGCGGCCAAAGAATCGAGTACGGTTATCTGCCGGCCGCGCATACGGACGGCGATCTCTTCGTGCAGTTCCCGTTGTTGAACGTCCTCGCGGCGGGCGGCGTCGTTTCCGCGGAAGCGTGGCCACTGATCGACTATCGCAACGGGGCGTGGTTCGGCGGGCGCGTGCGTGCACTCGAGCGGCTTGCGAGTTTGGTGCAATCCGACACACGCGTCGTGCCCACGGACGGCCCGATGCTGACGGGACGCAACATCGCGCGTCAGCGCGACATTTATGATGAGCTCTTCATGACGATGATCGGCTACATGAACAGGGGCTTTGGCGCCGAGGATGTCGTCGCTGCCAATCCCCTCGCGCAGTACGAGCCGGAGTTCGGTGATTCGTCCGCGTTTCTCGACGGCGCCTACCGCAGCATGCTCATCGCGTACGTGCCGGACTAAAGACAATGAGATTTGGAGCAGGAGGTTGTTTGTGAATCGTACAGTGTTCTTATGGTCGGTTCTTTCAGGTGCTTTGCTCGCGCCTATGGTCGGTTTCGCGCAACCGGTCTCCTGTGGACGCGAGGGGCTGCAGCGCGCCGTCGATCTTTACATCGAAGCGCAGACGAAAGGCGACACGTCGGGTCTGCCGCTCGCGGCGGGCTTGGGCTACGTCGAGAACATGGAGCGCACCGACGTCGCGGCGGGCCTGATCAGCACACCGCTCAAGATCGACCATCACCGAAGCTTGCTCGATGAGTCGACGTGCCAGACGTTTACCGAGGTCATCGTCACGGACCCCACGAAGCCGTACGTGTTGGGGACGCGGCTCCGCGTCAATCACGACAAGATCGCCGAGATCGAGATCCTCTGGACGACGACGGGGTATTGGCTCTTCAACGCCGAGAATTACCTCAAGTATTCCTCGACGGAGGACTGGGGCCCGATCCCGGCCCGCAGGCGTGACTCGCGCGGCACGCTGGTCGCCGCCGCCAACGCGTACCTCGATGCGTTTCTCGAGCAGAAGATCGATCAGGTGCCGTGGGGTTTCCCGTGCGTTCGCGTCGAAGGGGGCGCGTATACCGGTAGAGGAAGCCCGACCGACAGCTGCGAGGTCGGCGTGCCGGCCGGCGTGAACATCGTGAACCGCCGGTTCGTCGTGGACGAGGTCATTGGCTCGGTGGTCGTGTTCTGTACCTTCGGCGCCGGCGGACCGACGGGCGGCAGCGGCTCTCCGGATACGCACCTCTTCCGCGTCGAGAACGGCAAGCTCCGCTACGTGCACACGCTGACGCATTTGTTGCAGTCTGCTTTCCGAGGGGGCGGAGCGCAAAACAACCAAAACAGCCAGAGCAGCCAACAACCGCAGTAGCTTTACATTGAGTGGGCAATTGAGCCCTTAGGCAGGCGCTGGTACGCTGCGCCCACAGGTTTTCCTCGGGGGAAGACTAGACCACGTGGTTCACCGTTCGGCTGTCCTTGCCGTTGTACTCCTTGCGCCTGCCACGAGCTCGGGGGCGCCGTCGGTCTATCCGACGGGCACGACCATCTACGATCCGACACGCGCCTGGAGCGGGTTCACGGTGCTGTCGCCGCTCGGGACTGAAGCGGCGATCGTCATCGACATGAATGGCAACATCGTCAAGCGCTGGGACGGCTACAACAACTCCGCGGGCGGGCCGGCGCGCGTCCTGCCCGGCGGCAGCATCGTTGCGGCGGGCGGAACGCGGCCGCCGCACCAGGAATCGCTCGAGCTCGTGCAGAGGGATTTCGCCGGCAATGTCGTCTGGCGATTCGACCGCAATGAGCAAGTCGAATCACGCGATGGCGCGACGATCCAGGCGTTGCGGCAGCATCACGATTGGCAGCGTGCGGATTTTCCGGCCGGCTATTACTCGCCGGGAGCCGAGCCCGCGGGCGCGGGTAGCCGAACGCTGATCCTCACGCATACGAGCCGAATAGAGCCCGCCGTCGCCGACGTGATGCTCGAGGACGACCGAATCATCGAGGTCACGTGGGACGGGGAGGTCGTCTGGGAGTGGATCGCGAGCGAGCACATCGACGGGCTCGGATTCGATGCCGCCGCGCGCGCGGCGATCAAGGCGGCGCCGGGTTTCAACGCGGCGCGCGGCGGGTTCGATTGGCTGCACGTCAATTCGGCGACTTATCTCGGACCCAATCCATGGTTCGATGCAGGCGATGCCCGATTCGAGCCGAGCAACATCATCGTCAGCAGCCGGCAGGCGAGCGTGATCGCTATCATCGGCCGCGACGGCGAGATCGTGTGGCGTTTGGGCCCCGATTTCAGCGCATCCGCGGAGCTGCGTGGGATTCGGCAGATCATCGGCCAGCATCACGCGCACCTCATCCCGAAGGGTCTACCCGGCGAAGGCAACTTGCTCGTGTTCGACAACGGCGGAGCGAGCGGCTACGGGTTCACGAACCCGATTGCGCTCGACGGCAGCGGAGCTTTGGTGCGCCCGAACTCGCGCGTGCTCGAAATCAATCCCATCACGCTTGCGCTCGTATGGTCTTACGTGGCACCGGGCCAATTCTTCGCGTCGAACATCAGCGGCGCGCAACGCCTGCCGAATGGGAATACGCTCATCACCGAAGGGACCACCGGCCGTGTCTTCGAGGTCACGAACGACGGCACGATCGTCTGGGAGTACATCAACGCGCTCTTCACACGCGGCCCGGGTCCGCGCCCGTCGAACGCGGTCTATCGAGCTTACCGGTTGCCGTACGCTTGGATTCCTCAGCTTGAGCGCCCGAGCGAGACAGCCGTGACGCCGCCGGCGCTCGGCGATTTCGTCTTGCCGGCGAACCTTGTTGCGGAGCCCGCGTCGCCCTAGTCGTCGTCTTTGTCGTCCCGCTTCTTGGGAAACACGAGATCCGCCGAGAGCATGTCCTCGGCCGGCGGCTCGTCGGCGGGCTTTTCGTGCTGCGGCCGACCCGCGCCGGCGCGACGCTCCTCGACGACTTTGCTCAAGTCGGCCATCAGCGTGTTGATCGTGAGTTCGTTATCAGGGGCGGGCGCCGGCGGATGCTGATGGTACGCGGCCACGGGCTCGGTCCGTCGGCTGCTCGTGGTGCTGGCGGTGGAGCTGCCGTGGCCGCCGCTGCCGGCGCCGAGCTGCTTGCGCAACAGATCGCGCTCCGCAACGACCTGCGCAAGCTGGCCCCGCGTCTCGGTCAAGAGCTTGAGCGTGTTCTCGTGGTTGGTGTCGATGCCCGTGAGCCGAGCCTTCTCCTCGGCGAGGCCGCGCTCGGCTGCTTCGGCGCGCGCGCGCGCGTCGGCGAGCTGCTTTGCGTAGCTCTTCTCGAGGATCGTGGCCTTGAAGCGCAGATCCTCGACCGTCGCCCGCAACGTCGCGGCGTGCTGACGCTCCTCGGCGAGCGCCTGCTCGAGACGCTCGATCTCGGCGTTCCCCTCGTCCGGCGGAGACGCCGCGTCGCGTGGGCCGGCCTGCGGCGGCGCGTCAGCGCCGTCTTCGGGGGGCCCGCTGGGACGCTTTTTCCGGGTCGATAGCATGGAACATAAAGCGTATTAGGATCGCGCCAGGGCGGCCCTGACGTGCATCACAGGGCGATTGGGTTTATCCTGCGACCCAGTTCTGCAGGTCGCCGGGGGTAGCGGATGAGTGCAGCGGACGTACGGGGGCGGGCTGCCTCGGCCTGCCTATCTCTCGGGCTCTTGGCGTTAACGGCTTGGCCGGCCGATGTGTCGGCCGCAACGTCGATCGCCGACGCTGCACGGGCGGACGATCTAGCGGCCGTGCGGGCGCTCATCGCCGGAGGCGAGGACGTCAATCTGCCCGCAGCCGATGGCTCGACGGCCCTCTTGTGGGCAGCCTATAACGCCGATGTCGAGATGGTCGCGGCGCTCCTGGCGGCCGGCGCAAATCCGGACGCGGCAAACCGCTTCGGGGTGACACCGCTGCTGCAGGCGAGCGGCACGGGCGATGCGGAAACCCTGCGGGCGCTGCTCGATGGCGGCGCGGATCCGCAGCTCGCGCATCCCGAGGGCGAAACCCCGCTCATGGCAGCCGCGCGGACCGGACACGTCGATGCCGTACAACTCTTGCTCGAGCGCGGTGCCGACGTCAACGCACGAGACGCGTTCCAGGAGCAGACGGCGCTCATGTGGGCGGCGGCCGAAGGCCACGTCGAGGTCGTCGACGTATTGCTCGCGGCCGGTGCCGACCCGAATCTCAAGGCACGCGTCAACTCGCTGACGGATCGCAGCGTCAACGTGGACTTTCCGACGGGCGGGTTCACGGCGCTCATGTGGGCGGCACGCGGCGGCCATGAAAACGTCGTGCGCCGACTCGTTGCCGGCGGCGCGGACTTGAATCTCACCAACGGCGACGCGGCGAGCGCGATGATGATTGCCATCGTCAATGACCGCTTCGACCTCGCCGCGGTGTTGCTCGAGCTTGGCGCAGATGCGAACGACGGCTCGCTCTATCACGCCGTCGAGATGCGCGATGCGACGACCGATTGGTATGCGCACGACGGCTCGAAGCTGCGCAACGACTATAGTAATGAACGCACGGCGCTCGACTTGGTTGCGCTGCTTCTCGAGGCAGGAGCCGACCCCAATAAGCTCTACACGGGCCAACTGCACTCGTCCTCGATGTGCTGCGACACGACGGCGAACGCCACACCTTTCTACAGGGCGGCGGTGGCGGCCGATGTCGAAGCGCTCAAGCTCATGGTGGCGCGCGGCGCCGACGTCGAATGGACGCCGTCGAAGCCCGCGAATGGCGGCGGCGGACCGGGCGCGAACGCCAATGTCGGCCGCACTGCGCTCATGGTCGCGATCAACGGCGGGCGCGGGGTCTCGCAGTCGGGCGGGCCCGGGAATCTCCGTGAAGGACAGCCCCCGTTTCGTGAGGCGTCGAACCGGGCACCGGGGGACGCGGTCAGGGTGCTGCTCGAGGCCGGCGCAAACCCCGACGCCCTCGCCCCGGACGGCTCCGCGGCAATCCATCAAGCGACGCTCGCGGGCCAAGTCGACGTGATTCGCGCGTTGGCCGCGGCCGGCGCCAAGCTCGATATCACTAATAAGGACGGCCGCACGGCGCTCTATCTCGCCGAGAACCCGCCGCCGCCAAGGCCGCTGATCGCCGGCGCGCCCCGCGACTACACGGTGCGCGCAACGCCGGCCGAGGTGGCGACGCTCCTGCGCGAGCTCATGGCGTCTGCGGGCGCTTCCGCCGAACCGAAGGTGGCAGCGATCACGGAATGAAGCGTAGCTTCTATCTCGCCGGGGGTGGCGCCGCCGCGGCGCTCATCGCCGGATACGTCTGGATGACGCGCTCGCCCGAGGCTGCGCTGCGCAGTCACTGGTCGACGTTCGAGCGCTACTGCGTCGACTGCCACAACGACGCGGAATTCACCGGCGGAATCTCGTTCGAGGGCCTCGCGCCCGCTGACGTGCGCGCGAATGCCGAGACGTTCGAGGCCGCGATCCGCAAGCTTCGCGGCGGTTTCATGCCGCCACGCACTGAGCCGCAGCCCGAGCCCGCAACTCGCGCCGAGCTCGTCGCGGCACTCGAAGCGACTCTCGATGCCGCTGCGGCAGCCGAGCCCTATGCCGTCAGCAGCCCCGTACACCGGCTCAACCGCGCCGAGTACGGTAACGCGATCCGCGATCTTTTAGGGCTCGAGGTCGACATTGCCGAGCTCTTACCGAGCGACGGCGGCGACTTTGGTTTCGACAACATTGCGACCGCGCTGACGACGTCGCCGTTGTTGCTCGAGCGCTACCTCACGGTCGCGCAGCGCGTAAGCGCCCTCGCCGTGGGCGACCCCGACGCGGCGCCGCTGGCCGTTCCCTACAAGATCGCCGTGGAAACGACTCAAGATCAGCATATGGAAGGCCTGCCGCTCGGCACGCGCGGCGGGATTCAAGTCCGGCACGTTTTCCCGGCTGATGCCGACTACGTGCTTTCCGGCCGGTTGTTGCGCACGGTTGCCGAGGGCTACTACGGCGTCGAGGGCCACGATACGCCACACGAGTTCGTCATTTTGCTGGACGGCATAGAGGTGCATTCGGCCTTGGTCGGCGGACCCGACGACCACAAGGAGAGCTCGGCAAACATCCTCGACTCGCGCATAACCGTCGACGCGAAGATGACTTCACCGCGCATACCGATCACAGCGGGGCCGCACGATGTCACGTTCACGTGGATCGAACGGCCCACGGAGAGACAGGACGTTTGGCAGCCGGCCTTGCGCGCGACGCTCGAAGCCCACAACCCATCGGGCCTGCCGCGACTCGAGACGGGGATCATCGAAGGCCCGTACGACGTTCGCGGCGTCAGCGAGACGCCGAGCCGGGCACGCATTTTCGTGTGCCGGCCGCAAGCGCCCGAGGAGGAGGGGGCGTGCGCGGAGCAGATCTTCGCGACGCTTGCCAAGCGCGCATTCCGCAGGCCCGTGGACGGCGAGGATCTCGCCGCTCCGCTGGAGTTCTACAACGCGGCGCGCGAACGCGGCGGCGATTTCGATCGCGGCATCCAGGCGGGTCTAACACGCGTGCTCGTAAGCCCGGCGTTCTTGTTCCGCATGGAACGCGACCCCGAGGACGTTCCGCCGGGCGGCATACACCGAATCAGCGATATCGAGCTTGCGTCGCGCCTGTCGTTTTTCTTGTGGTCGAGCATTCCCGACGACGAGCTCCTCGATCTCGCGATCGCCGAGCGGCTCCGCGACCCATCGGTGCTCGAGGCGCAGGTGCGGCGCATGGTGGCCGATCCGCGCGGCGAAGCGCTCGTTGCGAACTTCACGGGGCAATGGCTGCAATTGCGCAATCTCGAGCAGCGCGTAATTCCCGACCTTCTGTTATTCCCGGATTTCGACGACAACCTTCGCAAGGCGTTTCGCCGCGAGACGGAGCTCTTGTTCGCGAGCGTGCTCAAGGAGAATCGCAGCGTGCTCGATCTGCTGCGAGCGGACTATACGTTCGTCAACGAGCGGCTCGCCCGCCACTACGGCATTCCGGGAGTTTATGGGACGCGATTCCGGCGCGTGCAGTTGACCGACCCGAATCGCTACGGTTTCTTGGGGCATGGGAGCTTCCTGTCGCTGACGTCGGCGGCCAGCCGCACGTCCCCGATCATCCGCGGGAAGTTCGTGCTCGCGAACCTGCTCAACAATCCGCCGCCGCCGCCTTTGCCCGTCGTGCCGGCGCTCGAGGACAGTAAGCCCAAGGACCGCCCATCGACGGTGCGCGAGCAACTCGAGCTCCATCGCGCAAACCCCGTCTGCGCAGCGTGCCATGAGAACATCGATCCGATCGGCTTCGCGCTCGAGAACTTCAATGCCGTCGGCCAGTGGCAGGAAACGACCAAAGACGGGTTGCCGATCGACTCCGCCGGCATCCTCGTCGACGGAACGACCGTCCACGGTCCCGTCGAGCTCCGGGAGGCCATATTGGCTCGCCCGGAGGTCTTTGCGAGCACGGTGGCGGAACGCCTATTGATCTATGCGCTCGGCCGGGGCCTCGAGCCCGCCGACATGCCGGTCATCCGGGGAATTTTGCGAAATACGGCCGAGGAGGAATATCCGCTGATGTCTATTATACTAGGCGTCGTGGACAGCTTGCCGTTCCAGATGCGGGCCAAACTGGTCGAACCAGACGCGGTGCAGACCACCGCGCAGAGCGGGGAGTAAAGCGTATGTTCATCACACGAAAGCACTTGCATCGCCGTACGTTCTTGCGCGGCGCGATGGGGGCGGTAGCCCTGCCGTTCCTGGACGCGATGGTGCCGGCGTTCGCCCAATCGAGCCGTGTTGCGCCCTTCCGGTTCGGGGCCGTCTACATGCCGAACGGCGTCTACCCCGGACTCTGGCACCCCGAGAAAGTCGGCAAGGATTTCACGTTCCAGCCCATCATGAAGCCGCTCGAGCCGCTGCGTGAGCACCTCGTCACGGTCAGCCAGATGAAGGCGCCCGAAGGCGGGCCATCGATGGGCGGCGTGCACATGGGCGCGAGCGCGGCGTTTCTGAACGGCACGGGGCCCGTCGGCAGGAACGGCAGCTTCAATCTCATCGAATCCAGAAAGTCCATCGATCAGCATATCGCCGATGCCGTGGCCGGCGACACGCCGCTACGCTCACTGGAGCTCGGCACCGAGGATATGGGCACGTCGGCCGGCGCCTGCGACGGCTACCCCTGCGTGTTCTTCAATACGATCTCGTGGCGCGATGACTCGAGCCCGCTGCCCGTCGGCATCAATCCGCAAGTGACATTCGAGCGCATGTTCGGCGACCCGGGCTCCGCGGCGCAGCGGCTCGCGCGGCTCGAGCAGAAGCAGAGCCTGCTCGATTCGGTCGCCGCGGAGACGGCCAGGCTCGAGCGCACGCTCGGACCGAGCGACAACGCCATTCTCGAGGAGTACCTCACGAACGTGCGCCGCGTCGAGCATCAGCTGCAGAAAATGCTTGCGCGTTCCGATACGCTCGCGAGCGCGCCGGCGACGCCGATCGGCATTCCGGATTCGTTCGACGACCATCTCACGATTACGTACGACCTCCTACACCTCGCGTTCCAGGGCGACATCACACGCGTATTCACGTTCATGCTCGGGCACGAGGGCAGCAGCCGCAGCTACGCGCATATCGGCATCTCCGAGCCGCATCATCCGGTCTCGCACCATGCCGACAAGCCCGAGGGCATCGAGAGGTATGCGCGAATCACGACCTATCAGATGGTCAAGCTCGGCGAGTTCCTAACCAAGCTCAAGGCCACAGCGGACGGTGATGGCACGTTGCTCGATTCCGCGCTGGTCTATTTCGGCAGTGGCATGAGCAACGGCAACGAGCACGACCGCAACAACGCCCCGGCGCTGTTGGCCGGAGGCGCGAACGGGAAGCTCGAAGGGAACCGGCACATTGCGGTTCCGAACAAGGAGCCGACGTCGAACCTGCTGCTTGCGATGGCAGACTTGGCGGGTGCCGAGGTCGAATCGATCGGCGTCAGCACGGGTCGTCTCACGCTGTCGTAACGCGCGGCGACGCCCGACGAGCTCGGGCACTCGCGCGGTTGCCACAGCGCCGATGCGGCGTTTGCACGGGCTCACCGGGCTTTCTGCTTCAAGCAGTTACAAGTGCTTGTTCGAGTACTGGCTAAAGCCGCCGCGCGGTTAACAAAAGCGCAATGCGCAAGTGCAGAAGCGCGGAAAGTTCAACTTCGAGCCCGGGGCAGCGACGACGGCCGAACCGTGTACGAATTCGCTGAGGCTGATATAGACTATCGAGAATAGTAAGGCCGGGAAGAGCTGAACAAAGACTCGCCGCGTGGGGACCTATGTATAATGGGTTGGATACGGTCGGTCTATGGTAATCCCAAGGCTTTCCTATACTGCGGTCGGGAGGATCGCATGGATTTCCAACGCATCCAGGACTTAGCGTTGGCACGCTGAAAATATCCGGGGGCAAGTTTCGATGACTATCTCTTCTCCACGGCTCGGAAGTTACCGCCTAACGGTGTTGTGTGCAGGAGTACTGCTTGCGGCGCCGTCATTCGCGCAGCTCGACCGAACCGTCAATGCGCAAACCGACGTCGACCGAGCCGCAGCACAGGCGCAGGGCCAAATCAACGATGTACGCGACCGCACGCAGGATGCCGCATCGCGTTACGCGCAGTTCCTCGCCGAGGCAGAGAGCCTCGAGAAGTTCAACGAGCAACTCGCCGAGCAGGTCCGCTCGCAGCAAAACGAGATCGCCTCGATCGAGCAGCAGCTCGTCGATATCGAGACGACAAACCGAGAAGTGCAGCCGTTGATGCAAAAAATGGTCGATACGCTCGAGCAATTCGTCGCGCTCGACGTGCCGTTCTTCCTCGACGAGCGCACCAATCGAGTTCAGAACCTCAAGGATCTCATGGGCCGCGCCGACGTCGCGATATCCGAGAAGTATCGTCGTCTGCTCGAGGCCTATCAGATCGAGCTCGAGTATGGCCGCGTCCTCGAAGCCTACGAAGGCCGTCTGACGAAGGCCGATGGCACGGAGCTCACGGCAGAGTTCGTGCACCTCGGTCGCATCGCCCTCATGTATAGAACGCTCGATGGCGCCGAGACGGGGTACTGGGACGCAACCCAACGCACCTGGGTCGCGGATGACGACTACGCAGACGACGTCGAGGAAGCCCTCCGCGTAGCCCGACAGGAGGGCGCTCCGGATCTGCTTCGGGTGCCTGTACCGGCCCCGGTGGGAGTCAACCAATGACCGGCCGCCACTTCCATCGGCTCCTGGCGCCTACCTTCGCAATTCTGGCACTATCGGCCCTGCCGGCCGCTGCGCAGCAAGTCGCGGCCGCGGCAACGTCGCTCGAGGAGTTGCTGAACCGGGTGCGCAACGTGCGGGAGGAGGAGAACCGCAAGATCGAGGCGTGGGAGCGCGAGTTCAACGCCGCCCCCGCAGCCCAACAGGCCACGATGCTGCGCGACGCGGAGGCCAGGCGGAATTCCGTTCAGACGACCGCGGATCAGTTATCGGACCGATATTCCAATAACGAGGTCCGCATCAACGACGTCAATCGACAGCTCGTCGAAAAGGCCAACTCGCTGGGACTCGCGGAGCTCTTCGGTTTGGCGCGCCAAACCGCCGGTGAGGCCGCCGTCGTTCTTCAGCAGTCGCTGATTACCTCGCAATTCCCGAACGCGCTCGGCCCGGGCGGCCGTGACCGCTTCTTGCGTGAGTTCTCGGCCGGCCGCTCCGTGCCGACCCCGCAGGAGCTCGAGCGCGTGTGGATCGAGCTCCAGGCGGAAATGACCGCGCAGGGGAAGGTGGCCAAGTACAACGCCCCCGTCGTGCAGCCGAGCGGCGAGTCCGTGGACTCGGAAGTGATCGCGATCGGCCCGTTCAGCGCGACCGCGAACGGCCAGTTTCTGGCTTACCTCCCGGCGCTGGGTGCCCTCAACGTGCTGCCGCGGCAGTTGCCGGGCGCGTTCATGTCGGTTGCCCAGGACTTCGAGAGCACGCAAAGCGGGTACGCGCGCGCCGTCGTCGACCAAACGCGCGGCGTTCTGCTCGGCCTCTACGTCGAGCGGCCCACGCTCGTCGAGCGCATCGAGCTCGGCGAGACCATCGGCTACGTGATCATCCTCGTCGGCGTCGTCGGCGCGATATTGTTCCTGATCCAGCTCTTAAGCCTGAGTCGTGTGCGGGTCGCGATTCGCCGGCAACTCAAGAATCTCGATCAGCCGCGAGCGGATAATCCGCTCGGTCGCGTGTTGCTCGCGTTCAAAGGCAGCGCGCAGAACATCGAAGAGGACTCCGACGTTGCGGAGCTGCGTATTTCGGAGGCCGTGCTGCACGAGGTTCCGAAGCTCGAGCGCTCCCAGGCGTATCTGCGTCTCGCCGTCGCCGCCGGCCCGCTGCTCGGTCTGATCGGCACGGTCTGGGGCATGATCCTGACCTTCCAGAGCATCACGGAAACGGGATCGAGCGATCCGAAGCTCATGGCCACCGGTATCGGCCAGGCGATGATCGCGACGGTGCTCGGCCTCGGCATCGCCATCCCCTTGCTGTTCGCGAATGCACTGTTGAACTCGCTCTCGCGCACCGTCGTGCAAATGCTCGACGAGCAGAGCGCAGGCATCCTCGCGGAGAGCATCGAGAGGCGTCGGCGCCGTGCCTAATCTATTAGGCTGGCTGGACGGCATTCGTGAGCTGTCGGGTGACGGCGGCGCTTTCGTGCTGTGGATATTCAGCGCGGGCGTCATATTGTGGGCGCTGATTTTCGAGCGTTATTGGTTTTTCAAACGCACGCTGCCGCGCCTCGTCAAAGAGATGCAGGAGCAGTGGTACGCGCGGCCCGAGCACAATTCCTGGTGCTCGCGGCAAATCCGTCGCGCGATGATCTCGCGGCTCAACGTCGCGATGACCGCCGGGTTCCCGGTGCTCCAAGTGCTCGTGCCGATGTCGCCGTTGCTCGGTCTGATCGGCACGGTCTGGGGAATGCTCGAGGTCTTCGATTCGATGGCGATCCGCGGCACGGCCGACGCACGCAGCATGGCGAGCGGCGTCTCCACGGCAATGATCTGCACGATGACGGGCCTCGCCGTGAGCATCAGCGGCCTTTACCCCGTGCACTATTTCCGCTCGCGCGCGACGCGTGAGACCGAGAGGCTTGCCGATGCCTTTGAGTTCTAGAGATGCCTAGACACCGCAAAGTCGTCTCAGTCGACAGCAGCACGGGCATCGACCTCGCGCCGATGCTGGATTTCGTCACCAATCTTCTGATCTTCTTCATCATCACTGCCGTCTTCGTCAAAGAGCTCGGGCTCGTCGTCAACCGTCCAACGGGATTCGAGCAACAAAACGAGAGCGACGCCGAGAGTATCAATATCCAAATCCTCGACGATGGTGAGATTTGGATCGACAATCGCGTCGTAGACGTGCGCGCAGTGCGCGCGAACGTCGAGCGCTTGAGCGCCGTGAACCCGCAGATCGGCGTTCTGATCATTGCGCACGAGCTTGCGCCGACGGGCGTGCTGGTCCAGGTCGTGGATCAAGTGCATCTCGGCGGGATCTACAACGTAACGTTCACCACGCAGAACTAGGACATGCAAGCCCAACGCCACGCGCCCGAGTCCGAAGAGCACGGCATCGATCTGGCCCCGATGCTCGATTTCACAGTCAACCTTCTCATCTTTTTCATCATCACGACGTCGTTCATCAAGGAAGCCGGGGTTACGGTGTTCAAGCCCGAGGCTTTGACGGGCGAGTACCGCGAGTCCGGCAACCTGCTGATCGCGATACGCGAGAACGGCGATATTCACATGGATCGGCGTCGCATCGAATTGCGCGACGTCCGGACCATGATCGAGCGCTTGCACATCGAGCGGCCCGAGGACACTGTCGTCATCATCGCCGATCGGCAGAGTCAGGCCGGCCAGGTCGCGAAGGTCATGGATGAAGTGAGGGCCGGGGGTATCCGCGACATTTCGCTCGCGGCGGACCCGGGCGGCAACTGACGAACGGAGGGCTCGACTATGTGGCTCGCTAGAATCTCCCTGACGGCCGTGGCCGGCTTCGGCTTGAGCGCCGGGCTATTCTGGGTGCTCTGGCATCTCGTCGGCGCTGAGTTCGACGTCAATCAGCTCCAGGAAGCGACGCGCATCGACTTCACGCGCATGCGCCGCGATACGGAGACGGTCACGAAGCGTGATGTCCGCGTCGAGCGCGAGCGCCCGCCGATCGTTCCGGAGGTGCCGCGCATGGCTTTCTCGACGGGGGCGCTCGACAACAATATCGCGACGTTGAGCCCGGTCGTCGATGCCCGCGGGGCCATGTCGCGCATGAGCCTCACGGCGGGCTCCGACCAGGACGTTTTGCCGCTCGTGCGCATCGCTCCCGAGTATCCGGCGCGCGCCGCAGCGCGCGGCATCGAAGGGTGGGTCATCGTGCAGTTCACGATCACGCCCACTGGATCCGTGCGTGACCCGATCGTCGTCGAGGCAATGCCCAAGAACGTCTTTGACGATGCGGCGCTCAAGGCCATAGCGCGGTGGCGCTACAACCCCAAGATCGAGGGCGGAGTCGCGGTCGAGCGCGTCGGCGTGCGGACGATCATTCGTTTCGTGTTGGAGCAGGGATGACTATGGGCCTCAAGTGTCGCGCATACGCCTGGGTATCCAGGCTCGTGCTCGTGCTCGCGCTCGGTAGCTCGCCGGCCTGGGCGCAGCGTGCCTCAGAGGGCGAGGAAGGCGCGCCGCCGTCGCAGAACGTCGACGCCGTCACCGCGCGAATCCTCGGCGAAGCCATCGAATTCTTCAACATGGACAACTTTGTTGCGGCGCGACAGTCGCTCGGTGAGCTCAATCTCGAGAAGTTGAGTCCGTACGAGCGCGGCCGCGTCGAGCAGCTGCTCGCGGGCATGGCCTTCGCCGAAGACAACTACGCCGAAGCGCGCCAGCACCTCGAGCTCGCGATCGCATCCGGGGGCCTCAACCAGCAGGAGCTCGGCAGCAACCGTTTCCAGATCGCCCAGTCGTACATGGCGGAGGAGAACTGGGTGCAAGGCGCTGCCGCCCTCGAATCCTGGTTCGAGACTGCCGTAAACCCCAATTCTTCGGCCTACTACCTTTTGGCCGTCGCGTATTATCAGCAAGCCTCAGAGGCCTCGGGTAACGAGGCGACTCGGTTGTACGACAAAGCTTTGCCGCCGGCGATCAGGGCGGTCGAGCTCACGGAGCAGCCGCAAGAAAGCTGGATTCAGCTCGTCGTTGCGCTGATGCTCCAGAAGGAAGACTACCGCGGCGCCGTGCCCTGGATCGAGCGCATGGTCGCAGTTGCGCCGGACAAGAAATCTCATTGGATGCAGCTCTCGTCCGTTTATCAAGAGATCGAGGAATTCCCGAAAGCGCTTGCCATCATGCAGCTCGCGTTCACGGCCGGGCTCTTGACCGAAGATTCCGAGATTCGCCGCCTCGCCGACCTGCTCGTCTACAACGAGATTCCGTACCGCGGCGGCCAGATTCTCGAGCAGGCAATTGCCGATGGAAAGATGAAGCCTGACGCGGCGCTGTACGAAAAGCTTGCGAACTGCTGGATGGCGGCCGGCGAGTTCGACAAGTCCATTCAGCCGCTCACGCGTGCCGCAGACCTCGCGACCACGGGGGACCTTTATGTGCGCCTCGGTGAAGTGCAGGTGCAGCGCGAAGACTGGAGCGCGGCCCAGGCTGCGCTCGAGAAGGGCTTGAACAAGGGCAGTCTCAGGGACCTCGGATACGCGCAGCTGTACATGGGCATCACGCTACTCGAGCAAGACAAGCCGCGCGAGGCGCGCGAGTGGTTCGTGCGCGCACGGGCGAGCGAAAGACACCGGCGCCAGGCGGAAGGCTACTTACAGTACATAGATTCGCAGGGATAGCCGATATGCTTCGTGTGGCGGTCGTTATCGTGGTATTCGTCCTGAGCGTGGCGCCGCCGGCGTTTGCACAGTCACAAGTCAATTTCGATAACCTCGCCGGGATGGTCCGGGAGCTCCGGGACAGCGAGGCGGCTCTGAGTCGCGAGCGACTGGCGCGCTTCCAGGCCGAGCTGCAGCGGCAAGAGCGCCTCTCCCGCGAAGCCGAGACGCGCCGCAACACTGCGAGCGCACGCAGCACAGCGCTCGATCGCGAGTGGGAAGGGAACGAGCAACGCATCATGGAGCTCAACGAGCTCCTGTCGCAGCATCAGGGGAATTTGGGCGAGCTTTTCGGAGTCACGCGGCAAGTCGCGGGCGATGCTGCGAATACGCTTCAACAGTCGCTCTTGACGACCGAGTACAGCGTCCCCGAGGGCACGGAGGAGCGGTCCGACTTCCTGCGGCGCCTCGCAGCCGCGCGCGCCCTACCATCGATCTACGAGCTCGAACGGCTTTGGTTCGAGCTGCAACGGGAGATGACCGACGGCGGGAAAGTGGTCGCATACGAGACGGATGTGTTGGCGCTGGATACGACCGTACCGCCGACGCGCCGGGAAGTCGTGCGCATCGGGCCGTTCACGGCGGTCGGCGACGGGGAGTATTTCGGCTACTTGTCGAGCCGCAAGTCCCTGACGGAGCTCGAAGGGCGGATGCCCGCAGCGCTCCAGGCAATCGCGCGCGATCTGCAGAATACGCCGCCCGGCTCGGGCCACGTCCGCGCCGTCGTCGATCCGGCCCGCGGCGCGCTCCTAGGGCTCTATGTGCAACGGCCGGGCTTCCTCGAACGGATCCAAGAAGGCGAGGTCGTGAACTACGTGATCCTTGCCGTCGGCATCATCTGCGCGCTGCTCGCAGTCTTTCAGTACGGCTACTTGATTACGACTTGGGCCGGTGTGCGCAGCCAACTGCGCAATCTCGACGACCCGAAGGAGTCGAATCCGCTGGGTCGAGTGCTGCTCGTTTCGCGCTCCGCGGGCGCGAGCGGCACGGCATTCGATCTCGCGGAGCTGCGCATCTCGGAGGCGATTCTGCGCGAGCTTCCAAAGCTCGAGCGTTTTCAGTCGGTCCTACGGCTCGCCGTCGCCGCCGGCCCGTTGTTGGGCCTCATCGGCACGGTCGTCGGCATGATCGTGACCTTCAAGGCGATCACGGCGACCGCCTCGAGCGATCCGAAGCTCATGGCCACGGGTATCGGCCAAGCGATGATCGCGACGGTCCTCGGCCTCGGCATCGCGATACCACTGCTCTTCGTCAATGCCGGGCTTACGGAATGGTCGCGCCGGATCATTCAAGTGCTCGACGAGCAGAGCCAATCGCTGATCGCGAGCCATATGCGGCGCGGCCAAACGGCCTGAGCGAAGCCGCTAGGCTTCGCGATCCGGTCGAGCGATCGCCGCCATGCCTCTCGAGCCCCACGCCCTTGCTGCGATGGTGTTGACGGCCGGGGCTCTGTATCTATTCACGCGCGACCGCATCCCCATCGAGTACTCCTGTCTCGGCGTTCTGCTCGTGCTCGTGCTCGGGTTCGAGCTTTTTCCGTACACGGTGCCCGCAGCAGCGACGGCCGGCGCCGAAGGGGCGCCCGCGGCGGAGACCGTCGTGCTCCGCGGCGTCGATTTCCTGCTCGGGTTCGGCAATGAGGCGCTGATCACGATTTGCCTGTTGCTCATCCTCGGTAAGGGCGTCGAGGTCAGCGGCGCGCTCCGGCCTCTGGGCGGGCTGCTCGTCCGCGTCTGGTCTCGAAGCCGCTCGCTTGCTCTGTTGATTACGCTCGTGGTCTATGCGTTCATCAGCGCGTTCGTCAACAACACGCCGCTGGTCGTAATGACGATGCCGATCTTGATCGGCTTGGCCCACCGCATTCGCATGTCGCCGTCACGCCTCCTGATGCCGGTTTGCTTCGCGACGACGTTGGGCGGAATGACGACGACGCTCGGCTCGTCGACGAATCTGCTCGTGGTCAACGTGGGCCTCGAGCATGGCTTGCCGCGGATCGGCATGTTCGATTTCTTTCTTCTTGGGTGGCTCGCGACGGGCGCCGGGATTCTGTACCTCTGGGTCGTGGGCCCGCGTTGGATTCCAGACAGGACGTCACCGCTCGCGGGCACGGCGCCGCGTATTTTTGGGGGCATCGTCGAGATTCCCGACGGGAGCCCCTTTGCGGGGCGCACGCTGGGGGAGCTCGTGCGCACAACCGACGCGCGCACGCGCATCGAACGCGTCCAGCGCGGCGCGCTCGACCTCATGCGGCTGCCGTCGCTGACGCTGCGTCCCGGAGATAGGCTGCACGTGCGCGGCGCGCCCGACACAATCAAGCGCATCCAGGAGTCCGCGGGCGCGAGGTTCGAAGTCGGCGGGTTGCGGCGCGGCCCCGCGGAGCGGCTCGTCGAGATCGTCGTGACGCGCGACTCGCCGTTGCACGGCAAACGGCTCAGCGAGCTCCACCGCACGACTCTCGGGCGCCTGTTCCCCGTTGGCGTCCAGCGCTCGGGTCCGGACCCGATGACTCCCATCGACGATGCCGGAGACCCGCAATTGACCGTCGGCGACGTATTGCTCATGCAGGGCAACGCGCGCGACATTCACGAGCTCAAGGAAGCTCATAACTACCTGGTTCTCGACCGGACGATTTCCGTGCCGCGTACGGCGAATGCACGGCTCGCGACGGCGACTCTCGTCGCCGTCGTCGTCGTCGCTGCCTTCGGCTTCGTCCCGATAATCGTCAGCGCACTATGCGGCGTCAGCTTCATGCTGCTGACGCGCTGCATGCACTGGGATGAAGTCTGGAGTGCGATCGACACGCGCCTCGTGCTCGTCATAGTCACGAGCCTCGCGCTCGGCACGGTCTTGTCCGGAACCGGCGCGACGGATTTCATCGCGCAGAGCTTCGTGAGCATCGTCGAAGGGCTGCCGACGACCGTCGTGTTGAGCAGCTTTCTGCTGATTCTCGCGCTGCTCAATGAGGTCGTCAGCAACAATGCACTCGCGGTCATTGCGACGCCAATCGGCATCAGCATCGCCGAGCAGATCGGGGCTCCGACGCTGCCGTTCGTGCTCGCGGTGTTGTTCGGCGCGAATGCGGGCTTCATCACGCCGATCGGCTACCAGACGAATCTCATCGTCTTCCGGGCTGGGGGCTACAAGTTCGGCGATTTCGTCCGCGTCGGCGCGCCGCTGCAGCTCGTCGTGTGGATCGTTCTGTCGATCGCGCTGCCCGTTTTCTACCTTTAGTGGCTCACAGGTGTGCCGCGTGTGCTCGCCATCGAGGGGGCGATCAGCGCGCGCCACGCCAGCATGCACGCGACGACGACGAGCGGGGGAACGGCAGCGGCGAGGAATATCTCGCTGAGGTTCCAACCGTAGCCAATGAAGACGCTCGCGAGCAAGGGCCCAATGATCGCGCCTACACGCCCGACGCCGAGGCCTGCGCCCACACCCGTGGCGCGCTGCTTCGTGGGGTAGAACACGGCCGACAGGGCGTTGACTGCGGATTGGCCGCCGATGACGCAGACCCCGGCAATGAACACGACGCCGAAGAGCCCCGCCGTCGTGACCCACGGTTGGCCGATCAGGGCGATATTGAGCGCGCCGAGCAACCCGCAAGTCGCGAGGACGGGCACGAAACCGACGCGGTGCACCACCCAGCCCAACGTGA
>DATBLZ010000026.1:0-2615 GCA_036555065.1 Gammaproteobacteria bacterium
ACGCCCCGCGAGTCCAGCCGCGGCCGCGACCGTCATGGGCGCGGCAAACCACCCGGGCGCATCGATCTTGAGGGCCCATTCGAGCGCTTGCGCGTAGTCGCCGGTCTGCAAGTATCGGAACGCATGCGCCGAGTAGTACCAACCGGGCACGAACGCCGTATCGGGGATTGCACTGTCGATGAGCGGCAGGCCGCGCTCCCAATCGCCGCCGACGACGTAGAGATAACCGATCTGCGCAGCGATCGCCGGGTGCACGGGCTCGATCTCGAGCGCGCGCTCAGCCGTGCGCTCGAACGCTTCGCGATCGCCGGCCGCCTGGCGAATACCGGCTATGGCGACCGCCCCGACGCGATCGTTTCCGGTGATATCGAGCGCCTTGCGCACGGCCTCGAGCGCGCGGTCGATCGCGGTACTGCGACTTGCTTCGTCGCCGTAACCGAACGTGCGCTCGTGTAAATAGAGAACAGCAAGCGCCGACCAAACTTCCGGACGGTTCGGCTCTGACGCCGCAACGTTCTCCATGCACTGCACGCTGTCCGCATGACCCTGGGCGTCGAACTCGCGTGCATAGGTGTAGAAACGCAGCAAGCATTCGTATGGACTCAATGCGTCCGCGGGTTTATCGGCGTACAGCTCGGCTTCATGCACGAAAATCGGGCCGTACGGTGAGGACACGATCACGCCGATGCGGCGCGCGATCCGTTCCTGCGCAGACAACCGGCTCGACGTGTCGAGCTTCTCGTCGAATGTTGCCGTCCAAAGTTGCGTGCCCAACTCCGAGTCGACCAGCCGAACCGAAATGCGCGCGACGTCGCCCTCGGTCCGGACGCTGCCCATGAGCACGTGGCCGACATCGAATCGAGCGCGAAGGTCCGTGAGCGCGGCCGATTCGGCGTCGGTGCCGGGGCTTGCGGTCGCGACGATGTTGAAAGCAACGAGTGTGCGTATGACTTCTTCAGTCAAGCCGCCCGCGACGGGATCGAGCTCGACATCGCCGCTGAGGTTCGTAAACGGCAGCACGAGCACACGCGGCCCGAGACTGCGACGCGAGACTGAATCGGAAGGCGCATCGACGGTGGGCGCAAGACCGTGATGCACAGCCGTCCACGCCAGCAACGTCACGATGGCAACGGCTCCAGCCGCGAGCACGCGGCGCGCGAGGCGATTGCGCCGTCGCACCGGTTTTCCGGACGCGGGTTTCGCGGCGTAGGAGAACATCGGCGCATACCCGCCGCGCGGAAGCTCGATGCGCACGGGGTCGCTCTCGCCGTCTCCATGGTAATACTCGAGGAGGCGCCGCCTGAGCCGGCCGGCCTCGACGCGCACGAGCGGGTCCGATTGCGCGTCGAACGTCTCGGGCTTGTCGAACACCTCGACGGCGATCGCGTAGCCCTTTAGACGATCGCCGCGACCCGCGAGCGTCTCCTCGACGACGAACCGCAAGAACTCGCTCGCGCGGCCGGCTTGCTCGAAGACACGGCTTCCGAGAATGCGCTCGAGCGCAGCTCTGCATTCTTCCGGGCTCGGCTGCGTGGGCGTGTAGTTCGACGGTTGTTGGGGCGTCACTGCCCGGTCCTTCCCAGAGCCAAGAATAGCCCAGATCGTGGCGCCGCCCCAATGAAATCGCGGCCGGCGTAGAATGGCTGCGTGCCAAACGCCGTGCCCGGCCACGCATGCCAAAAAGACCATCGAAATCACGCGCGTTGAGCGCGATCGCGTCGAGCGCGCGCAAGCTTGCACGGGATAGAAAGAGATTACCCATGGAGGCCGGGCGATTCGTCAGGCACTACTACGCCCAGGCCGAGCCCGATGATGTTGCCACCGACCCGCGCATGCTTGCGGCCGCGGCGCTCGCTCACCTCGAGTTTGCGGCGCGGCGCGCGCCGCGCACGGCCAAGGTCCGCGTCTTCAACCCCACGCTCGAGCGCGACGGCTGGACATCGGCGCGCACGATCGTCGAGATGGTCAACGACGACATGCCGTTCCTCGTCGATTCCTCGACTCTGACGCTGACCGCGCTCGGCCACACGATCTACGTCACGATTCATCCGCTCGTGCAAACGGTGCGCTCCGGCGGCCGGCTCGCGGCCGTCAAGCTCGCGCAGGCTACGGACGCCAAGGCCAAGCGTGAATCGCTCATTCATATAGAGATTCAACGCGAAACGGACCCGCGCGTGCTCGACAAGTTGCGCAAAGCTTTCTTGCGGGCACTGCGCGACGTGCGCGTGGCCGTCACGGATTGGAGAGCGATGCGCCGTGCACTCGCGACGGCCGCGGCGGAGCTGCGCAAGAGCGATCTCAAGGACCGGGAGCTGCTGGCCGAATCGTGTGCGCTGCTCGACTGGCTCGCGAACAACCATTTCACACTGCTCGGATATCGCGAATACGCGTTAACCCCCGGTGAGGAAGCGGACGAGCTGCGCATACGCCCCGGGACCGGCCTCGGTCTCCTGCGCGCCGACACGCGCATGGGCGGGACGGTGAGCCTGACGGGGCGGGCACGCGCCGCCGCGCGCGCGCCGACTCCGCTCGTCATCACCAAAGCGAACGCCCGTTCGACCGTTCATCGGCCTGCGCTGCTCGATCACGTCGGCGTGAAGGTCTTCGGCCGCAAC
>DATBLZ010000027.1:0-2200 GCA_036555065.1 Gammaproteobacteria bacterium
CGAGCCGAACCCCGAATGGGACGAGTCGGTCGTCGCGCTGCTCAATTACCCCGAGATCGTGCGCATGATGAACGAGGATCTCGATTGGACGTGGGATCTGGGCGCGGCCGTGCTCGCCGATCAAGCTGCCGTCATCAACGCCGTGCAAGCATTCCGCGATCGCGCTTACGCGGCCGGCAATCTGCGCACCGACGATCGCCAGGTCGTGACCAAGGAAGAAGAAGTCATCGAGATTGCGCCCGCCGATCCTGAGGTCGTCTACATTCCGTACTACGAGCCGGAGCGCGTCGTCGTCTATCACTCGACACCCGCGTACTACTACTATCCCTACGCGTACCCCGTTTACTACTACCCGTATCCGGTCGGCTATGGGTTCACGTTCGGATTCTTCTGGGGCGTGACCTCGGCCTACTCGATCGGCTGGTACTCGCACTGCGTGCAGGTTTATCACCACACGCATGTGGGCCATCCTTACTATCACCACCCGTATTACGACTACGGCCCTTACTACGGACGCAGCGGCGTCGTCGTCAACGTCAACACGGGTTACGCATCGAACGTTTGGCGCCACGACGATCATCACGGCGGGCCGTATCCGCAGCACCGCGCGATCCGCGTGGCTTACGAAGGCCGCCGAAGTGGAGCGGGCACTAATGGCGGTTCGGCTTACGGATTTGCCCGCACGCCATCACGAATGGCGGGCCGCGCCGAGGGCGGCGCGGGCACGCGCTCGGCCGACATCGCGCGGCAGCTCGGCGCAGCTCGCGAGGGACGGTCCGCGCAACCGTTCGCAGTCGCGCCAAACCGTGGGACAGAAACGCAATCGGGAGCCGCGCCAGCAACGACCCGCCCGGGCCGCATGCTCGGCGGCGTGGCGAACGGCTCGCGCAGTGACGCCGCTCACGAGCCGCGCTCGAACGAAGGTTCGACGCCGTCGGCTTCGGTCCGCTCCGAAGGCCGCATGCTCGGCCGCGTCGCGACCGAGAGCCCCTGGCGCTCGCGCGAGGATTTCAGGACCGAGTCCCGAAGTACGCCGCGAGACATGGGGTCACGCTCCGCGCCGCCGTCACGTTCCTTTACGCCGCCCGCCTCGAGTCCGCGCGAGAGCTCAGGATCACGTTCGTCGTTCGCACCGCCAGCACCGTCGCGCTCAGCGCCTGAGTCACGCAGCGCACCGACACCGCGGTCGAGCTTCGGCGGCGGAGCCCGCGAAAGCGCCCCGCAACGGAGCGCCCCCTCATCGGGACGGATGAGCGGCGGCGGCGGGCGCTCCGCGTCCGGCGGGCACAGCGGGCGCGCAGCGCGATCCGACTGAGCGCCAGCCGACCTATTCGAAAAGATACGATGAGCCGTGGGTGAGGCTTCCGCCGTAGTGGCCGGTGATGCTCACTAGAAAAAGCATGAGCACGGAGGCCGGAAAAAATACCGGTCGATAACTCGGCGCGAATCTGCTCGCGCGCAGCAACGCAATGCCGGTCGTCAGAACGGCGACGATTGTGCCGAAATTGCGGTGCTGAATCGCCGCGGTTCCCGTGAAGGAGCCTTCGGCGAGGTGCATGTAGCCCAGGATTACCGTCACAAGAGCGGAAATCGCGGCGGCCCCCCACAGGAACGACGATGCAGTCTCGAGGTGCGCGTACCGCGGCTTGCGTGCGAGCCATTCGAGCACGAACAGCGCGACGATGATGCCGATCGGCAGATGCAGCACGAGCACATGGAAGCGTCCAAGAAAGAAAATGAAGTCCATCTGCCGCGAGACTCCGTGACCGTTCTGTTACGAAGCGCCACGATAAAGAGGTTCGTCCACAAGTTCCAGCGTGCCACATTGCTGTAACAGTTCTCCAAGACACTCAGCGTGCCCACTGGCTGACTACAACACCTTGGAGAAGACGATGCACAGACCCGGATCCGTGGCGCCGGCTACGTTTGCGCTCCTCACGTTGGGAGCGTCCTTGGCTCAAGCGGATGAGCCCGCATTCGAGTTGCTCGGCCGGTACACGACGGGGCTTGCCGTCGTCGATGAGGAAATCACATCGGCAGAGACAGCGGCGCTCCGCCACGGGAAGCTCTACGTCACCAACGCGTTCGACGTGTCGCTCGACATCGTCGACGTCCGCAACCCGCAAGCGCCGTCGTTGCTCAGGCGCGTCGACTTGAGTGCCTACGGCGCGAAGGTCAACAGCGTCGACGCGACTTGGTG
>DATBLZ010000032.1:0-13159 GCA_036555065.1 Gammaproteobacteria bacterium
TCACGTTGAGTCGGCTCGTGCTGCTCATTGTCGTTGCACGCCTCTTCTACGTGGAGAACGACATCGCCCAGCTCGCGAGCCTCGTTCTCATCATCGTGATGTACGTTACGGACGCACTCGACGGTTACGTGGCGCGCAAACGCAACGAGTCGAGCTTGTTCGGCTCGCTGTTCGATATCGCCGGCGATCGCATCGTCGAGCTCACGCTCTGGATCGTCGTGGCCGACAACAATTTGGTGCCGATTTGGGTGCCCCTCGTTTTCATTTTCCGCGGCGTGGCCGTCGACACGATTCGCGCTGGCTCAGCCGCGGCCCGCGGCGAAACGCCGTTCGGCCTCATGCAGTCGAAGCTCGGCAAGTTCATCGTTGCCGGCAAGTTCATGCGTACCTTCTACGCCGTCATCAAGGCCGTCGCGTTTTGCGGCCTCGCAGCGCTGCGGCCGCTGCCCGAAGTCTGGCCCTGGTTTTGGGCCCTATTCGGCGCTGCCTGGACGGCGCTTACGTACGCGAGTGTTTACGTCAGCGTAATCCTGTGCGTCCTCCGGGGCCTGCCGGTCATCATCGAATTCGTATACGCTGAGAAAGAGAATATCGTTCGGCGGCGGAATTCATGACGGATCTTGCGATCTTCGACATCGACGGAACCTTGCTCCGCGGCAGCTCGGAGCGGCGTTTTTGGCGTTACCTTTGGGCGCACCGCCGGCAGGGGCCGCGGCAACTGCTCGCATATTTGCTTTTCTTCCTGCGCTACGTGCCCGTCGGCGGCATTCACTCGATCAAGAAGAACAAGGCATACCTCACCGGGCTCAATACCGCGACGATCGAGCGGCTCGCGGCCGATTTCGTCGCGGCGGACTTCCCGAAGAACGTGTATGCGCCCGTCGTCGCGAAGCTCAAGCAGCATCTCGCGAGCGGCGATGTGGTGTTGCTGCTCTCGGGCACGCTGCAGCCGATCGCCGACGCGCTCGCGCGCACGCTCGGCGTCAAGCACGTCTGCGCGACGCTCTGCGAAGAGATCCACGGCACATACAGGTCCGGGCCGCCGGACCGCCATCCGTTTTATCACGCGAAGGTCCCGCTCGCGCGCGAATTCGCCGCGCAACACAACCTCGATTTGAGTCGCGCGACCGCGTACAGCGACTCGTATCACGACACCGAGCTCCTCGAGTCCGTCGGCTTCCCGGTCGTCGTCAACGGCGATCGCAAGCTGCTGCCCACCGCGCTCGAGCGACGCTGGGAAGTGCTGCGAATTCACGGCGATATCGAGCGGCCGCTGACCCCCGACGAGCAGCGACGCTAGATAGTTGTGGGAGCAGCTTGTGGGAGCGGCTCTAGCCGCGGTCTTTCTTCTTAGGAGTCGCGGCTGAAGCCGCTCCTATGCCGGCGGCTTTCTCGTCTTTGAAGAGTTTGTACTCGATGCTGTCGACGAGCGCGAGCCAGCTCGCCTCGATGACGTTTTCCGAGACGCCGACCGTGCCCCACTTGCTGCGGCCGTCGCCGGACTCGATGAGCACGCGCACGGTCGCGTCGGTGCCGTGGCCGCCGCCGAGCACGCGCACTTTGTAGTCGAGAAGCTCGAGGCGCTCGAGCTCGGGATAGAAAGGCTTGAGCGCCTTGCGCAAAGCGCGATCGAGCGCGTTCAACGGACCGTGGCCGTCCGCGACGGTGTGCTCGACGCTGCCGTCGGGCCCCTCGATCATGATCGTAGCCTCCGACAGCGGCGGCTCGTCTTCCTTATTCTTCTCGTCGCTGACGCGAAACGCGAGCAGCTTGAAGTGCCGCTTCCGGCCGTGCAGCGCCTCCTGCATGAGAAGCTCGAAGGAGGCCTCGGCGCCTTCGTATTGGTAGCCCACGCTCTCGAGCTGCTTGACCTTCTCGAGCACGGCTTTGACGACGGGGTCCGAGTAGTCGAGGTCGAGGCCGAATTGCTTCGCCTTGTAGATCACGTTGCTGCGCCCGGAAAGATCGGAGACGAGCACGCGCTGCCGGTTACCGACGAGTGCCGGGTCGATGTGCTCGTAAGTCTCGGCGTTCTTTTGCACGGCGGCGACGTGCAGGCCGCCCTTGTGCGCGAATGCGCTGTCACCGACGAAAGGCTGACGCTTGTAAGGCTCGATGTTCGCAAGCTCATACACGGTTCGCGACACCGCGGCGACTTTCTTGAGCTCCTCGCGCGTGACGCACGCTAGCCTAAGCTTGAGCACGAGATTCGGAATCACGGAGCACAAGTTCGCGTTGCCGCACCGTTCGCCAAACCCGTTGATCGTGCCCTGCACTTGCGTCACACCGGCTTCGACGGCGGCCAACGAGTTCGCGACCGCGAGCTCGCAGTCGTTGTGGCAGTGAATCCCCAATGCCGTCGTGCCGCTCTTGGCCGCGGCAGCGACGCCGGCGCGAATCTGCTCCGGCATCGAGCCGCCGCGCGTATCGCAAAGCACGAGCACGTCGGCGCCTGCCTCGGCCGCCGCGCGCACGCACGCGAGCGTGTATTCGGGATCGGCGCGATAGCCGTCGAAGAAGTGCTCGGCGTCGAAGATCACTTCATCGACGCGTTGCTTCAGGTAGCGCACAGAATCGGCGATGACTTCGAGATTCGCCTCGCGCGAGATCCGCAGGTCGTCGCGAACATGTAGATCCCAAGTCTTGCCGACGATCGTGACGACGGGCGTCTCGGCCTTTAGCAACTGCCGCAAATTGAGATCGTCTGCGGCCGCGACGTTCGCGCGCCGCGTCGAGCCGAACGCCGCGATGCGTGCGCGCGCGAGCTTGAGCTTGCGCGCCGCCGCGAAGAACTCCTCATCGCGCGGATTCGAGCCGGGCCAGCCGCCCTCGATGTAGCTGATGCCGCAATCGTCGAGCTCCTCGGCGATCCTGAGCTTGTCCTCGAGCGTGAACGCCACGTCCTCGGCCTGCGTGCCGTCGCGCAACGTCGTGTCGTATAGGGTTATCTTCTTCATGGAACATGTCAGGATACTCGGCGGTCTGCTAGCCTGCTAGTGTTATGACCACACAAAGCCTAGAAGACGCGCTGCAGGCGGCCGCGAACCCGGTCGACCTCCTGCGCAACTCGCAGATCGGTCCCTATGCCTTCCCCGTCGTGCCGAGCGAATATACGAACTGGCGCGACGAGCAGCGCTCGTGGCGCGAGACCTGCGCACTGTTCGATCAGTCTCACCACATGACGGACCTGAACATCGAAGGTCCGGGTGCACTCGAGCTCCTCTCCGATCTCGCCGTCAACAGCTTCGCGAGCTTCGGCATCGACCAAGCCAAGCACTTCGTCGCGTGCAATCATGAAGGCTACGTCATCGGCGATGCGATTCTCTTCTACCTCGACGAGAACCGGCTCAGGCTCGTCGGGCGTCCATCGGCGATCAATTGGGTGCAGTACCAGGGCCAAACGCAAGGCTACGACGTCGGCATCGAGCGCGACGAGCGCTCAGCCGTCAATCAAGGGAAGCGCAAGAGCTACCGCTACCAAGTCCAGGGCCCGAATGCCGTCAAGGTCATCGAGAGAGCGACGGGTAAGCCTGCGCCCGATATCAAGTTCTTCAACATGAAAGTCGTCACAATCGCGGGCAAGAAAGTTCGCGCGCTGCGCCATGGCATGGTCGGTCAGCCCGGCTGGGAGCTCTTCGGCCCGTGGGAGCACGGCGAGGACGTCAAGGCCGCGATCATCGCGGCCGGCCGTGAGCTCGGTCTACGCCAGGTCGGCGCGCGCACGTATCCGACGAGCACGCTCGAGTCGGGTTGGATTCCTTCGCCGTTGCCGGCCGTGTATACGGGCGAAAAGCTCAAGCCTTACCGGAAGTGGCTGCCGGCAACGAGCTATGAAGCAACGGCCTCGCTCGGCGGCAGCTACTACTCGAAGGAGATCGAGGACTACTATCTAACGCCCTACGATCTCGGCTACGGCTTCTTCGTCAAGTTCGATCACGACTTCGTCGGCCGCAAGGCGCTCGAGAAAATCGCCGCCAACCCGCGGCGCAAGAAGGTCACGCTGGCCTGGAATGGCGAGGACGTCACGCGCGTCTTCGGCGGCTTGTTCGGCGGCAGCAAGGCAGCCAAATACATCGATCTGCCGCTCGCGAACTACGCGACGCTGCCATACGACGAGGTCCGCAAGGGCGGCAAGCGCATCGGCGTTTCGACCTATACCGGCTACACCTGTAACGAGCGCGCGATGCTGTCGCTCGCGATCGTCGACGAGGCCGACAGCGAGCCCGGAACCGAGGTCACTGTCGTTTGGGGCGAGGAAAAAGGCGGCACGTCCAAACCGACGGTCGAGCGCCACACGCAAGTCGAGATCCGCGCAACCGTCGGCCCCGTGCCGTACGGCGAGGTTGCGCGAACGGCTTACCGGCCGAAGTCGGCATGAGCCGCTCGGCGTGGTGCGTTCTACCCGCGTGCGCCGCGCTTGCGGCGTTCGCGGCCGCGTGTACCGTCGAGGCGCCCGCGTGCCGCGTCGACCCCGCGTTCGCCGATGACCGCCGCAGCAACTCGATTTGTGTCGTGAGAAACGGCGATCGCGTGCTCGCGACCGTGAATCGAATGAGCGGCAAGCTCGACTTGCCGGGAGGCCGCCGCGAAGGCGACGAGACCGGGCAGTGCACGGCCCACCGCGAGCTTTTCGAGGAAACGGGCATCGACGCGACGGTCGGCCGGCTCCTCATCGATAGGAACAGCACGCTGCTCTTCGACTGCCGATTGCCGGCGAGCGTGGACGTAGCGCGCGCGCCCTCTGTGCCGCCGTGGGCGCTCATCGAGGTCGCGGGCATCCAATGGATCGACCCGAACGAGCAGCAGCCCGCCGACTGGCGTTTCCCGGGGGAGCTCGAGACGTTACGATTGGCGCTCGATCGCGCCGACCAATAAGGAGAACTTCATGGCACCGCGTCGAAACAATGCCTTTGCGCTACGCATCTTGGCTCTCGGCTTACTCGGCGCGTCGCAGCTCGCGCTCGCGCAGGCGCCGAGAGTCCCCGATTGGTGGCCTTCCGAATGGGGCCCCGACGATCAACGCGGTGCCGCCAATCGCATAACGCCCGCCAAAGTGCTCGAGGCAGTCTCGTTGATCGAGGAAGGCGACATTTACGAGCTCGGGCGCGTCTACGAGCGCGGCATGCCGTTCGTCGGCAACCGGCACTTGGCACTGAGCATTCCGGGGCTGCCGACGGGCGGCAGCAACGCGCCGAACAGCGTCGTCTACAACGACGAGCTCATCAGCGGCGAGATCGGCCAGATCGGCACGCAGTTCGACGGCCTCGGCCACATCGGCACCGAGCGCGACGGCGACTACGTCTTCTACAACGGGTTCAAGCTCTCGGAGTTCGGGACGCCTTATGGCCTCACGAAGCTCGGCATCGAGAACGTCGGCGTGCTGTTCACGCGCGGCGTATTAATCGACGTCGCGCGTTACAAGCGAGTCCCGCGCCTCGATCCGTCCTACATCATCACGGTCGCGGACATCGAAGCGACGCTCGAGATGGAGGGCGTCGAAATCCGTGAAGGCGACGCGGTGCTGTTTCATACCGGCTGGGGCCAACTCTGGATGGTCGACAACGCCGCCTATGGCGCGGGCGAGCCAGGGCCCGGCATCACGGCGATCAAGTGGCTCACCGAGAAGAGGATCGTAATGACGGGCGCCGACAACTTCGCAATGGAAGCCGTGCCCGGCGAGAACCCGCAGAATGGTATCGAGGGTCACCAATGGCTCATGAATCTCCATGGCATCTATAACCTCGAGAATCTCGATTTGAGCCGTCTCGCGGCCGATCGCGTTTACGAGTTCGCGTTCATCTTCGCGCCGATGAAGCTCAAAGGCGCCACGGGCGCGCCGGGGAATCCCATCGCCGTGCGCTGACGGACGGGGGCACAATGACTACCACGCCATCGAGAATCGCGCGCGCGGCGGCGAGCGCGGCGCTCGGCCTCGTGCTCGGAACGGTGAGCGCGCAGGAGCTCGCCTATGTCAGGACCAAAATGATCGACCACGTCGACGACTATCACGGCACCAAAGTCGCGGATCCGTACCGGTGGCTCGAGGACGAGAGCTCGCCCGAGACGGCCGCATGGATTGCAGCGCAGAACAACGTCACCTTCCCCTACCTCGAGGCCATTCCGTTCCGCGCGGCGATTCGCGCGCGTGTGATCGGACTCAGCGACTACGAGCGGTTTTCGGCGCCATCGCGCAAAGGGCCGTACTTCTTCTTCAGCAAGAATGCAGGGCTGCAAAACCAAAGCGTGCTTTTCATCCAGCAGGGGCAGGACGGCGTGCCCGAAGTCCTGATCGACCCGAACGCTTGGTCCACGGACGGCACGGTGCGTTTGAGCGCATTTGCGCCCTCACGCGACGCGAAGTACGCCGTCTACGGTATCTCGCAAAGCGGCTCCGACTGGGAGGAGCTCAAAGTCATGGAGCTCGCGACGAAACGCACGCTCGATGACAGCATAGCCTGGGTCAAGGTTTCCGATATCGGTTGGCAAGGCGACGGGTTCTTCTACAGCCGCTACCCGCAACCGCCCGCAGGTGCGGAAGTCGCCTCGATCAACGAGGACCACCGCGTCTATTTCCACAGAGTGGGCACGCCGCAATCGGCCGATGAGCTCGTCTACTCGGATTCTGCGAATCCGCAGCGTTTCCACACGGTCGCAACGACCGAGGACGAGCGCTACGCCGTGCTCACGATCTCCGACCGCGGCAAGGGCAAGGACGGTAATGCGATCTACGTGCGCGATCTCGCCTCGCGCAGTCGCGAGTTCCGGCCCGTCATCGACGAGATCGGCGACTCGTCGTTCTCGGTACTCGACAACGTCGGCGATGCGCTCCTCGTTGCGACTAACTACAAGGCGCCCAATTGGCGCGTCGTGCGCATCGATCCTAACGATCCCGCCGAGGCAAGCTGGGTCGACGTACTGACCGAACGGCCCGAGCCGCTCGAGAGCGCGCAAACGGGCGGCGGCAAGCTCTTCGCGACGTACTTGAAGGACGTGACGACGCGTGCGTACGTCTACGACTTGAGCGGTAAGCTCGAGAACGAGATCGCGCTGCCGGGCTTGGGAGCAGCGAGCGGCTTCGCCGCGCCGCGCGACGCGCCGTTCGTGTTTTACACGTTCAACTCGCTGAACGTGCCGCCGACGATCTATCGCTACGACATCGCCACGCGCGCGAGCACCGTGTTCCGGCAGCCGCAGGTGCCGGGCTATGACCCGGGCGGGTTCGAGACGAAGCAGATCTTCTATACGAGCAAGGACGGCACGCGCATTCCGATGTTCCTCGTGCATCGCAAAGGGCTCGCGCTCGATGGCGCGAACCCGACGCTGCTCTATGGGTACGGCGGTTTCAACATCAGCGAATCCCCGACGTTCAGCGCTGCGCGGCTCGCGCTGCTCGAGCAAGGGTTCGTGTTCGCGATCGCGAACATCCGCGGCGGCGCCGAGTACGGCGAGGCTTGGCACCGGCAGGGTATCAAGCTCAAGAAGCAGAACGTCTTCGACGATTTCATCGCCGCGGCCGAATGGCTCATCGCGACCAAATACACGTCGCGGGACAAGCTTGCGATCCAGGGCCGCTCGAACGGCGGTCTCCTCGTCGGCGCCGTGATCAATCAGCGCCCCGAGCTCTTCCGAGTCGCGATCCCGGAAGTGGGCGTCATGGATATGCTGCGCTTCCAGAAGTTCACGATCGGCTGGAACTGGATCGCCGACTACGGCTCGAGCGACGACCCCGAGGAGTTCAAGGCGCTTTACGCGTACTCGCCGCTCCACAACATCAAGGCCGGCGTCCGGTATCCGGCAACGCTGATTACGACTGCCGATCACGACGACCGCGTCGTTCCAGCGCATTCGTTCAAGTACGCGGCAACGCTGCAGGCGCTCGCGAGCCGCGAGAATCCCGTGTTGATCCGCATCGAGACGCGCTCGGGGCACGGCGCGAGCAACCTCACGAAGCAGCTCGAGGCCGCGGCCGACGTCTACACGTTCATCATGTACAACATGGGCGTCACGCCCCATTTCTGATGTATCGCTTACACGCCTTCGCGCAGTCGGGCAACTGCTTCAAGGTTGCGTTCCTGCTGCGCGCCCTGAACCAACCGTTCGAGCCCGTTTTCGTCGACTACATGAGCGGCGTGACGCGCGAGGCCGCTTGGCGCGACCAGACGAACGCGATGGGCGAAATCCCCGTGCTCGAGGACGGCGCGCGCCGGCTCACGCAGTCGGGCGTGATTCTCACGTATCTCGCCGCGAAGCACGGCAAGTTCGGCGGCAAGACCGACGATGAGAAGCTCGAGGTTCTGCGCTGGCTCTTGTTCGACAACCACAAGTTCACGAGCTATTTCGGCACGTATCGGTTCATGAAGGCGTTCGCGCCGGCCCCGCCCGATCCGGTCATCATGACGTTTCTCAAAACCCGCATCGACGCGGCCTACGGCGTCGTCGACAAGCACCTCGCGGCGAAACCGTATCTCGTGGGCAGCGCACCCACGATCGCCGATTTCTCGTTGTCGGGGTACCGCTTCTACCCGATCGAAGAAAGCGGCTACGAGATCGCCGAGCGCTTCCCGAACCTCGCGGCGTGGGTCGAGCGCATGAAGGCCGTCCCCGGGTGGGCGTCGCCCTACGACGTCCTGCCGGGGACGCGAATCGCGCCGAAGTGGTAGCCGCCGAGAATACCGTACGGCTATAGCGGAAATTACTAATGCGTCGGGCCCGTCGAGGCTCATAGAGTCCCCAAGTCCTCAGCAAACCATACGGCAGCGATGACGGCGCGCCTTTCGATCCTCGATCTCTGGACGGTCCTGCTGAGGCCGCAGAAGGCGTTCGTTGCCATCGGCGAGCGCCCGCCGTCGGGCGCAGCGGTGTTTTTCGGCTTCGCGCTCTGGCTCGGCGTGCTCCCGCCGGTCTTCGCCTACATCGGCACGACGACGTTCGGTTGGCGGCTCGGCGTCGAGCCGCTGTACTTGGCGCCGGAAACGGCGCTCGCAATCGCTGCCGCGTACTTCGTGCTGCTGCTCTTCGGCTTCCTGAGCACGGCGCTCGTCGCTAACTGGATGGCGACGACTTATGGCGCGGATCCCTCGCTCGGCCGGAGCCTCGCGTTGATCGCGCTCGTCGGCGCGCCCCTGTCGATCGGCAGCGTCGTGCATATCTACCCGAATGCCTTCATCAACGTGCTCGTCATGGTGCCGTCGCTGATCTGGAGCATGTACCTTCTCTACCGCGGCCTACCGATCGTGCTCAAGACCGATCCCGGCCGCGGCATGCTCATGGCCTCCTCGCTGATCGCATACTTGCTCATCGCCTGGGTCAGCCTGCTCGGGATCACGGCAGTGCTCTGGAGCCACGGGATCGGCCCGCGGATCGTGATGTGAAGAGCGAGCCCGTCTATCAAGACCGCATCGTGACTGCGTTCACCGCCTGCGCGATCTTCTGGGCGCTGCTCGGTCTCGCCGCGGGCGTGTACATCGCAGCCGAGCTCGTCTGGCCCGAGCTCGGGTTCGATCAGCCGTGGCTTTCATTCGGGCGCCTGCGTACCGTGCACACGAATGTCGTGCTGTTCGGGTTCGGCGTCTCCGCGCTGATCGCAACGGCGTTCTACAGCGTGCAACGCACGTCGCACGCCACGCTTTTCGCGCCCGGACTCGCGTGGTTCGTGTTCTATGCGTGGCAGATCGCGATCGCGCTCGGCGGTTGGTCGCTGTTCGCCGGTTGGACCGGCGGCAAGGAATATGCCGAGCTCGAGTGGCCGTTCGACATCGGCATCGCCGTCGTCTGGGTGAGCTTCGCGGTCGTGTTCTTCGGCACGATCGCACGCCGCACGATGGCGCCGATCTACATCTCGAACTGGTTCTACGGCGCGCTGATCATCGTCATCGCGATGCTGCACATCGTCAACAATCTCGAGCTGCCTGCGACGCTTTGGAAATCCTACTCGCTGTTTCCGGGCGCGCAGGATGCTGTCGTGCAATGGTGGTACGGCCATAATGCCGTCGGGTTCCTGCTCACAGGCGGGTTCCTCGGCATGCTTTATTACTTTCTGCCGAAGCAGGCCGGGCAGCCGATTTGGAGCTACCGGCTCTCGATCGTCGCGTTCTGGGCGTTCGTCTACAGCTACATCTGGGCGGGGCCGCATCATCTGCACTACAACGCGATCCCGGAGTGGGTGCAGTCGCTCGGCGTCGTTATGAGCTTGATTCTGCTCGCGCCGTCGTGGGCGACGATGATCAACGGCGTCATGACGGTGGCCAATGCTTGGCGGAAGCTCCGCGAGGATCCGGCGCTCAAGTTCCTCGTGCTCGCCCTCGCGTTCTACGGGCTCGCGACATTCGAGGGCCCGATGATGTCGATCAGAAGCGTCAACGTCATGAGCCACTTCACCGAATGGACGATCGGCCACGTGCATTCCGGTGCGCTCGGTTGGAACGCGCTGATCACCTTCGGCACGTTCTACTATCTCGTCCCGAAGCTCGCGGGCCGGCCGCTCTACAGCACCGCGCTCGCGAATCTCCACTTCTGGCTCGCGCTCGCGGGCACGATGCTCTACATCCTGTCGATGTGGGGCGCCGGCATCTCGCAGTCGACGTTGTGGCTCAGTCTCGATGAGCTCGGCGAGGTCCAATACGGTTTCGCGGAGGTCATGCGCGCGATGGCTCCGTATTATGCGCTACGGCTCGTCGGCGGCGTGCTGTTCCTCTCGGGCGCTGTGCTCATGGCCGTGAATCTCCGCCGCACGTTCGCGGGCGCGCGCACCGTGGCCGTGCGGCCACCCGCGTTGCGGCCCGCCGCAGCCGCTCACACTTAGCCGACGGGGAATGTCATGAGCTTCGTCGGACTGCACAACGCGCTCGAGAGGAACACGGGGCTCCTGATCTTCGGCATTCTCGTCGTCTCCTCGATCGGCGGGCTCGTTCAGGTGCTGCCAACCGTGCTCGACGACTCGCTCAACGCGCCTGTCGAAGGTCTCGCGCCCTACCCGCCGCTCGAGCTCATCGGCCGCGACGTGTACGTGCGCGAGTCGTGCTCGGTCTGTCATTCGCAGCAAGTGCGCCCGCTGCTCGCCGAGGTCAAGCGCTACGGGCCGTATTCGCGCGCGGGCGAATTCGCTTACGACCGGCCGTTTCTCTGGGGCTCGAAACGCACGGGTCCCGATCTCCACCGGCTCGCGGGGAAATACACGGACGCGTGGCATCGAATTCATATGCTCGACCCGCGCGCCGTCGTGCCGGGCTCGATCATGCCGGCGTATCCGTGGCTCGATTTACGCGCAGCCGACGACGGCAGCATTCAAGCGCGGCTCAGGGCGCTGCGCACGCTCGGCCATCCGTACAGCGACGAGGAGATTGCGGCTGCCCCCGCGGCGCTGCAAGGAAAAACGGAGCTCGATGCCTTGATCGCGTATTTGCAGTCGCTAGGAGCGCTCGCGGCCAATTTGCCCGAGGCTCACGGGGGGCACTGAGCGTGGCTTACCTGATATTCGGCGGCGACATGTTGGTCATGGCTTTCATGATCGCCGTCGTGATTTGGGTGTCGCTGCGTACAAACGACGCGGGCATTGCCGCGGCGGCGCGCATTCCGCTCGAGGACGAGCGCATTGCGAACAAAGGTGAGCCCGGCGATGCCTAGCCTGCCCACGCACTTCTGGAGCGGCTGGGTCACGGTCATCACTGTGGTGAGCTTGATCGGGCTCGCATGGTTCGTTTACAGCGTCTATTTCACGCGCGAGCCCGATGCCATCGACGAGGTTTGGGACGAAACGCTGCGCGAAGGCACGTCACCCGCGCCGCTGTGGTGGTTCTGGCTGATCCTCGCGCTGCTTGCGGTCAGTGTCGTTTACTTGATTCTCTATCCGGGGCTCGGGTCGTACCGTGGAGTGCTGCGCTGGTCGCAAGGCGGGCAGATCGCGGCAAGCACGGCAAGCTACGAGCAGCGCTTCGGCCCGGAGCGAACGCGCATCGCGGATGCGACCGTGGCAACCTTGCAGCAGGAACCCGAGGCTATGCTTTCGGCCGCGCACGTCTTCGCAAACCATTGCGCGGCATGTCACGGGCCCGCCGCGCTGGGTCAAGCTCGGCTCTTCCCCAACCTCAGGGATGACGATTGGCAGTGGGGTGGCGAGGAGCAGCAGATCGTGCAAACGATCACGATGGGGCGTCAGGGCGTAATGCCGCCATTGCAGGCAGCTCTCGGAGACGACGGTGTCGCGCAGGTCGCGAGCTATACGCGCGTGCTTTCCTCAGGAAATGCCGCGCTCGCGGTGAATAGCGATGGCGCGCGCCTCTTTCAGACCTATTGCAGCGCCTGCCACGGCCCCGACGGCACCGGCATGGACCAACTCGGCGCGCCCGCGCTCAATGACGATACGTGGATTTACGGAGGCAGCGTCGAGGACGTGCGCGCCTCGATCGCGCTCGGTCGCACGGGCGTCATGCCGCCGTTCCGCGAGCGCCTCGACGCAACGCAGATCAAGCTCTTAACGGCCTGGCTCTTGCGCAACAGTCGACCGTAGCTCAACGAGAACGGCGGCGTGCGCGAACAAGAACTCGTCTACACGCGGCGAAACCCGACCCACTAGGCCGGGTTGGCGAAAAGACCGAGCTTGCGTGCGACGGCGGCGAGACGCTTGTCCATCGTCCAAAAGGCGACCGAGCCCAAAGTCGCTGACGCCAACAGGTGCATATCGATCCAGCCGAGTCCTTGCCCCATTAGACGTCTGCTCTCGACGAAATTGAGGACCTCATCATGGTCGGCTACCGGCACCACCGGCAGAGCGGCAAGTAGGTTGAGCAATTCGACGCGGTTCGAGAGGTTCCCGCAGGCCAGCTCCCCAATGACGAAGGGGTGTGAACGAACCTGATCTGCGTCGAGTCGAGCAGCCAGCCGCGCGTTGCCGTGCCGTAGGTGATCAACCCAAACGGACGTATCGACGAGCATCGAGAATCTATTTCTTCCCGCCCGGTCTTCGGCGTGGGGCGGGCTGCACGCTGCGTTCGCTGCCCCCGAGAGCCGCAAGGCGGCGCGCGCTCTCACGGGCGATAAGAGCATCCAGGCCCGCGTGCACAACCGCGGTCTTCTCGCGAATGCCACTCAATCTTTGCGCCCGCTCGAGGAGCTCATCGTCAATGATCAAAGTCGTTCTCATATGCATAAATATGCGCGCATG
>DATBLZ010000072.1:0-4874 GCA_036555065.1 Gammaproteobacteria bacterium
ATCCCAAGCGCGCGTATTCGGTGAACGAGCCCAAGTGCGGGAACGCGATCGCCATCTCGCTGAGCATGCGCATGACGAGCAGAATGACGAGGCCCGCGAGGACGTAGCTCACGATGATGCCGGGGCCGGCGGCCACGATCGCGGCGCTGCTGCCGACGAAGAGCCCGGCGCCGATGATGCCGCCGATCGAGATCATCGTGACGTGGCGCGACTTCAGGCTGCGCTTGAGTCCGCTTTCGGTCGTCGTCGAGGCTTCGGCGGCCATTAGTGCAGCTGTCAGGCCGCGCGCTTGCAGATTCCCGTCGCGATGTTGGGACTCTCCGGATTCACGTCGACGGAGCGGTCGCGCGGATTGACGACGAGGTCCATTTCCTCCATGGGGATCGCGCCGAGCAACACCTCGTCACCGATGACGAGAGCGCCGACGAAGCCCGTGCGATTCTTGAAGCGCAGTACGATCGGTCCGACGTAGGGGTAGGTTGCACGCGAGCCGTCGGCGAGCTTGACTTCGCGTTGCTCGAGTACGTCGAGCTCAAGCTGTAGCCGCACGTGCTCGGGGATGCACAAGAACACTGAGGCCGTATCGGCGAGCGCGGCGACCTCGATCGATGCGAGCTCGGGTTTACGCGGATTACTCAGTTCCAGTTTCGCGGTCACGAGACCCATACCTCGATCGTGCGCGGCGCGACGTGAGTATGCCACGCCGATTACTACGGTGGGGACGCCGAAATTCAAGGCAGCGGCACGCGCGCGACCACTTCTTGCTGCCAGTTGAGAACGACGTCGATACGGGCCGGCTGTGGCGCCGCGCGCGTGGCGGCCTCGGCGGGATAGATCATGACGAACCGCTCGCCGTCGGGCGTGATGTCGAAATCGCGGTAGCCGAGAGTCATGACTGCGCCCTGGATCGGCAGCGTCCGTGGATTGCGGAACGTGATCCCGCCGGCCGTCGCGATCTCGAGGCCCATGATCTGCATGGGCTCGCCCGTGTTCGCTGCGCGCCGGAAGAACAATTCGTTTCCGGCCGCCGTCCACACAGGTGCAGCCTCGCCGCTCTGGAGAATCTGCTGAACTACACCGGTTGCGGGAAACGGCTGGACCTGGATGCCGAACGAGCCGGCCGAGTTCGTGTACGCGAGCCAACGTCCATCGGGCGAGAAAACGGCCGAGAACTGATTGGCGTCGCCACCCGCAAAGAGCTCAGTATTCCCGCTTGCGCGCGAGAAGATCCAGAGGTCCCATTCGGCGTTTCCCAAGTCAGCGTCGGTATAAGCGAGCGTTTGGCCGTCGGGCGACCACGAATCCGGGAACTGCCGCCGCCCCTCTTCGGCCATCGTCAGGCGCTCGGCGAGTCGCGAGCCGTCGGCAGACTGTTCATAGATGCCCCAACCGCCGTCGCGCTCGGAGCCGAACGTCACGTTCGTGCCGTCCGGCGTCCAGATCGGCCGTGTGTTGTTGCCGGTTTGCGTGAGCCGTCTGATCGCCGAATCGCCCGCGAGGTCGTAGATCCAGATGTGTCCTTCCCCTGACGCGTCGATGACCTCGACGGCCAGCCGCTTACCGTCGGGCGAGACGCGCGGGCTCTGATATCGCGCCGGCGGAACGTCGAGCGGGGTGACGTTGCCATTCCGGTCGACGAGCGCAAGCACGGTGGCCTCAAGCTGGGCGGCGCCGACACCCGGAATCACAACGAGCGTGCCGCTGGCGGAGACCGCGTACTGAGCCGCGTCGGTAAACGCATTGCTCGAACGGCGCACGCCTTCGACGAGTGGGACCGGTCCTCCCGAAACAGCGCGCCGGTCAGCATCGAACGCGATGCCGAAGAGCGTGTTCCCCTGGGCGTAAATCAAATGCCCCGTCGGCAGGTAGGTCGGCGCGGCACCGCCGTCCCAGATGACGGCTCTTTCCTCCGCGCCGATCGTCTGCACGACGATTTGTGTGTCGTCCGTGAACACGGCCCCGCCGAATTCGCCCGCGGCCCGCGTGAATAGCACCGCATCCCCGCCGGGTAGAATCTTGGGAGTGCCGAGGACCTCGCCGTCCGCGCGCGCGGCGAGCATCTCGGGCGCGCCGCCGTTGGCCGGGATGCGCAGGATGCCGCGCTGGTGAGCGAACACGATCGTGTCGGGCGTGGGCCAGGACGGAGAGAGCGGGAACCCGCCTTCGAACAGCGTGATGGGCGTGCCGCCCGAGATCGGAACGCGCTTGAGAATGCTGGTCGTTCCGTTCACGACTTCGACGTAGGCGAGCCACTGGCCGTCCGGAGAGAAGACCGGCATGGCCACACCCGCGCCTCCGGCGCTGGCGCCGCTGAGCGGGCGGGACTCGGTTTCGCTCAGGCTTCGTAGGTAAATCTGACCGCTGGCCGCATAGGCGAGGCGCGTGCCGTCCGGCGAGATCGCGATCATCGAGACCTCCGGTCGCGTGAAGGCCTGGCCTTCCGGCAGCACGAACGGAAAGCGCACGACGGGGCCCGGCTCCGGCTTCGGCATGAGCGCGAAGACCACAACGGCCGCCACGGTGGCAACGGTCGCGCCGGCCAAACCGACGAACACGAGCCAGCCTCCCGCCGGCGCGCGCTTGCCGCTCACGAGGGCCGCCACGGCGCCGCCTGTCGGATCCGCGAGCGCGGCTTCGATGTCGACGCGCGCATCGGCGATGCCCGAGTAGCGGTTACGCGGCTTCTTCTCGAGACAACGCTCGAGCGCCTGCCGCACGCGCGGATGCAGCTTCTTCGGCAGCCGCGTCCAATCGGGCGGGGCGCGCAGAACATCGGCGAGGATGTGTGGGACCGACTCGCCGCGGAAGAGCGGTAGTCCCGTCAGCATCTCGTAGAGCACGACGCCGAATGCCCAGACGTCGGCGCGCTGGTCCGTCGCTTGACCGCTCGCTTGCTCGGGGCTCATGTAGCCCGCGGTGCCTAAGATCAATCCCTGCTGCGTCATCGCCATGCTCAACGCCGGCGAGTGCGCGGGGCTTGCCTCGTTCGGGTTCCCCGAGAAGGCTTTGGCGAGGCCGAAATCGAGAACTTTCACCTGCGCATTCGGCAGCACCATGATGTTCGCAGGCTTGAGATCGCGATGGACGACGCCTTTCTCGTGGGCGGCCTCGAGCGCCCCGGCGATCTGCAAGGCGAGCTGCAGCGCGTCTTCGACGGGCAAGGCTCCGGCTTTGAGCTTCGCCTCGAGCGTCTCGCCTTCGACGAGCTCCATCGCGATGTAGAGCGTGCCCTCGTGCTCGTCGAGGCCGTAGATCGCGCCGATGTGCGCGTGATTGAGCGCGGCCAGGAGCTTCGCTTCGCGTTCGAAACGGGCGAGTCGGTCCTTGTCGCCGGCGAGCGTCGCCGGCAGCGTCTTGATCGCGGCCTCGCGGCCGAGCTTGGTGTCGCGCGCGCGATAAACCTCGCCCATGCCGCCGGCACCGAGCGAGCCGGTGATTTCGTAGATGCCGAGACGGGTTCCGGCAGCGAGTGCCATCGTCAGTCCGAGCCCCCAATAGAGAACATGCGCGCGACCATTAATTGGTTCTTATGGTCGGATTGTACCTGACGCCCGTATTCCGGGGCGCACGGTCGCTGCTACATCAACTAGCGCGATAGACATCGCGCCGATGGCCGATTTTGACGACGAGCACGATCAACTGCGCGTCGGCGATCTCATAGACGATTCGATAAACACCCTGGCGAACGCGATATCGATCGCGGCCCGACAGCTTCTCGCAGCCCGGCGGCCTCGGGTCTTCTGCAAGCGCTCGAATGCGCGCGAGAACGCGTTTTACGTCCTGTTTCGGAAACGCGCGCAGATCTTTCGCGACGGATCTCTTGACGACGACCTCATAGCTTGCCATGCGCCTTCAGGTCCTTGAGCAGCGCCTCGTAGGAAATCGTGGGTTCGGCGACGCGATCGTCGAACGCGGCCAGATCCTCCTGGTCCTCGCGGAGCGCGAGCCGCACTGCATCGTTGACGATCTCCGAGACGGAGCGGTGCGTGTCCGCGGCCTTGAGGCGGAGCGCCTTGTGCAAGGTGGGCTCGAAGTAGATCGTCGCGCGCGTCGTGGGGGCTTCGCTCATGGTGGTGCTCCGGATTTAGGTCAGCTTAGCGCTGTGACGTTATGACGTCAAGGCACCAACGTCACTTCGGCTAATCTCAAGGCGGCGGGCTCAACGAATGCCGAGCAGCTCGCGGATCGCCGGCCAAGAACGCTGGCCGTTGGCGTGCATTTCTGCGGCGAGCTCCTCCGGCACCCAATCGACGAACGCCGGCTTGAACGTCGGCCGCTCGCTCACGCGCGCGAACCAGCGCTCGACGTTCGGCAAGCGGCCGTTTTCCCAACAACCGTGCATCGCGAGCGCGGCGAGCCGGTTCAGATAGGGAGTCATCGCGATGTCGGCCATGGTGAAGCGATCGCCGACGAGCCACTCGGACTCTTCGAGCGCGCGCTCCATCTTGTGCAGATAGGCATCGTAGAGGCGGATCTTATCCGCGGCCCCGGGCGCTTCGAGCCCATGTTGGATCCATTGCCATTTGAGCGTGCGCGCGGCCAGGCCTTCGCCTGAGCCGCGCGCGAGAAAATCCTCGAAGCTTCCGGCCCCCTTGCGCAGAATCGTGTAACGGTGCGAGATGACGTAAGTGATCGCCGAGCACGCGGGGTGGAGCTCCTCGTCGACGGCCTTCGTCCAAACGCGAACGTGCGCGCGCTCGAGCGGTGCGCGCGGATAGACCGGGTTCGCAGGGAACGACTCCTCGAGGTATTCGCAGATCACCGTCGATTCGACGACGACCGCGCCGTCGTGCACGAGCACGGGCACGACCGCTTTCGGATTGAGCGCGACGAACTCGGGCTTGAATTGCTCGCCGGCGAGGATGTCGACGTAG